>CAZLWX010000028.1:0-37220 GCA_964563295.1 uncultured Roseivirgaceae bacterium | reverse complement strand
CGCGACCTGCAGCTTGGAAGGCTGCCGCTCTACCAACTGAGCTACTCCCGCATTTTAAGTTGACAGTCTGCCGACTGCATACTTCTGATGTGGGGGAAATAGGATTCGAACCTATGAAGTCATAAGACAACAGATTTACAGTCTGTCCCAGTTGGCCGCTTTGGTATTCCCCCTGACTGGTCGAAACAATAACATTAAGAACTACTTACCCGTTTTGTCGCGCCCGAAAAAACAGGAGTGCAAAATTATACGGTTTTCAACTTTTTCAAAACTTAAAGGCCGAATTTCATGAGATTTGGCGGGTGTGCCAATTGAAAATCCGGTTTCCACTACATAACTATGATGTCTCCAATGACGTCCTTGCCGAATTCCTGGTGGAAAACTTTCAACACCTCGGCTTTGTGAAGGGAAAAGTCATGTTTCATCGATGGAGAGTCCAGTTCCACGAAGAGTACTTTGTTGCGCACATAGATCTTTTTCGTTCGCCGGGCAATCGGCTTTCCAGCGATGCGTTCCCAGGAGCTGATCAAACTCGCTTCATCGAACCTGGCCGTAAGCCGATATGAATTGAGCATCTCGCGGATGGCATCGCCCACTGACTTGAATCCCTTATCGTGACCGGATCGGCTCATGAAGGTGCAATGTGCCCATTTTCCACCGTAAAGATAGCAGCCAGACTGTCGATTTCACTTAGCAGGGCCACCGTTCGGTCCAGGCGGGCATCGGTTATGAACAATTGCCCCAATCGCTCCTCCTTGATAAGATGCAGCAACCGGCGAATGCGAAGGTCGTCGAGCTTGTCAAATATATCGTCAAGCAAGAGAATGGGTTTTACGTTCAGGTGATTCTTCAAAACTGCAAACTGGGTGAGCTTGAGGGCGATCACGAATGACTTCTTTTGTCCTTGTGATCCCAGGCGCTTGAGGTCACTCCAGCCAAACATGAAATGAAAATCGTCGCGGTGAATACCGAACGTTGTGCGCTGAAGAATAACGTCGCGCTGACGACTTGCCTCCAGCCCCTCCAGCATGCCTTGTTCGTGAAGCGCTGATCGGTACTCCACGTCCGCGGGCTCATTGTCGACGATAAGTTTATAATGTTCGTCAAAAAGAGGCCGGAATTCCGCCAGGAAGTTTTTCCTTTTTTCGAAGATTACGGCGCCGGAATTTGCCAGGACGTTGTCGTACGTTTCCAGTGCCACCGGATCAAATGTGTTGTTGATTGCAAACATCTTCAGCAGGCTGTTCCGCTGTTTCAGCGCATGCGTGTAGTGAATGAGCGCCTCGAGATACGCACGGTCGCATTGCGCGATCATGCTGTCGAAAAACTTCCTTCTCTCCTCACTGCCTTCTTTCACCAGCTCGGTGTCGTCAGGTGCAATCAACACGACGGGATAACGACCGACGTGGTCGCTCAGTTTCTGATATTCCTCGGTGCCTTCGCGGAATATTTTTCTTCCCGGGGTCAGGCTGCAGGAAACTTCCTGCGTGATACCTGCTTTCACGAACGTTCCTTTGATCAAACAACTTGACTCCCCGTGACGTATGGAAAACTGATCTGACGAAAACGCGCTCCGCGTCAGGGAAAGGTAATGGATGGCGTCCAACAAATTGGTCTTGCCGCTTCCGTTCTTTCCGACCAGCACATTGATTTTCGCCGATAAATCCAGATTCGCCTCAGCGTAGTTCTTGAAATGGATGAGCTGGAGGCCAAGGAGCTGCATGCAGGATTTACCGGGAAAGTTTGGCGAATGTTCGTTCGGAGGTTATTTTCGCAGTTCAGTTTCAAAATTAGGAATATGCCCACTACCACCAAATTGAAGAAAGAGCCTGCAGGAAAAGAGGGAAAAATCAGTTTTTCGGGGGATACCTATCTCTTCTGGTACAGGAATATGCAGTTGATCCGGAAGTTTGAGGAGCGGGCCGGCCAGCTATATGGTATGCAGAAGATAAAAGGCTTCTGCCATCTGTACATCGGCCAGGAGGCATGCGTTTCCGGCGCTGTTACCGCGCTGACAAAAGACGATAAATGGATTACGGCTTATCGCGACCATGGCCACCCGCTGGCACTGGGCACCGACCCGAAGGCGGTGATGGCGGAGTTGTACGGCAAGGCTACCGGCATTTCGAAGGGCAAGGGAGGCTCGATGCACATCTTTGACAAGGAACATAACTTCTTCGGTGGTCATGGGATCGTCGGTGGACAGATTCCGCTTGGGGCGGGAATTGCGTTCGCAGAAAAATTCAAGAAGACGAAGAACATTTGCATGTGCTACATGGGTGATGGTGCTGTGCGTCAGGGTGCTTTTCACGAGGCGCTTAACCTGGCCATGCTTTGGAAGCTGCCGGTTGTGTTCGTTATTGAGAACAACGGTTATGCGATGGGTACCTCAGTGAAGCGCAGCTCGAACGTCACGGATCTGTATACGCTGGGCGAAGCATTTGACATGCCTTCGGAGGCAGTTGATGCGATGAGTGTAGAAGCTGTGCATATCGCTGTGGCAAACGCAGCGGCGCGCGCGCGGGCGGGCGAAGGTCCCAGTCTCCTCGAATTCAGGACGTACCGATACAAGGGCCACTCCATGTCCGACCCCGCCAAGTACAGGACGAAGGAAGAGGTAGAGGAATACAAGCAGCGCGACCCGATAGAGGTTGTCAAGAAGAGTATTCTGACCAGGAAAATCGCTACCGAAAAAGAGCTTGAGGCGATCGATCAGCAGGTTAAGGAACAGGTTGAGGAGAGTGTCAAGTTCGCCGAGGAATCGGCGTTCCCCGAGGCAACGGAGGCACTTAAGGATATTTATGTACAACAAGACTACCCGTACATTACTGATTGACCCTTCCTTTTGTTAAGTCTAATTCGTAGTTTTGCCGCCCACATTCGATGAACAATGGCAAAAAAATCAGAAGCACATAAGAACGACCTACTGGAGAATCCTCAGGCGCTGGCCGAACGCCTGGCGGGAGCAGAAACGTGGGCAGAACGGCATCCGAAAACCATCATTGGTATCTCCCTGGTCATTGCACTGATAATCGGCGGCTATTTTGGCTTTCGATATTATAAGGATTCGCAGGAAACCGAAGCTCAGCAACAGATGTTTCAGGCCGTCTATTACTTTGAAGCTGACAGTCTGGAACTCGCGCTGTACGGCGACGGCAACAATCTCGGCTTCACGGACATCGTGAGCGACTATGGAATCACCGATGCCGCTAACCTGGCCAACTATTATGCAGGAGTTGCGTTTCTGAAGCAAGGTAAATTCGAGCCCGCACGATTGTACCTCATGGATTTCAGTTCTGACGACCTGCTGGTTCAGGCGCGTGCATACAGCCTGATCGGAGACACCTATATGGAACAGGAGAATTACGCAGATGCGGCAAAGTATTATGCGAAGGCTGCCGATTACAAGCCGAACAAATACTTCACACCCGCGTACCTGATGAAGGCGGCCCTTGCTTACGAAAAAAACAATGAAAATGACAAGGCCGTAAAAGCATACGACCGAATCATTAATGATTATTGGGAGTCACCAGAATTTCAGAATGCCCGTAAATACAGGGCAAAGCTTTCGGGAAATTCATAGCCTTATTCCCTGATTCCGATAAGGTACTTAGAGTAGATTTATGGCCGGCCCAATGCACTCCGGAAATGCCCGTATCGGCGCCAACCTGTCCCGAAAGAAGATCGCCATCGTTGTAGCGGAATGGAATGAAGAGATCACCGAAGCATTGTACGCCGGAGCCTTCGAGACGTTGATCAAATATGGCATCAAGAAAAGCAACATCGAACGGGTAAGTGTTCCCGGAAGTTTTGAGTTGCCGCTGGCCGCGAAGAAAATGGCATTGCGAAAAGACATTGCTGCAGTGATCGGCATTGGCTGCGTTATCCAGGGCGAAACACCACATTTTGATTACATCTGCCAGGCGGTAGCGCACGGCATTATGAGCGTGAGTCTGGACTCGTTAAAGCCCGTGTCGTTCGGCGTGCTAACTACGCTCGACAAGAAACAAGCGATGGAACGCGCAGGCGGTACATACGGTAATAAAGGCGAAGAAGCAGCGCTCACCGCGCTAAGAATGCTGGCAATTTGAGCGTGTAGCTACTGCGTTGTAATCAGCGATGACACGTTCGAACAAAAGAATCGCGGTCTGCCTTTAGTCTTCCTTTAACACAAAACCGTTCCGGGCCAGCGCTTGCAACGCATTCAGGAGATTCGATTCTCCCGTTCTCGCCAGGATCGACTTTTGTGATTTACTGATGGACTGTTGGCTTACGTTAAGCTCGTCGGCAATCTCCTTCGCACTCAATCCTTCGGCTGACTTCCGGAGGATCTCCAACTCCCGGGAGCTGATAGACACTTTCATGGGGGTTTGGAAATGGGTCAAAATCATAATTTTTCTTGACTCCAAATTCCGCTTAACCCGAACCCTATACAATACCGAGAAAATGGTATCTTTTTTATCCGTGTCAGTACGTAGAAATTGGGTGCGTAGAGATGGCATCGTTGGTGAAGCACAGGGGTGAAATGGCATCATTGGTGTGGAACACCAACGACACCATTTCATTCAAGGGTTATTTTCATCAAAAAAGGCACCCAAGAGTGTGCCTTTTTCTTAAAAGATTATTTGTTTTCGGGACCGTTCCTACATGTTCTTCACCACCTCATTGGCAAACTCGGAACACTTAAGAAGAGTAGCGCCCTCCATCAGCCGGTGAAAATCGTAGGTGACTCGTTTGGCGGAGATTGCGCCTTCCAGGCCCTTGACGATGAGATCCCCGGCCTCATTCCATCCCATGTATTCCAGCATCATCACGCCAGAGAGGATCACTGATCCTGGATTTACTTTATCCTGACCCTTGTATTTCGGAGCAGTGCCATGCGTAGCCTCAAAAATGGCGTGACCGGTGGCGTAGTTGATATTCCCCCCCGGGGCGATGCCGATGCCTCCGACAATGGCTGCCAGCGCATCGGAGATGTAGTCGCCATTGAGGTTGAGCGTAGCAACGACAGAGTACTCATCGGGACGAAGAAGAATCTGTTGAAGGAAGGCGTCGGCAATCACGTCTTTTACAATCAGCTTGTGACCGCCCTTCTCGATTGTCTGCCACGGTCCACCATCGAGATCTTTGGCGCCAAACTCGCGCTTCGCTAATTCATATCCCCAATCCCGAAAACCACCTTCGGTGAACTTCATGATGTTTCCCTTGTGGACGAGTGTTATGCTCGGCTTCTTATGCTGAATTGCAAAGTCAATCGCCGACCGGATCAAGCGCTCGGAGCCCTCTTTTGAGACCGGCTTGATCCCAATACCCGATGTCTCAGGAAAACGAATCTTCTTGTATTGCTTTGGAAATGATTCGCGAAAAGCGCTCATGAACTTTTTCTGGTCGTCCGATCCTTCCTGGAACTCAATGCCGGCATAGATGTCCTCGGTATTTTCGCGGAAGATCACCATGTTGGTTTTTTGAGGCTCCTTGACAGGAGACGGCACTCCTTTAAACCATTGCACCGGGCGCACACATGCGTACAGATCAAGATCTTGCCTCAACGCGACGTTCAAGGACCGAATACCGCCACCGACCGGCGTGGTGAGTGGTCCCTTGATTCCAACAAGGTAAGTCTTGAAGGCTGTCAGTGTCTCTTCGGGCATCCAGGAGCCGTTAAGGTTAAAGGACTTCTCTCCAGCGAGAACTTCTTTCCAGGCGATCTTTCGTTTGCCCTTATATGCTTTCTCTATTGCCGAGTCAAGTACATGTTTTGCAGCGGGCCAGATGTCAATGCCAGTTCCATCGCCTTCGATGAACGGAATGGTTGGATTATCGGGAACGTTGAGTTTACCGCCGCTGATGCTTATCTTTTGATCGCTCATTTATGAATAATTTATTGTTGATGCTTACCCCTTTTTCAAAAAGCCCCGAAAATTAAAAAAAAATACATCATTACTGATTAAAAACTTCAGGCACCGGATATTTACCGTTCACGGCATACTTGACAAAATTCCCGAGGCGTTATTGTTCTATCCATATGAAAACCACTGCCGCCCTCCTCTGTTTTCTCCTTCTCCAGGGTTCGACGCTCACCGGCAAACCCGATAGCCCCGGAGAATGCCTGAGTGATGAAGAACAGGAGCTCTATGAACTAATTATTGAATACCGCAAGTCAAAGGGACTTGGTCCGATATCCCTGTCGCCAAAGCTTACGGTAGTTGCCCAGACCCATGCCCGCGATTTGGCCGAAAACTATACGTTTGATGTAAAGAACAAGTGCAACCCCCACAGTTGGTCGCCGAAGGGCAAGTGGAGCGCGTGTTGTTATACCAATGATCACAAGCAGGCGAAGTGCATGTGGGATAAGCCTCGGGAAATCGCAGGATACGAAAGCAACGGCTACGAAATCGCTTACTATAATTCGGCCGGCGCGACTGCAGCCGAAAGTCTGGGCAGCTGGAAACTTAGCCCCGGCCACAATCCCGTAATCATTAATGAAGGCACCTGGGCACAGGTTGAGTGGAAGGCGATTGGAATCGGAATTTTCGGAAGCTATAGCGTGGTATGGTTCGGAGATCTTGAAGACACTGCAACTTGTCCTTGATCAGTACTTTTCCTCGTCGTTGGGAAAGTCACGCGACTTGACATCCGAAACGTAATGCTTTACCGCTTTGGTCACCTCGGAGTCCAGGTCGGCATAGCGCCGCAGAAACCGCGGCTTGAATTCCTTTGTAATTCCCAGCATATCCTGCATGACCAGCACTTGACCGTCGGTGTCGGGACCAGCGCCTATTCCGATGGTGGGAATGGGTACCGATTGGGATACCTTCTTTGCCAGTGCCGCCGGAATCTTCTCGAGGACAATCGCAAAACATCCACAGTCGCTCAACAGCTGCGCATCTTCGATCAGCTTTTTCGCTTCCGCATCCTCTTTTGCCCTGACCGTATACGTTCCAAACTTGTAGATCGACTGTGGTGTTAATCCGAGATGACCCATGATGGGTATACCTGCGCTGAGTATGCGGTCAACCGATTCCCTGATTTCTTTTCCGCCCTCAAGTTTGACGGCGTGAGCACCGGCTTCCTTCATGATGCGTATCGACGACCGGAGCGCCTCGCTGGAGCTGCCCTGGTAGGTTCCGAAGGGTAAATCGACAACGACCAACGCGCGCTTTACGGCTCTCACAACCGAGGCGGCATGATAAATCATTTGATCCAGTGTAATCGGCAGCGTCGTTTCATGGCCGGCCATGACATTGCTCGCCGAGTCGCCGACCAGGATCACATCGACTCCGGCGCCATCGATGATGCGGGCCATACTATAGTCATAGGCGGTCAGCATGGCAATCTTTTCACCCCGGTTCTTCATCTCCTGGAGCTGGTGAGTGGTGATGCGCCTGATCTCTTGTTTTTGTGCTGACATGGGGAAAACAGGTTATCGCAAATAAACGGCGGTATCCTTGCCGAGGTTCACTTCAACGTGTTCCCGGATGGTGGTTGACAGTTCATATCCAGTGTATTGCGGATAGACGGGAAAAAGGGTATGGCTTCGATTAACGAGAACGGCGATCTCGATTTTTGCAACTTCGATATCGAGAAAAGGCTTCAGTCCGTAAGCGAAAGTCCTTCCTGTATTCAAGACATCGTCCACAAGTACTATACACTTTTTGTTCAATTCTTTTATGTCGATATCCAGAACGATGTCGCTGTGCTCCGGCGACTCCTTATCCATCGAAACCTTGACCAGCTTGACCGTCAATGGAGAAATGGTCTTCACCTCCTTTGCGAGTAAGCCGGCGAGCACGTAACCCTGGCCATCGATGCCAGCGATGACAACCATCTTTTCAGCGAAGTTGTGCTCATAGATTTCATACGCCATCCGGCGGATCTTCTGGGTGACCTGAACAGCATCGAGAATGAGATTCTTTTCGCCTGTCATGTTCACATGGCTATGGGCAACGTCTTGCTATCCTTAAAAGTCGAAAGGATTACCATCGACTGCAGGCTATCCACAACGTCGATGTTGGACACTTTTTCAAGCATCAGTTGCTGATATGCGGCTATATCGGCGCAGACGATCTTGATAATGAAATCGCCGGCACCGGTGATGTGGTGGCATTCCACAATTTCATTGATTTGTCGGATCGCTCTTATGAACTTTTCGATATTCTCCTTGTTGTGACCTTTCAATGTAGCCATCACGAATGTGCTTACGCCGAGGCCGACGCTGGCAGGGTCTATGACCGCATGGTAACTCTTGATCACTCCGGCCGTCTCGAGCTTGTTAACGCGTTCCAGTGTTGGCGCGGGAGATAGTCCGATTTCCTTCGCTAACTGTGCGTTGGTAATGTTTGAGTTGGCCTGAAGGATCTCCAGAATTTTTCGGTCCGTGGCATCGAGCTTGGGATTGGATTTCATGGGCGGCCAATTTTATTTAACCAAATTTTATTTGGGTAAAAATAACCGAAAAGCGTATTTATTGGACGATTTCGCAGGATTAATTTTCCCGCGCGATGAATATCCTTCGGGTATGAGTTGTACTGCCCGTCCTGACGACCAGGAAGTACAAACCGCTCTGATGACTTTGTACGTCAATGGCCAGCGTATTCAGACCCCCCTTAGAGTTGATCGACGAATGGTTTATCGTCCGGCCAAAGACATCCAGTAAATCAACTTCGGTGTGTCCCTCTTCGTTGCTAATCCATTCGACGTTGAGTGTCTGGCTGACCGGGTTGGGGAACGGCTCCAACAGTTGTACCTCGTCTGAAAATTCGATGCAAAAGCGGTCATTGTCGATGTTCACATCGGCTGGCAGAATGGTTTTCACGCAAACGAACCTGGGGTTGCCGACAATGCCAAAATCAGAGACGAAGTTGCGCACCTGCCCTGGCCCAGTCGGTTCATCGAAGACCTCTCTCAGCAAAGTTTCCCCCGAAATATCGATCTCGATCGGCAGCTGCTCGAAAACCGTATTACCGGCATTCTCGATAGTGACAATTACCTTGGTAGTTCCATCCGGATTTTGCACAGTGGTCACGGTGTTAATCCGCACGTCGGGCGCGGGAACCTGGACGTCTATCTCCTGACTCGTCGATGAGCTACATCCCTGACTATTTTCAACCACGACTGCCGCAACATACTTGCCGACGGTCTCATAGGTGTGAATGACCGTTGATAGGGTGGCTTGAGTTCCGTCGCCCAAATCCCACTCCCAATGCTCGACACCCGGCGTGGTACCATAAAAGATTACTGTCAAAGGGGCACCCCCGGCCGTCGGATACGCGCTGAAAGATGCCTCCGGCGGTGGAACAACTTCAATCGTCGCAGCGGCTTCGTATTCGCATCCTGACACTGTAGTGATGGTGAGAGCAATTAGCTTTTCCCCTGGCGAATCAAAAGTGTGTTCCGCCGTGAGTCCATCTGCAGTGACTTCACCGTCGAAGTCCCAGGTTCGCGATTGTATGGCCTCGTTCTCTTCGGTGAGGTCGACAAACGTCGCTTCCACACCAACGCAGTTTTTTTCCACCGAGAAAGCCGGAGAAAGTGGAATCGGAACGGTGACGTCCCGCTCGTAATTCGAATAGCAGTTGTTGTTGCCTTGCGCCAAAAGGGTCACCGTATGCGGGCCTGTCGTGTGGAAGATGTGTTCCACATCGGCAGTCTCATAGTAGGCTGTCCCGATTTCCCAATAGTAAGACTGGATGTCATCGCCGTTGGCGGTAAACATTGCCGGCATATCCAGGCAGGATGGTGAACTTTCAATTTCAACATGAGGTGACTCTTGGATGTTCACTTCCTTCTCGATGCTAGCCGAGCATCCCTGATCGGTTGTGACAGTAAGTGCAACCGGATAGGCTCCCCCGTCATCAAAGGTCGGCGAGGGGTTGGGCACTCCTGACTCACCCGCCGCTCCGAAGTCCCAGAACCATTCGGCGATATCGCTGTCGGAAGGGTCTGGCGTGAGATCGATGAATGGTGATGGCGTGCCACTGCATGACTGCGGCGGTGGAATGATGTCAAAGTCAGGTGCAGGTTTCGAGAAAATCTGCATCTCTTTAGCAGCCGTATTCGTACATCCATTGGCACTCGTTGCAGAAAGGGATACCGCGTAGATGCCGGGCAGAGCAAAAGTATGCTCAACATCAACCTCACTTGCAGTTGCACCATCGCCGAAGTTCCAGCTGTGACCCGTTACCGGTTCAGCAATCTGGGATGTAAAGCTCACGACCTCTGACTCGCATTGTCCGACGGCCAGGAAATCGATTGACGGTCCTGCCTGAAAAGCTGGAGTTGTTGCTTCAACCTCATCGGAGCAACCATCGATCGACGCCACAAGGGTAATTGTCTGCGGACCGGTTTCTTGAAACGTATACACCAAATCTTTGTCCGTAGAGACGGACTTCGTATTCACAAACCATTCATATCGCAAGTTGCCTTCAAAAACATCCGCGGTGTTGTTCTGAATCAAGAGTTCGTCGTTGGTGCAGAGAAGTCCGTCCGGCGTATCGAAATCAGCAACCGGTTCGGGATAGATAGTGATGTTGGTGGATGTGCGGTTGGTACATCCGTTATCCGCGACGACGTCCAGCGAAACGAGATAATCTCCATCATCTAAAAACTTGTGGACCGGGTTGTCGGTGGTCGATCCGACGGACATGTCCCCAAAATCCCAGCTGTAGGAATTGATGTCACCTGAATTGTTAGTTGAAAGGAAATTTACGTCATGGTTTACACAGATGTTTTCAGACGTGAAACTAATGTCGGGCGAACGCAATGCGGAAATCACGACCTGCTTCGTCAGCGAACTACTGAAATCCCCTGCTTTGGTATGAAGTGAAATATTGTAGGCGCCGGAAGATTCATAAGACACGCTTGGCGATGGTTCGTCGGAAGTCTGCGGGAATGCACTGCAATTGTTGTCATAGTGGATGCGATAAACTTTACCATCAGATTGACTGACGTTGAATATGGTCCATTCGGAATCCTGCACTGCCAGTGCCAATCCGTAAGTATTGGCCTGCAACACGTCACCGATAGTGCCTTCATCGACGATGGTTGGGGTCGATTCGATATCTGAACCGAAGGTCAACTTGTTGAACACGCCATCGAGTGACGCCACAAATAAGAAAAAATCCTCGCCATCCTTGACCAATCGCAACCTGCCATTGTTCGAAACTGGCAAGCTGGCGAGCTGGTCAACCGTTGGAACCGAGAAGAGTTCCTGCCCGAAGGTTAGTCTGTAGACATTTCCACCTCCAAAGTTCGCCGCCATGCCGTACCAGTTACCGCAGTCGTTGATCAGGTCGACATCGCCGAGGTTGTTGGCGTTCGGCACTGTTGGTGTTGAGATGATGTCTCCAGCCCCCGGTTGCTGAAGCTCGTTGCCCAGACGTAAAATGGTAAAACCATTGTCGACGTTGGACGCAATGCAAACCCAACCGTGCAACGCATCCTTCGCCAGCGCTATCCCTCCATTAATGGTGCCCACGTCTGTTGCCAACACTGAGGCTGTGACGGGTCCCGTGATTCCGTCAGAAAAATCGAGTTTCAAAAGTTGTCCCGTTCCCGCGTTATGCAAGATGCCGTGCCACTCGCCACCTTCCCGGATGATGCGGAGTTCCCCGGGGTTATTGAGCGCACCGTTCAGGTCACCGATATTTGTTATCTGTGTCGGGTCGTTATCGATACCATTGCCAAATTCGAGGCGGTGCAGGGAATTACTGAACGTTCCGGTAACGAAGCCGAACCATGTACCGTTGTCTTGTACCAATTCGATGGCTGGTCTCCCGGTGGCGCCGGCAACAGTGAAAGCAAATGATGCCGATGGTACCCCGTTAAATTCTCCCGTGCAGAAGTCCCATTGATATTCTCCGGCATCCGACGTATTTACAGGGGAAAGGATCTGTTCCCTGCAGGCATTGGCTGGAACATCAAAGCCAGTGGCAGGGCACTGCGAATACGAGATCGTCGACGCGAACAAACTCAACAGAACCAACAAAACAATCGATCTCATGCCACCTCCAGTATGCGGTTATCACTTAAAAAAAGTCACACCAGAATTCAATATCCGATTGATTCCTTCCTCCAGCGGCACGAGCTCGCGCCGCAGGATCTTAATCATTTTGGAGTTGTCGGGTAGACGACGTGTCATATCTCCCTCCTTCAGCGGCGGCAAGTATTCGATCTTCGATCGCGACTTTGTAAGGCTTATGACCGTCTCGGCCAATTGTGTAATACTGTAGTCTTTCTCACTTCCGATGTTGATCACGTCGTTCATCACCAATCCATTTTCGAGGATCGCAAGTGTCGTTTCGGTGTTGTCATCGATAAAGCAAAAGGTTCGAGACTGCTTTCCGTCTCCGTACACGGTAATTGGTTCATGCCGCAGTGCTGCCGAAAGGAATTTTGATATGACGAAGTCCGTGCTCTGCTTGGGCCCGTACGTGTTAAAAAACCGAAATATCGTGTAGTTCAGACCGAACTCCTTATGATACGACCTGCAGAAAGCTTCTCCAACGTTCTTAACGACGGCGTAGGGCAAGCGCGAATTGAGCGGTGTGGTCTCTTCATGTTGCGGCAGGACGACCGGTTCTCCGTATACCTCCGAGGAACTGGAAAAGAAAACACGTTTCACCCCTGTGTTTTTGCTCAAGTTCAGAATGTTTTTGATCCCTTCAAGGTCATTAAGGACCGAGACGGGATTCTCGAGCGTACGTTTTACACCGACCATGGCCGCGTAATGGAAAACGTAGTCGAACTGGTAGCTGGTCATGATGGCCGCGATGTCATTAAAATTATTGACGTCGCATTTAATGAACTTGCATCGCGGATGTGATGGAACTTTGCGAATGTCTCCGGTAAGAAGGCAATCCACCAGAACGACATAATATTGTTCCTTGTTAACCAGGCAATCGGCTAAAGAACTGCCAATGAAACCAGCTCCTCCCGTAATTAACACCTTGACCATCGTCAGTATTTTAAGATTTAATATCCTCGTAAAGTTGGCTGTAGACCTTTTTGGCTAACGCGTAATCGCGGTATCGCTCAGCCGTTGTCCTGATCCGTGACCTGATCTGTGGCTCATTTATCAAGTTATTAATTATCTCAATAGCCCGAAAGTAAGCGGAATCGTTCAATTCATTCAGCACTGCTCCAATAGCATTTTTCTCGATGATGTCCGCGTCGTCTGAAATTCCTGCAGGGATCACGACGGGAAGGCCGAGCGCCCAGTATTCACCGTCTTTTATCGGCGAGCAATACCGTTTCGAGGGAACTGGTCTTACGAAGGTCAGTGCAAAGTCAGCGGCACCCATGTATGCCGCCACCTGATGGTAGGGAACAAACCGGGTGATGACGACTTCCGGATTCAGGTTAGCCGCGTGACAATAGAGTTCTGTTATACGCCGATCGGCGTTCGTAAGCAAAAGTGCGCGAAACGAAGGCCCCCAATATTTTGCGGCAACGGCGAAAAAATCAAAGATCTCCTGGTCAAGGTATATTCCCCCAAATTTCCCGGCATACACGCCGACGATTTTGTCAACCAGGCCGAGTTCGCTCAAGATGGACGGCTGCTTGATTTTTTCCTGGCCAAACAACTCCAGATCCACACAAGCGGGTTTCACAAAAAAACGCTTGATATCGACTCCATAGCGTTCCCTAGCGTACTGCTTCATTCCCTCTGTGACCGACACCACTGCCTCTGCCTTCTGTGACTGTCTTTTCTCAAGCCAGAAAAGCAAGCGGTGAGCTAAGCCGTTTCGCGGCCATGTTCCATTCTCTACCATGGCTTCTGCGTGCGGTTCATAACTGTCAATGATGAGACGACGACCCGTGAGCACTGACAAGATATATCCAATTGCTCCAGGTGGAGTACACCAGCAATGAACCACATCGATTTTTTCGCGACGAACAATAGTGGTGAGCTTGATGATTGCACGAATCCACATCCAGAACGCCGCGGGACCAAAAGGAACGTATCGCAAAGGTAACCATTGAAGACCTTCCCCTCTCATACGCTCGAGTACGGTACCATGATCGGTTTGTTGATCCTTCTCCAACGTCACGACATACAGGCTGTCTTCGGCCGGAAGAATCGTCCGGATCATCCGCACATAGGGCAGCGTGTATGACTGAATCAAGGCATCAGCATAGCTCCAATATGTAAGGACAAGGACGTTTGCCATTTACCGGATTAACAGAAATTTTAGCACTACAAGAAATCGTCGTCGGAAAATCTCCAGGGGATTCTTGCGGACGGCTTTGATCAGATAATGCATGATCTTTTTTCGAGAAGCACCCGCAATGGCCAAATGAAGAGCGGTGTATGACCACAGACTTGCAAAAGGAATTGCCAGTTTCTTGCCGAAAGTCGCCTGAATGGCGGGATCAGCCGCCACATACTTGACAAACATCGTCGCTTTGCGCTCGATCCTTTCGCAATTACCCGTCATCACGCTTCGCTCATCGTGTTGTATTATTGTCGACGTTATTTCTTTCGCGCCATGAATTTTGAACCGAGCCGCGAGCCGGAGCCATAGCTCCCAATCTTCGAGAGACGCCATACCCCTGTCTTCCTTAAAGAGATTTTCCTCCATCACCGGCCGGCGGATAAACACGCCGTTGCAACTCAATATGTTCCCGCGTAATAACCTGCTACTAAGGTTTCCGACCTGGCTAACAGTTCTGAGCAGTCTACCGTCAGGGGTTTTAATATCGTAACCCAAATGAAACACGTCGGGTTGATCGAGGCTGGTAACCATCGTTGCGGCGATCAATAAATGATTATCGTACAGGGTATCATCTGAGTCCACGAAATTAATGTAGTCTCCCTTGCTGACGCTGAACCCAAAGTTTCTTGCCGCACCCCTTTCTCCATTGGCCTTCCTGAAATACTTAACTCGATCATCTTTGATCGCCTTCACAACCTGCTCAGTGCCATCGGTACTACCGTCGTCGACAACAATCAATTCGAAATTGTCGTACTGCTGGCGCAATCCGGAACGTATTGCGTTTCCGAGAAAATCAGCCCGATTGTAAGTGGGTATAATTACCGAAAAAAAAGGGTCACTCATCGTAGACCTGCTGAAGCTTTGTAATCATCGCTCCAATTTCAAATTGTTGAACAGAACGAAGACCATTTTGAGCTATCTCGAGTCGCAGTCTTTCATTCTCCAGAAGCGATCGTATGCCCTCGTAAATCTCATCAGAATTTTTGTAATCCACTATCCACGCATTTTTTCCATGTTCGATGAATTCCGCAGCGATACCCGACCTGGTGAAAACGGACGGAACTCCCGCAGCGAGTGCCTCCACATAAGTTTGGCCAAAGGCTTCGCAGATGTCATCGATGGGTACATGGACATATACGTCGAAAAGGCTATAAAGCGAGATGACGTCATTTTCAAAGGGAATCAGTCCATAACTGTTCGAGGGTATGCCGGCAAGTTGCTCATCAATGGCGGCCTTGTCGGGCCCACTGGCATTCGCCAATATCAGAAACGCTCCAGGGTAATCCTTCAACAGTCGCTTGAAAGCTGGGATGACGAACTGAATGCCTTTCCACTTGATTTGTCGCGCAATTACGCCGATGCATGGGTACGTTTCCGGAATACTCCATTTTTCTCGCAGCAACTGAGTATTCTCTTCTTTAGCTGATTGGAAATAGGAAAGGTCTGAGCCGTGGGAAATGCGACGAATTTTTCGCGCATCCACATTTTCAATTGAAAGCAAGGTCCGATCAGTCGCCTGGCTGACAGAGACAACATGCGTTGCAAGGCGGTTACTGATGCGGTCATAAAGAACGCCTTTGCGGTGGTAGACTTGATGGAAATTGCTGTTGTGTCTGGTGTAGATCCTCTTCTTCACGCCGGCGCATAATGCCGCACTCAGGCCGAGGACCTGGGCATCCAGCAGGTGAGCATGCACCGCCGTAGGTTGCTCGCGGCGAAGGAACCGGTATAGCGTAAAGAAAGCCCGAAAGTAATCCTTCTTGCCTCGAAACGTGATCCGCACAACATCGACGCGGTGCTGACGCAAAAAGTCCTCCAACGCCGTATTGCCATCATTCAAAAGGACAAACGTCAGGTGATAACTCTTTCGAAGTCGGACGGCGACCCATTCAAATGCAAGGGACTTTTGCACCGATGATACGACATACACAATATGTTTCACCCTGGTCATCGGGCAACAATATCATAATGACAGTTGACAAAACCCGACGTTTCGTCCAACTCCCGCGAAGTATCTGCTTGAATAAAGCGGTCATAGCCGCATCTTCTTAAGAACGCTATCAATGAGCTGGCCGAGTCGCCCTGATCGCGGAGATTGTCTTCGTCGAGCTCGATGAATAGCGTTGGCTTGAACCGGCGCAGCGTGCTTTCGGCGCCCTTTAGGACTTTCAGTTCATAACCCTCCACATCAATTTTCACTAAGTCGACAGCAGCCACGTTCAAATCGCGAACGACGTCATCCAGTTTCCTTAGCTCAACGGGGTGCCCATCGACTTTTTTGGCAGCGATGCGGTGTCCGCCACGATTTGAGGGAGTACGCCACTCCAGGTCTTTGACGCCCGCCTCGTCACCCAGTCCGATGTTGAATACCTTCACATTGTTGAAGGCATTGAGTTCGACATTTCTGACACATCGCTGGTAGTTGTCAGCGTCCGGTTCAAAAGCAAAGACGCTGCCGTTGGTGGCGCGTTGCGCGAGCTTTAAGGCGGTAAACCCAATGTTCGCACCCACGTCGAACACGGTGCTATCGTCGTTGCATAAATCAAAGAGTGCTTCGTGCGATGCGTTGTAAAACCCGAAGTAATAATAATGCCCCAGGTAGTCACTGATGTCAGCGAGGAATTGGACGCCGCTGGTCACAAATAATCTGTCCGATGGCTGCGTGTACTGATATGAATTGGGGACGAGTTTGCTGATCAATGCATCGGCGGGCTTTCCTTGAGTTTGCGATGCAAGCCAATGTTCAAGCACAGGCAGTTGGAAGACCGTGCGAAACAAATTTAGAAATCTGACCTTAAGGGAAAGTTCCATAGGATTACGACCTCATGTATCCTTTATAAATGCGCGAGGCTTGAAGCGCGGAAACCATTCCAAAATATAGGGGATCCATGAACTTAAGATTCGGGATGAGTCCGAGTGATTTCTTAAGAACCAATTCAAATCTGCAAATCGACCTTAGGATGAATTTCTTGGGGGCACGGTAAACAAGAGCAAGCTCCTTGTAACCCAGCATAACGGCCTTCCTCCTGGTCACCGCCCTGCGCTCCTGGCTGGCAAGCCAGTTGTCAAGGTCAAGACGATCGACTTCGTTATGGTACACCCTTATGCGAGTGTCGATGTAAAACTGCAAGCCGATGCGTTTCAAGCGCAGGGGAAAGTCGTAATCTTCAAACCCCGCGAAGGGGAACTTTTCATCGTAACCGCCGGATCTCTGAAAATCCGCGCGGCGAATCGACAAATGGAAACTTGCCACCGATCGCGAAGGAAAAAGAGCATTATCCTTCCAGCTATTGTCATTGTACCAGCCTTTGAAACTGGTCATGCCGTTGCGATGCAAGAACCTGCTGAAGGGATGCCGCGAGATTTTCTCCAAGGTCTCGGGTGTGTATTCCCAGTTCAGGTTAAAGCAGGCATTTTCGTGACGAGAATGAAGATCCATCACATGATCCAATGTTTTCGCCGATACCAGGATATCGTCGTCCATGAACAACAGAACGTCGCCGGTTGTTTGGGTAAAACCAAAATTGCGCGCAGCCGCGACTCCTTGTCGCGGATTTTGCACCAACTTGATCCTTGTGTCATTCGGCAAGTCGGGTACTCCCTTCAATGAATCATTCACCACAACGATCTCCGATTGAAGATGTTTACTCGCCTCGACCACGACGTGTATGGTCTGTCGAAAAATATCCGGGCGATCCTTCGTGGGAATAATGATGCTGAGCTTCATCCGCTATTGCTTTAATCCCAACAGGGCAAAACGGCCGAAGCGGTCGAGAGTCAGTGACTTGATGTCAAAAAAACGGACTGGCAGCTGCCGCGACCTTGAGAGCACGTCAAACATGAATTCCTGTTTATGCACGTCGTCAAAGATAATCGCCCCGCCTGACTTGCAGCATTCAACAGCCAGTTGGATATACTTTCGTCGGACATCGACAAAATTCAGGTCGACAAAGACCAGGTCGAAATCCCGTTCATTCCACTGAAGAAATTCCTCTATCATCAGGAGGTGACCATTGCCCAGACCGTTTCCTTCAAGGAACGCCCTTGTCTTTTCGATCCAATGCTCGTCATCGTCCACTGACCATACCTCAACGCCCGGCTGTTCGCGAGCATACATCCTGAATACAAAAGAACTAAACCCCGAACCAAGATCGAGGATCTTCCTGTAAGATTCTTTTCTACACATTCCATCCAGCAAACTCAGACATTCAAACGAAGCCGCCATCTCCGGAGTAGAAATCATACGGGTGTATTCATCGTATTTTTCTTTGAGGTGCAGGTTCAACGACGGCGCGGCGCTTGCTTTTTGCAGTGAAACGTATATTTGATCCGACCTCCGAATCCCCGACTTCAGGAACTCGAAGTAAAGCCTGTTGAATATTTTGGAAACCGTTGATCTCATAGTGATTCGAGCGACCAGTTAATTTCCGGAATGAAAAACCGGTTGAGCCTCTGATCGGGTAATTGTCCGCCGGCGAAACTCGCCGCTTCCACCTGTATCTGGACGCAATCCCGAAGGATGACCAGATCTTTGAATGCATTCCCGAAATGCACATCCAGAAAATAATTTCCTGAGAACAATGTCAAATAAGGTATGGTCATCGAGATAACGCCATGGCGGACAGGAACGTCCGCCAAATTTGGCCGATAGTGTTTGTTGTTTACTGCTAATACTGGAACATCCTGCTGGTCCTTGAAGATGATTCCTAGGACCGGAAACTCGAGCGAATGCTCACTTTCAAAATAAACATTTACGGTCAACCGGCATCCCATGTATGGAACCGCCGAATTACCATCGCATAGCACCTCGATCTTCCGGACTGGTGCCGCTCCAGACGGCACGAACACAGATTGTCCAGCAGCGGCCAAAGCCTCTAACTTTGAAAGATAATGGGTCACCGCGTCGGCGGCGCTTCCATCAAAGTCGATCACTCCCTTTTGAATCACAATTGCGCGAGAGCACAAATTCTGCACGGCCGCCATATTGTGGCTCACGAAGAGTATTGTCCTTCCACTTTTGCTCACATCATCCATCTTACCGAGGCACCTCTTTTGAAATTCAGCATCCCCGACGGCCAACACCTCGTCGATAATAAGAATCTCCGGTTCCAGGAATGCGGCAACAGAAAATGCCAATCGCAGCTGCATCCCGCTGGAATAATGTTTCAACGGAGTGTCAAGAAATTTTTCCACACCGCTGAAATCCACGATCGAGTCAAACTTCGCCTTAATCTCTGATTTCCGCATACCGAGCAGGGAGCCGTTGAAAAAAATGTTTTCACGGCCCGTCAACTCAGGGTGGAAGCCCGTGCCGACCTCAAGCAAGCTTGCAATCCGTCCGCGGGTGACAAATTTTCCTTTGCTGGGTGGAGTTATTCTTGACAAGACTTTTAACAGAGTCGATTTCCCCGCCCCATTCCGACCGATGATACCCATAGACTGAGCGGGCTGAAGCTCAAACGAGACATCATTGAGCGCAAGAAAATCCTCAACCTCATCTTCACGTCTGAAAATATTTACCAGTTGTTCCCGTAAGCTTCGATAGCCGCCGGGCCGGTGCCGGATCTTAAATCGTTTTGAAATGTGTTGGACTTCAAGTATGGGTTTCATGCGAACTCAGGCAAAATCAGCAAAAAAATCTTCGGTCCTTCGAAAATACAACAGTCCAACAACCAGGAACGCAACACCGGAAAACAGGCTGATCGACACCTTTACCCAATCCAGCTCCACCATCGCTATTGGGTGGCGGAAAAACTCAATTGCCGCGTAGATTGGTGATAAAGCGATCGCATACTGGAGCGCCGAATGTGTCAGAATTTCTATTGGATATATCACCGGTGAAACGAAGAACAAGATCTGGACAGCAAAAGGGATTACGTATCGAAAGTCGCGGTACTTCACATTCCACGCCGCCAGCAAACTTCCGGGACCAAGGGTGGCGATCACCCCGACAATCACAGCGAGCGGCCAGTATAGCAAGGCACTGGCCGAAACCGGTTGCTGAAAGAAAATGAGCAAGAAAACAAAAATGATTAGCGCCATCAGAAAATCAAACACAGCCACCAGCACAGCGGAGACCGGAATGATCAACCGTGGAAAAAAGATCTTTTTTATAATGAGTGCGTTATTCACCATACTGTTCGCTGCAGTTACAAGTCCCGACGAAAATAGGGTCCAGATCAACAAGCCGGAAAATACAAAGACGGGATACGGCACATCCTGCGAGGGAATATTCAGTGCCCTTCCAAAAAAGTAGGTAAAGATCAGCATCATGATAAGCGGCTGAAGGACGGCCCAAAGGAACCCGAGCGTTGTCTGCTTGTACTTGATCTTTATATCACGCCAGGTAAAAAAATAAAACAGCTCCCGGTAGCGCCACAATTCCGCTCCGTTGAATAGACTGCGTTTATCCGCCTCTATAACCGATTCTTTCTGAACGTTCATTAACTGAATTATGAATCACCGACTTTCCTGGAAGGAAGAAACATGCCAAATTTCACTGGCCGCATTTAAAACCCGTATAGAATTTAAAGTAACCTGCTTATCATTGAGTATCGAAGAATAATGCCATTGAAAATCCTGTTTTTGGTACCTTATTTTCCCGGAAAAGCGCCGTCTCAGCGTTTTCGCTTTGAGCAGTATTTTGGATTGATCAAAGAGCGGGGGTGGGACTATCAGCTTAAGCCCTTTGGCGGTTCCACAAACAGGAATTATTTTCTCGAATCTGGACAAAAAAAAGGAATTATATCATTCTTTTCTAAAGGAATTTGGAGACGGTTTTTGTCACTCTTTTCACTGAACGATGTGGACGTCGTCTTTATCCACCGGGAAGCCGCTCCGATAGGCCCTCCAATTCTTGAATTCATTATCTCCCGCATACTGAAGAAACGGATCATTTATGATTTCGACGACGCCATCTGGCTGAGCGACCGGCAGCACGAGTCACGCGCATTTCGACTGCTCAAGTGGAGGAGCAAAGTTGGTCGGATCTGCAGTATGGCGTATCGCGTAAGTTGTGGAAACCATTTTCTCGCCGACTTTGCCCTTCGCCATAACACAAATGTAGTTGTCAATCCAACCACAATCGACACAGAAAACCTCCACAATCCAAACCTTTATCCCGCCAGGCAACAAAGTAATCGCATCATCATCGGTTGGACCGGGTCATTTTCTACTCTAAAGTATCTCGCGTTGGTAGAGGCTGCCATACGTGAAGTTCAACATGCTTTTAATCACGTAGACTTTCTGGTCATCGCTGACGAGCAACCAGCATTAAATATTTCGAGGATGGAATTTCTGAGCTGGAATCCAGACTCCGAAGTGCGCGATCTGAATCGAATCGACATTGGAATCATGCCGTTGCCCGACGATGAGTGGTCGAAAGGCAAATGCGGATTTAAGATCTTGCAGTATATGGCAATGGAAATACCGGCTGTGACATCCCCGGTAGGGGTGAACATCAAAATTGTAGAAAATGGAATCGATGGATTCTTCGCCCGTTCGACTTCCGATTGGATCGAAAAGCTCTCGCAATTAATCCAGGATCACGACCTGCGCAGATCAATGGGAGAAAGAGGAAGAACAAAAGTCCAACGGTTTTACTCTATCAACTCCAACTCAACAACTTTCCTTTCTCTCTTTGAATGATTCAAGATAAGAACCAGTGCCACAAGGTAGAAGGGTAAAAGAGGGATCTTATAACGCGACAGGGTTCCAAAATTAAATGTTGATACTCCCACCGCGAAAGCAAATACGAGGCTGAACAATAGGGCAAAGAAAATTGAGGGGCGCATCAGAATCCCAAATAGCCGCCAGCCGACAGACAACAATACATATATGGTGAGGCATCCCAACAGCAGGCTTTCTATGCTCATCAACGCCATCAGGGGATTCTTCACTTCCCAGGGATAGGGTCTGAACAATGACACCACGATTGCTTCAGGCGCAAGCCTGACCAGACTTTGCCAGGTACCGTCAAGCTGCCCCAGGGCATAGCCAGACCCCGCATCCCGGCCAGACCAATAACGAATGTCGAAAGCCGTCACCTGGGCAGTTTTCGATATCATATTCAGCGCGTATTTCGGATTGTCTTCACCCGCCTCCACCATCGCATAGAATGCCAATGTCGCCGCAAGAATAATCACAAAGGGAAAAATCGTTACCCGCATCGCCATTGAACGAATTCGGTACAGGTGAAAGAGGAATAGCCAAAACACTGCCGCCGGCAGAAACGTGAGTAATATGTATATCTTAATCACGTACATGCCATACAACGAAAGAATCAGGATAATGATCAAAGAGAGTTTGAACTCTCCTTTCAAAAAGGTGCGGTACGTGCAATACGATGCTGCACCGAGGCACGCCAGTGTGACCGTGTCTTTCAGTAGCCCGGAACCCCAGAAAAAAACAGAGGGAATGAAAAATGCCGCGAGGGCCAACCCTCTGTGAGCATCGGGAAATTGCTCATAAAACGTCAGGAAGAACATCCACATGCCAGCAAAACTAAGGACCGCAAATAAGAGCGCCGTTGCGGAGTATGTCGAGAACGTCAGCAGGTCAAACAGGGCGGCCAACCGGATCACCGCATAGGACTGGGGATCCCGGAAGAAATATATCTGAGATGAATATTCATAAATACCGGTTTGGTCTTCGTTGCCAGCAAATAATAACCGCAGGCCAGTTGTGGCTGAATCTGTAAACGCCTCCCAAATTACCCGGCTGCCGTTAGAGTGATACATAAACGTATCTCCGCCACCATAGTAAAACTGATACAGCAGCCCGACGCACAATGCACCGATCAACTTAACAGTCAATGCCGGAAGAAAATACCGACGCGTAATGGAGTCAGTGAAGAACGGCCTGACAAGATACGCGCCAACGTAGATGATGATAAGATACAGCGGGGTTACTATGAAATCCCTGGCTTCCATTTTTGATCAGCTGAGCAATAGCGGGAGTGCAAGCGTTGAAGTTAGCGAATAGTTATACGCATGGGCAACCTTTTCGCTAATCGCCACGCTCCAGCCTTTTTAATCTTCTCTTAGCATCTTTAAACGCCTCATCCTTCCGATCGGCTTTATCCTTAGCCTCTTTAAAATATCGGCGTGCCTCTCGCTTGTTCCCTTGCTGCTCGTTTATTTCCCCCAGGGCGATGAGTGAATATAGGTAGTAACCTGACTCCATCGCACCGATCTGTTCGGCAAAATCGATGCACAACTGGTAGTAATGTTTTGAGTCATCGAGTTTCTTCCTCGCTTCATAGATCTGACCGAGAAAGAACGCCGCATAGCGTCCGCTCGTCGCCTCATAACCGGTCTGTGAACTGTCGATGCGCTGAAGGATACTCAGACATACAGGCTCACATTCGACGTATCGTCCAATCGAATACAATATGAGGGCGTAGTAGCGATGGAAGTAAGGGTTGTCAGGATACGTTTCAAAAAGGTATTTGCTGATGTTCAGCGCCTGGAACCGATCATTTTCGTAGCCATTCAATATTCGCATGAGCCAAACCATGGCCTCGGTGCGCGTGTAGAAGGCGTTATAGGACACTTCCTTCAATTGCTTCAGCCCGAGGGCCTTGTCCCCTTTCGGAAAGAACCAAAGAAGGGGTTTTAACATCGGGTAGTTCTCCGGTACCCAAACTGAAAAATAATTATAGAGCGCGTCGCCGAACAGGAGTTCAGGGCTGAGATGCTCGGCTCCTTTGCTCTGTTCGAGGTAGTCCAGCGCGTCTTTTCCCGACGATGCAGCCTTTCTCCAGTTACGGCGTTCTTCGTCGGAATAAAGCCGCCCTTTAAACCCATGTGCAGCAGCGAGAAAAAAAGAGGCTTCTATCCGGTAAGCGGGCAACTCTTTGTAAAGCCGGTTGGCCACCTGGATAGTGGTGTCCATATAGGCCAGGAAACTTTCGTCATACTCAAGGTTCTTCGTGTTCGGCATGATCTTCCACCATTCGATCAGGCCCATCAGGAAGTAAGGGAGGGGGTGCCAGCCATAATCCTTCTTAAGGCTTTGAAACTTCGCTTCGGCCGCCTCAAATTTGAAGTTGTAGAGGTCGTTGAGCGCTTGCGTGCATTCCAACTGGACTTGTGTGTCGGCAATGAGGATAATGACTGAATCTTTTTTTGCGGGAACCTGTGATGCCGCGCAAAAAACTGCGACCAATAGAAAACCCATGGCAAGGAAGCCAGTTCGCAGCCCTGTCTTGATCGTTTTTATCCTTTTAATACCGTTCAAAAATCTCATATATTCCCACTAACAACAAATCCGTGTGGTAAATTCTACTGCTACGAACGAGGGCGAAACTAAATCATTATTCGCTGCCGACAAAAGACTGCTGTTTGTGCTGCTGTGCCTGGCGACGTTCCTTCTTCTCTTCATTCGCATATCGTTTATCGAGAATGAAACTGCCGCTTTTGAATTCCTCCAGGACCGGCCGGAAGGCACTATCCTGAAGCTTATCAACGGACTCAAATATTTGTCGATTCCGTTTGTTTACCTCTGGAAGTTCACCGTGATCGCCTTCGTCATATGGGTGGGTTGTTTCATGTACGGGTATCGGGTTACCTACGCCCAATGTTGGGGAGTTGTGATTGGGGCTGAGTTCATTTTCCTGATACCTGAAGTATTAAAGATCGCCTGGTTCATGTTTGTTGAAACCGATCCCAGCTACCACGAGATCAGGTCGTTTTACCCACTCTCCATTATTCAACTTGTCAACTACGATGCCATTGACAAGCGCTATGCTTATCCCTTACGGGCCCTGAACGTTTTCGAAGTTGTTTATTGGTTTCTGCTCGTCGCCGGAATCCATCATTTCGCCCGCAAGGAAAAGAAGATCGTGTGGTTGATCGTTGCCTGCTCTTACATCCTGATCTTCGTTTTGTGGCTCATCTTTTACATCATCGTATATAAGTAGAGGCCAGCCTTGCCTCGGCGCACTGGAGAATACCGGTCATGTGCGCCGCCCTGTGGACTATGCCCATAATTCCTTATTTTCGCGCCTTAAGTTTTGAGAGGTTATGAATCCTAATTTCCAAAAGATCAACAACCTTGTCGGTTGGTGTGTGTTCGTTGTCGCGCTGGTCACCTACTGGCTGACCATGGAGCCGACCGCCAGCTACTGGGACTGCGGCGAATTCATCGCGATAGCATATAAACTGGAGGTCTCCCATCCCCCCGGCGCACCATTGTTCATGCTCATTGGCAGGTTGTTTTCATTCCTTTCTTTTGGAGACGAGACCATGGTCGCCTACTGGATAAACTTTTCCAGTATCCTGGCCGGCGGATTCACATCGGCTTTTCTTTTCTGGTCGATCACGTTGTTTGGCCGTAAGCTGATGAAGGTGTCGAAGCTCGGGGGTCTCACCGTCGACCAGACATGGGTCCTTATGGGCGCCGGGATTGTAGGTTCGCTTGCCTTCACATTTTGCGATTCAGCCTGGTTTTCCAACGTTGAGGCTGAGGTATACGCACTCTCTTCATTTTTTACAGCCTTCGTCGTTTGGGCGATGCTGAAATGGGAAGTCATTGAAGACGAGTCCAAGGCTAACCGCTGGCTTATCCTGATTTTCTATATGATGGGATTGTCCATCGGTGTTCACTTGCTGAACCTGGTCACCATCCCGGCACTTTCGTTGATCTACTACTTCAAGAAGTATAAGGAGCCCGGTCCGTGGGGCGTTGTTGCAGCAATGCTGATCAGTCTCTTCATTATCTTCTTTATCGATGTTCTGATTATTCCTGGCTTGCCGACGCTGGCTGGAGACTTTGAGATATTCTTCGTCAACTCCCTGGGACTGCCATTCGGTTCCGGAGCTGTGTTCTTCAGCCTGGTTTTGATTTCAGCGCTTGTGTGGGGTATCTACTACTCGCAGCGCGAAAAAAAGCCAATCCTGAACACATTCCTGGTGGCGACGGCTTTCATACTGATTGGATACTCGTCTTATGCGATGATCGTTATCCGGTCGAACTTCAACCCGCCTATCAACCAGAGCGATCCCTCCGACATCATGAGCTTTGTGAGGTATTTGAAACGTGAGCAATACGGCAGCAGGCCGCTCTGGTACGGTCAATACTTTACAGCGCGACCCATTGGCACGGAGGAGGGCGAAAAGGTTTACGTGAAGGGAAAAGAGAAATATGAAGTCGCCGACCAGCGATTCTCATACGTTTACGCCCCCGGCGATCAGACGATCTTGCCACGTATCTGGAGCAATTCCGAGAACCATCCGCGCGTCTATCGAGAGATTCTTGGCTTGCGTGAAAACGAGCAACCCAACTTCTTCGACAACATTCGATTCCTGTTTGCTCACCAGATCAGCTGGATGTATGTGCGGTACTTCTTTTTCAATTTTGCAGGCCGTCAAAGCGATGAGCAGAATGCAGATTGGCTTGGCCCCAGGCAATGGTTCGAACATCTTCCCGCTTCGTTGGCTGCAAACAAAGGTCGAAACAACTTCTTCATGATCCCGTTTGTCCTGGGCCTCCTGGGAATGTTTTATCAATCCGTTAACGACACAAAGAACTTCGTAGTGATTGCGCTGCTATTCATCCTCACGGGCGTTGCACTCGTTGTCTACCTCAACTCTCCGCCGACAGAGCCACGAGAGCGAGACTATATTTACACAGGATCCTATTACGCCTACAGCTTTTGGATCGGATTCGCCGTCCTATATATAGCCGAATGGCTAGTGAAGTTCACCAAGAAATTGAAGACTGCCGGCATTATTGCTACCGCGATTTGCCTGTCGGCTCCCATACTGATGGCCAAGGATGGGTGGGATGACCACGACAGGTCCAAGCGTTATTTTTCGGTCGACTCGGCCATCAACTATCTGCAGTCGTGTGCGCCAAATGCAATACTATTCACCGGTGGCGATAATGACACCTTCCCATTGTGGTATTCTCAGGAAGTAGAAGGTGTGCGAACGGATGTGCGTGTAATCGTTCTTAGTTATTACAACACCGACTGGTACATCAAACAAACCATGCGTCAAACGTATGAATCCAAGCCATTCCCCTACACCTTGACTGCTGACAATTACCGGCAGGGTGGGCTCAATGACTACCTGCCTTTCATGGATAGAAAGAGCATCCCGCGCATGGACTTGAAACAATACCTCGAATTGATTAAAAAGGACCATCCCGCGTTGCGCTATCACGAATCAGCCAATGGAATTCCTTCCCGGGTGATCGAGCT
The DNA here is from genome assembly GCA_964563295.1 of uncultured Roseivirgaceae bacterium. Classification (GTDB taxonomy): domain Bacteria; phylum Bacteroidota; class Bacteroidia; order Cytophagales; family Cyclobacteriaceae; genus Chryseosolibacter. The sequence continues at coordinate 9,800 of CAZLWX010000028.1, read as the reverse complement.
CCAGGTCGATGTCGATAAGGTTCGTTCGATGGGTATTGTCCCAAAGAATCTCGACAGTCTTATTGTTCCCGTCTTGAGGCTGCAATTGAGACGTGGTGTCATGCACCTCGAAAAAAAGGATTTGGCCTTGCTCGATGTTTTGGCTACAGCTAACTGGGAACGGCCATTGTATGTGAACAATACATCGCTCGCCCAGTTCAACGTAGATCTTACGCCGCACATCGTGCAGGAGGGAAATGCCTACCGTATTCTGCCTATCGAAAACCCCGATTCGCAGATCGATCTTGTCAACACGCAGGTCGCTACCGAAAACATGATGACCAAGTTCCAGTTCCGAGGTCTTGATGATCCGGACATTTATTACACGCAGGACTACCGGAGCTTTGTCCAGAATCACCGCAGCAGTTTTAATATCGTGGCGCAGGCACTACTTACCGAAGGCGATACAGCAAAGGCACGGGAAGTGTTGTTATTCAGCTTGGAGAAAATGCCGGACGAAGGGGTTCCGTATGATTTTACCAATGGTCAGATGGTCGAGATGTTGCTCGAAGTTGGAGAGCGTGAAAAAGCTATCCAGGTCGCCCGGGTGCTCAGCACGCGCTACGACGAGTTGGCGGCCTATTATATCGAAAAACGCGAATTCGGAAGGGATCTTCAGATTCCCATGCTGATGCTTGGCGAACTTCAGCGCATGTTGTACAAGTACGGCGAAACCGACGAAGCTCAGAAAATCGAGGCGATGTACAACAAACACCGCGAAGCTTTCGAGATCAAGTCAATGGATCGATCGAATTTTTAGTTCCGCGTTCCACGTTCCGGGTTCCGTGATGAATTCAATGGATCCAAGAATGGAATGCCTGAAAACGCCACTAAGGCACCAAGGCACTAAGAAAGGCAAATGACTTTCTGGAACGATCTCCTGGAACCAGGCGCCTATAGATGAATTACCTCTCCGTACGCCGCGGCGCTGGCCTCCATGATCGCTTCACTCATGGTCGGGTGAGGATGCACCGATTTTATAATCTCATGGCCAGTAGTCTCCAACTTGCGTGCGGCAACCACTTCTGCTATCATTTCGGTGACATTCGCCCCGATAAAATGAGCACCAAGGCATTCGCCGTACTTCGCATCAAAGATCATTTTCACAAAACCTTCAGTAGCGCCAGCCGCCTTGGCCTTGCCTGAAGCGCTGAACGGGAACTTGCCAACCTTGATCTCATAACCAGCTTTTTTGGCCGCCTCTTCCGTATACCCTACCGATGCAATTTCCGGTGAACAGTATGTGCATCCCGGAATATTGTTGTAGTCAAGTGGCAGCGGATTGTGACCCGCTATCTTCTCAACACAAATGATTCCCTCCGCGGAGGCCACGTGAGCAAGGGCCTGTCCTTTGACGATATCGCCAATAGCATAGACCCCGGGTACGTTAGTCTTATAAAAATCATCAACAACGACTTTGCCCTTGTCTGTTTTTACGCCGACTTCCTCGAGTCCAATGCCTTCAAGGTTTGCGCTGATTCCCACAGCCGACAACACGATATCCGCTTCAACCTTAATCTCGCCGTTCGGGGTCTTGACGGTCGCGACGCAGGCCTTCCCGCTCGTATCGACCTGAGTCACCTCCGAGCTCGTGTGTATAGTCATCCCCGATTTCTTAAAGGCTTTCTCCAACGTCTTAGACACTTCTTCATCTTCGACGGGAACAATGCGCGGCAGGAATTCGACGATGGTCACCTCGCTGCCGACCGTGTTGTAGTAATAAGCGAATTCAACTCCGATGGCTCCAGACCCGACAACCAATAATTTCTTTGGTGCCCGGTCTAATAATAGCGCTTCCCGATAGCCGATAATTTTCTTACCATCGATCTTGAGGTTCGGCAGTTCACGTGACCTTCCGCCGGTAGCGAGGATGATATGCCTGGATTCGTGCTCTGACTTTTTTCCAGCATTATCGACTTCAACCTTGCCGCCTTTTTTCAATTTTCCAAATCCTTCGATCAGGTCGATCTTGTTTTTCTTGAACAGGAACTGCACTCCTTTGCTGTTGCTTGCAGCCACATCGCGACTGCGTTTTACCATTGCAGCGACGTCGGCCTTGAAGTCTTTCACTTCTACTCCGTAGTCCTTGGCGTGATTGATATATTCAAAAACATTGGCACTTTTCAGCAGCGCCTTTGTCGGGATACATCCCCAGTTAAGACAGATCCCTCCGATCTCGGCTTTTTCAACCACGGCAACCTTCATCCCCAACTGTGATGCCCGAATCGCGGCGACATAGCCACCAGGTCCGCTCCCAATGACAATCAGATCATATTTTGCCATACTACTATTCGATTAGAATTTTCGCTGCCAAAGATAAACCGGAGTTTCTTGAATAAAAAGCGTGCATTCCAACTGCGGTCAAGGCCTAATCAAGCACCGCAGGGTAAGGTTTTTTCCATCCATAACGGATGCAAACAGCCACATTTTCCAAATAAAAGATGGCCGGGCTGACCCTAAATAGTCATATCTTAGCCAGCTTCCTCTCAATCGGTACAATTGTTGGTAAGGTTGAACTACAACATTGCTTAATGAACACCATCATTCCGTTGGCCAGGGCGTGCCTGCTTGTGTGCATCGCCTCGTGCGCCATGGCACAGGAGACCCAGCCGCGGCCGGTACCTGCCGAAATCACGACTGTCAACAATACAGTGATCAACGGAAAAATCCTCGGCATTGCCCGTGACTCCGTGACAATCAAGAGTGACTATGGCATTCAACGGATTGCCGTGCGTGACATTCGGAGCATAAGTTATCTCGACTCCCTCAAGTCGACAACGAGGTGGTTTGAAGCTCCGAATCAAAGTCGCTATCTGTTCTCATCCACCGCAATACCCTTGCGAAAGGGCGAGGTTATGCTGAGCTCCACGTACCTTGTTATTGCTTCCGCCCAGTATGGCATGGCGGATAACCTTTCAATCGGCGGGGGCTTTGAGGCTATAGGCATGTCATTGGGTTACGTCAGCTTCCGATATACATTTCTGAACCGCGACCGGCACAAGCTGTCGACGGGACTGAGTTATTTTTATCTGCCAGAAGACTTTATAGAATTTTACAGCGGCGAAGACCTTCGTGGTCTTGGCCTGGTCACGGCAACCAGCACCTGGGGCAATTCCAACACGCACTTTTCCCTGGGTGCAGCATACCTCTATGCGGCAGGCGGATTCGTTCCACCCCTCATCACGGTTTCCGCCACGGCCAGGTTTGCGAAGAATTTCGCTTTTGTCACTGAAAACTGGTTGATCACGGCTCAACGATCTCAGACTTATGGTATCCTTTCCTTAGGTGTCCGTTACATGGGCAAGATGAGCTCCTTTGATCTCGCATTCTACACGGACCACAAGTCGCCGCTGGATGCATACTTTCCTTACATAGCCTACGCGATCAAGCTCGGAAGATAGTGTTCAGGTGTCGAATTGTTCGAGTGTTGGGGTTGTGTTATGGTGCTGTTGTGCTATTGTGCTATTGTGAGTCGTGCCTTCTCAGTGGTCATTACCAACAGCAGGGTGTTAAATCTGATAGACTCAAAATCAAAGGTCACGGCGAACCACGACGTTCACGGCGCCAGCGCTTCCAAACTACGAAGTTGAACCCAAAACTCGGTAACAACGCGAAGGTCCCAAGCCAACAGCCAAAGGCCAAGGGCCAATAGCAATCGCCGCCACTGCCAGCACTTGAAACGCGGAATTAGGAATTCGGAATCAGGAATTTTATTTTTGAGGTCCAAACCGGAAACGCAACCGACACTAATGAACTTACTCAAGGGAAAAAACGCACTCATCACCGGCGCATCAAAAGGGATAGGACGCGCAATTGCCATTCGTTTTGCCGAACAAGGGGCCAATGTAGCATTTACCTATTTGTCAAGCGTGGAACAAGGACAAGCACTCGAAGGGGAACTCGCCGCCAAGGGTGTGAAAGCAAAAGGTTACCGGTCGGATGCTTCCGACTTTGCCGAGGCGGATAAACTGATAAATGCGGTCATTGCCGATTTTGGTTCACTCGATATCCTCATTAATAATGCGGGAATCACGATGGACAACCTTCTGCTGAGAATGACGGAAGAAGCGTGGGACAAGGTGATCAACGTAAACCTGAAATCCTGTTTCAATACGGTGAAGGCCGCCACCAAACCCATGATGAAACAGAAGAGCGGTTCCATTATTAATATGACCTCTGTCGTTGGGTTGAAAGGCAACGCAGGGCAAGCCAACTACGCAGCATCCAAGGCCGGAATCATTGGATTCACAAAATCAGTAGCCCTCGAGTTGGGATCCCGTGGCATTCGTTGCAACGCCATTGCTCCCGGGTTCATCGAAACAGAGATGACCGGGAAATTAGACGAGAAGACAATTCAGCTTTGGCGGGATGCTATTCCCCTTAAACGCGGCGGAAGACCGGAAGACGTTGCTGACGCATGCGTTTTCCTTGGCTGCGATCTTTCAGCGTATGTCACGGGTCAGGTCATCCAGGTCGACGGCGGAATGCTCACGTAGAACTCCTTACCTAACAATCGTCAGCACCACTTCATAAATTTTTTTCAGCAGGATTCTTGGAAACCTTGTTTTCGGACTCTACGTTTGTAAGACCAAGTCGAAAAAAGCACACCTGCTTCATCGATTTATAAAGAAGCGCGGAGAGACAGGCTCTGTGAAGCGCTAGCAACCCTCCCGAATGGGAAAAGGTGCTAAATCCTGACACTCCGGCAAGGCGCCGGGGGAAATATAAACCGAGAAAAAAATGAAAAACATCATTAACTCTCTTCTGTCGGGAATCGACCGTTTCGTCGGTTTCAGTGAATGGTTTGATGCCATTATCCCCTCCTTTCATCAACACGATATGCCCTGCGACCAGGCGGCTGACGCTTGTTGTTGTTGCGAGGCGTGTTGCTGCTGATCTGGCGTAGCGCCACAAGCAACGAATAGCCCATGGACCCTGCCAAGTGACAGGCAGTACGGTCAAGGCTATTTCATCCATTCCATCATTCACATTTCTTACACTTTAAAACACTATTGCCATGTCAACATTGCGATTTGAAACTTTGCAGCTACACGCCGGCCAGGAAATCGATCCGACGACCGGAGCACGGGCTGTTCCAATATATCAGACAACATCTTACGCGTTTAAAGACTCGGCTCATGGAGCCAATCTCTTCGCGCTGAAAGAATTCGGGAACATTTACACGCGTATCATGAATCCAACGACCGATGTATTCGAAAAACGCATCGCGGCATTGGAAGGCGGAGTGGCAGCGTTGGCTGTGTCGTCAGGTCAAGCCTCTCAGTTCATCGCGCTCAACAATATCCTTCAGTCGGGCGACAACTTTGTGTCGACATCATTCCTGTACGGTGGTACATACAACCAGTTCAAGGTCGCTTTCAAACGGTTGGGGATCGACGCCCGCTTCGCCGAGGGCGACAAACCGGAGGCTTTCGAAAAGCTGATCGATGAACGGACAAAAGCAATCTACCTCGAAACGATCGGCAACCCCGGCTTCAACATTCCAGACTTCGATTCGATCGCCGCGCTGGCCAGGAAGCATGATCTGCCGCTGATTGTCGACAACACATTCGGTGCGGCTGGCTATCTATTCCGCCCCATCGATCATGGCGCGAACGTAGTTGTGGCTTCGGCGACAAAATGGATTGGCGGCCATGGCACGTCCATCGGCGGCGTGATCGTCGATGCAGGCAATTACAATTGGGGTAACGGCAAGTTCCCGCAGTTTACCGAGCCGGCTCCCGGCTACCACGGCCTGAAGTTTTGGGAAGTGTTTGGCGAAAAAAACCCGCTTGGCCTCCCGAACATAGCCTTCATCATCCGTGCCCGTGTAGAAGGCTTGCGGGACTTCGGCACGGCACTGAGCCCATTCAATTCCTTCCTGTTCCTTCAAGGATTGGAAACCCTTTCGCTGCGCGTCCAACGTGCTGTCGATAACGCCCTGGCACTGGCGCACTGGCTGGAGCAACATCCGCTAGTCGAAAGTGTCAATTATCCGGGATTACCCGACAGCACCTATCACAAGCTGGCGAAGAAGTACTTGCGCAACGGATTTGGCGCCGTGCTCTCATTCACCCTGAGAGGCAGCAAAGTGAAAACGGCACAGGTGGTGGACAACCTGAAACTGATCAGTCATCTCGCCAACCTTGGTGATGCGAAGACGTTGATCATTCAGCCGTCGGCGACCACCCATCAGCAACTCAATGAAGAAGAACAAATTTCCGCGGGCGTATTCCCGAACCTGCTGCGGCTGGCTGTGGGCATCGAGCACATCGAAGACATCAAGGCCGACCTGCAACAGGCTTTTGAAAAAGTGTTCCAGGGCGAATTGGTGTCATGATTGGAGGCATGAAACATGGACGTTAACCATCACATATTCCATTACGAGGGTACATTCGAGCTTGAATCCGGGGAGTCGCTTCCCGGGTTTCAGCTCAAATACTCCACCCTCGGGAGGCTCAATCCCGAACGCGACAATGTCATTTGGGTTTGTCACGCTCTGACCGGCAGCTCGAATGTTCGTGACTGGTGGGCGGACCTATTTACCGGAGACGGACCTTTTGATCCTGCCAATCACTTCATCATCTGCGCGAATATGCTGGGGAGTTGTTATGGTTCAACAGGTCCGCTCACAATAAACCCGGCAACCGGGGTTCCATTTTACCACGATTTCCCCGCTATCACCAACGGTGACATTGTAAGGGCGTTCGACTTGCTCAGGGTCTCATTGCGAATATCCAATATTCAGGCGTTGCTCGGAGGCTCGCTGGGAGGGCAACAAGTTCTCGAGTGGGCGATACGGCAACCTGAAGTATTCCGACACGTCATTCCGATGGCGTGCAATGCCTCTCATTCGCCGTGGGGTATTGCATTCAATGAGTCGCAGCGGATGGCGATCGAAGCGGATCAAACATGGAAGACGGACGATCCTCGCGCAGGAATTAATGGCCTTCGCGCCGCACGCGCGATTGGAATGATCTCCTATCGCCATTACCAGACCTTTCAAAAAACGCAGGCCGAAAAGCAGAGCGGCACCACTGACAACTTTCGCGCAGCGACGTATCAGCGCCACCAGGGTAACAAGCTCGCAAGCCGGTTCAACGCGTATAGCTATTGGACTCTTTCAAAGGCGATGGACAGTCACGATGTGGGGAGGGGACGCCATGGAACCGAAACAGCGCTGCGAACGATCCGCGCAAAGACCCTCGTTGTTGGCATTGACAGCGACATCCTGTTTCCGGTTGAGGAACAGCAATACCTCGCTGACACCATTCCTGGCGCACAATTGGCAATCGTTCCGTCATTGTATGGGCATGATGGCTTCCTGGTTGAATGTGAGCACCTACGAAAAATAATTAGTCATTTTTTTGAAACATCCCGCAAGGGAATATTGGTATGAAAAAGAATCTGAAACTAGGACTGTTTGGTTTTGGCTGCGTTGGCCAGGGCCTTTACCACGTTTTGCACGAAACGCACGGTATAAAGGCCAGCATCAGGAAGATCTGCGTCAAGCATCGCGAAAAGCAACGTCCAATCCCTGCGGACTTTTTTACGTTCGACAAATCAGAAATCCTTGGCGATCCCGAGATCGATATCGTCGTCGAGTTGATCGATGATGCGAATGCCGCGTTCGAGATTGTGAAGACAGCCCTCGCACACGGCAAGGCTGTAGTAACGGCAAACAAGAAAATGCTCGCCGAGCACCTGGAAGAAATTTATTTTCTTCAGAAGAAATACGGTAAGCCGGTACTCTACGAGGGCGCTGTATGCGGCAGCATCCCCATTTTGCGAAACCTCGAGGAATACTACGACAACGACCTCATTAGTAGTATTGAAGGGATCTTCAATGGTTCGACGAACTATATCCTTACGCGCGTATTTGACGAAAAGAAGAGTTACGCCGAAGCTTTACGGAAGGCACAGGAACTTGGCTTTGCTGAATCGGATCCCACCCTTGACGTAAAAGGGTTTGATCCCAAATACAAGTTGGTAATCGCGATAGCTCATACCTTTGGACTTTTCGTTCAGCCCGAGCAAGTGATCAACGTCGGCATCGATCGGATCTCCGATATCGACTTAAAGTTTGCACGCGACAACAATCTAACGATCAAGCTTATTGCCAGGGCATTTAAAGAAGACGGAAAGGTCTTTGGTTTCGTAGCGCCACAGTTCGTGGAGAACACCAACCCCCTGGCATCCGTGCGCAACGAATTTAATGCGGTTCAGGTAAAGGGGGCGTTTGCAGAGACGCAACTCTTTATCGGCAAGGGCGCTGGCAGTTATCCAACCGGGTCGGCTGTACTTTCCGACATATCCGCCCTGTCTTACGGGTATACCTACGAATACAAAAAACGGGATCAGGATTCCGGGCTGGAGTTTTCAAACGACTATCTTGTGGAGGCCTACGTGAGCTTCGAGGAAGAAAACAAAGTGTCTATTGGCGATTTCGTCGAGTTCACATCAGGTTACGCGGCACATGGTAAACAATACATGTTGGGGAAACTAACCCTACAGAAGTTGCTCGCCTTTTCGCGACAAGAGGGAATAGGCATTATCCTTACCCCCAACGGTCTGGTGTCTCATGCCGCCGCGGTTCAGCTCGCCGTTGCATAGGTCTAACGGTTGTTAGGCCCGGAGCTTGATTTTTGACAACCAGGCTCTTGCTATTCGCTGGAATATTACTTAACTAGCATATTCCATGAAGCGCGCCGCATCCATACTGTTGATCATTTTATTCCTCTTCAACGTAGGCGGATATTACATTGTCTTCATGGGCTTCCGGCACCATGCTAACCAGGTGCTCAATGCCAGGCTTGACGCAGGGCAGTATTCGACCGAGGAGACTATCGAACTGAAGATACCTGTTACTTTGCCTTATCCTCTCCAACAGCAGGGGTTCCAGCGGGTAGATGGAAAATTCGAACACGAGGGTCAATTCTACAAACTGGTCAAACAAAAGATCGACAACGACACGCTCTATATCATCTGCATTCGCAATGTCGAAGAAAAGAACCTGGTAAACGCCTTCAAGAAATTCGTCACGCTGACAATAGATGTTCCGTCAACGTCCAGGAACGCGTCCACTTTACTTGCGAAATTTCTGACAGAATTCGAGACCAACGCCGAAAACCCTGTGGTGTCTGTGCAGGGGTGGGCCTCAAGCATTTCCTTCCCGGTAGGGGACCCTAACGTAATCTCGCGGTCGCATCCAGTCTTATCACCCCCGCCGAAAGTTTAGGTATCCGTTTTTTTCTCGCCACCAGGCTGTATCAGGTCTGGTCGGCCTATCTGTTATTTACACCAATACCTTAAACGTTGATTTTTCATGAAAAAATATATTTACCTATTCGCTATTTCCATGCTCGCCACCGGCTACCACAGCGCCAGCGGGCAAGGATGTGTGGCTGTCAAGAACATGACCACTTGCTCCATGAATTGGGGTGAAGATGCAAAGGGATTGCAGCTTACTATGAACTACCGTTACTTCCGTTCCCATAGACACTTTGTCGGGACAGAGGAACAAACGCATCGAGCTGATGAAGGATCGGAAGTAGTCAATAATGATAACTCCGTCAACATCGGCATCGGCTACACGTTCAATAACCGTTGGAGCGCCACCTTGATCATTCCCTACATGTACATCGATCGCTCATCGCTGTACGAGCACCTCGGGAATTCTCCGGCGACCAATCCCGATCATTTGCGCGTCCACACGCATTCGTCAGGTATTGGCGACCTTCGTTTGATCTCCTACTACAATG
>CAZLWX010000027.1:0-38598 GCA_964563295.1 uncultured Roseivirgaceae bacterium | reverse complement strand
TGGGTATTGGTTGTTGGCGAATCGGGCTACTTACTAGTCTGCCCTGCCAAAAGCCCACCCAATCGCAAAAAAAAAACCCGCGCACTCCGCGCGGGCTCTTTGAGTGAAGTATCACTTAACAGCTTAAGCAGCCTTGGCCGAGGCCGGCTCGAGCTTGTTGTTTTTGCTGGTCGAGAAGTCAACCAACACCGGCGTGCCAATGCAGAGCGATGAATAAGTACCGATCAACACCCCAATCAACATCGCAAACGTAAATCCTTTGATGGTCTCTCCGCCAAACGTGAACAGAATGATGATCACGAATATTGTAGACATACCCGTGATCAACGTGCGACTTAAGGTATCGTTCAACGCCTCGTTAATCACTTTCGCCTGACTATCGCCGCTCTTCATCCCACGAAGGAACTCGCGTACCCGGTCGAATACCACCACACTGTCGTTGATGGAATACCCGATCACGGTAAGGATTGCCGCAACGAAGGATTGATCTATCTCGAGTGCGAATGGCATCACGCCCTCAAGCAGCGAGAACAAGGCTACCACCGCCAATACCGTATGCAGGAGACTTACCATAGTACCCATTGCAAACTGCCATTTCCGGAATCGCAACAGGATATAAAGGAACATAAGTCCCATGGCTATCAGCAACGCGTAAACTGCAGATAAACGTGTATCGGAGGCTACCGTAGGACCAACCTTGGTCGAACTCAAGATGTGGCCGTTGCCAGAGAAATCTGCGAGCGCCTCTTTAAGTTTGCCTTCAGCCTTCATGGTCGCCACCTCCGAATCATCATCAACAAGATACCCGGTAGTCACCTGGTATTTGCTGTTGAAACCGTAGCTCTTTACTTCCGGCGCCGCCCCAAAAGCAACTTCGAGTTTGTTGCGCAAGGCTTCCACATCAACCTCTTCGGCAAATTCGATGATGTACGTGCGGCCACCCTTGAAATCAACACCGTAGTTGAAACCCTTAATTCCCAGAGAAATCATACCAGCGACGATCACGGCGCCCGAGACGGTGTAGTATATGCGGCGTTGCCCAATGAAATTGATCCTGATGCCGCGGAACAGTTTCTGTGACCAGGGCCATGAGAAACTTAGTGGTTTGCCGCGTCTTGTGAATCGTTCGAACAAAAGACGGGTAAAGAACACGGCCGTAAAGAAGGAGCAGAGAATACCAATAACGAGCGTAACAGCAAAGCCGAAAATCAGACCCGTTCCGAAGATCAACAACACAACACCCTTGATCAGGGTAGTGACGTTTGAGTCGAAGATCGCTGCGAATGCGTTCTTGTAGCCGTTCGCAACCGCGATCTGGATTGGTTTCCCATCATTAAGGTCTTCTTTTACCCGTTCATTGATCAGCACGTTGGCATCCACAGCGATTGCCAATGATAGCAGGATACCTGCAATACCAGGCAACGTGAGCGCTGCGTTCAGCGAAGCCAGCACCCCAAGTAGGAAAAACAAGTTGAGGACCACCGCAGCGTCTGCTACCCATCCGGCGTTGTTATAAGTGACGACCATAAAAAGGATAATCACCAGGAAGCCGACCACAATGGAAATCAATCCGTTCTGGACAGATTCGGCGCCGAGCGATGGGCCAACGATGGCCTCCTCTACGATCCTGGGCGTTGCCGGCAGTGAACCGGCGCGTAGAATATTCGCGAGGTCATTGGCTTCCTCGATCGTGAAGTTGCCCTGGATAATGGAATTGCCGAACGGAATTTCCTCGTTCACGCTCGGCGCGGAATACACCAGATTATCCAGCATGATCGCGATTCGCGATCCTTTGTTTGCTGCCTCTGCGGTCCATTTGGCCCAGACCTTCGTGCCGGAAGCATTCATTGACATACTCACAGCCGGCTGAGCGCGCTGGTCCACATCACGACGGGCATTGACAATTGAAGTACCGTCGAGCCGAGCTTTTCGGTTCCTGCCCAGATCCAGGAAATAGAGCTGAAGCCTGGGTTCTTCATTGATATCGTTTGTCATTCTGTTGGCCTTGTGCGCCCAGTAGACTCCAATATTTCTCGGCAAACGATTCATAACGTCCTGGCGCCGGAAAATTCTGTTGATCTCCGCAGTGTCCTTCAGGCTGTAGCGGAATGGGTAGTACTGGTCGCTGAGCGAAAACAGAGGCGACGTCTGGAGCGATTCCAGGGAATCTAGGCCGGAAGTGGTGGTATCTGAGGCTGCCTCCGCGAGACTTCTTTCGAGAGCAGACATGGTGGTGTCTGCTTGCGGTGTAGGGGAAGTGTGGTCTTGTTCAGCGGACGGGTTGGCTGCAAGCCGTTCCTTTTTCTCCTTCAGCAGAAGATCATTGATTGCGATCAATGACGAATTTATTGCTGAGGGTTCGACAACGTCCCAGAACTCAAGTTTGGCCACGCCCGACAATAATTTTCTGACGCGTTGCGGGTTCTCGGCTCCGGGTATTTCGATTTGAATCTGCCCGCGACCGGGTAGCCGTTGGATCGTCGGTTGTGACGTACCGAACTGGTCGATCCTGTTTCGCAGGATCGTATAAGAACGTTCTATTGCGTTTTCTATCTCTTCTTCGACAATTGATATCGTCTCACTATCGGAGGCATTGAGACTTATCCTGCCCCGTGTACCCGATGTCGCAAATAATGGTGCCAGACGCTTGCCCGGGTTTTCGCGGCGGTATGTGTCAAAAAAGATTGAGCTGAGACTTTGCGAACTGGTCTTCGACTGGATCTCAGCGGTTCGAAGGGCCTTTATGAACGTCGAATCCTGGTTGTTCCCGCTCAACCCGCGAATGATATCCGCTGGCGAGATTTCCACAGTGACGTGCATCCCGCCCTGCAAATCAAGGCCGAGGCTGATTTCGCTGTTCTTGACCTCCTCATAGGTGAAATCTTTTATAAAGAGGAACGAGTAAACAGGTTTATGCCACACAGAATCGAGGTAGCGCTGTTTCTTTTCCGGATCAAACTGACCGCTTTCATCGGTTGCAAAGCGCGTTGCGTCTTTCTGTACATTGCGGGAGACAATGGTAAATGACAGGTAGTACAGGCATAGCAGCGTGACCACTATCGTTAGTAGTGCTACAAATCCTTTGTTTTTCATAAAATGGTATACAAGAGTTTTCGAATCTAGATTGAGAAATGCAAGCGTTCCACTGATGAGCGAACGCGAAAACGAAGGCGTTATCTAGGGCGCATTAGGCGAAATAATCACTCGGAATAGAGTGACCAGGAGTTTCCTCGGACCTTCAACCGCGAAGATTTCGACGGCTTCGGTTGGCTCCTTTTCAAAAAGAATCTCAAACAGACAGTGCGTATGAAGATACGGGGCAATGGTCACCGGAGATGGCAACGAAAATGAGGGCAGCGTAATCACGGCTTCGTTAGACGCCGCTCCTGCTTTATTCTTTTCCGCCTTGTGCTCGCTACTCAACCCGACCTGCACCGGATTCAGTTGGGCAGATACGATGGCCAGGGCAAGCAAGCTGCCAACAAACATGGTAAAATATCGTGTGCCGCGATTCCTCATGCACTTATCAAGGGCTACAAAAGTATGTAAATACGCCCAATCTGCAAACCGATCGGCATACTACAATCATCAAAATCAGAGGCGTTCAATCCAAAAGTAAATGCTTGCTCGTTCGCAGCCAGTCGGCGAGCTTCCTTACGGCGATGGCGCGATGGCTGATCGCATTCTTTTGCGGCAAGGTCATTTCTGCGAGCGTCTTCTCCGAGCCACTGGGCTGAAATACGGGATCGTAGCCAAACCCGCCACCACCCCGTTTACCTTGCGTGATCTCACCGGTGAGGATGCCCTCAAAGTCATGCACGGCCCGCCCTGTAGCTAGCGTGATGACGGTCCTGAATCTAGCGCTGCGGTTTTTGATACCACTTAGGTTTCTCAGGAGTAGTGCAACATTGTCGTCGCTGCTTTTATGGTCGCCAGCATATCGTGCAGAATAGACGCCGGGTGCGTTATTGAGCACTTCAACCTCCAGGCCGGTGTCGTCGGCAAAACACGGAACGCCGTACTTATTGAACACATATTCGGCCTTTTGACGGGCATTGCCCTCAATTGAAGCCTTTGTTTCTGGAAGTTCATCGTAGCAGCCAATATCCTTCAAGCTCGATACCAGGAAGTCGGCCGCGAGCAATGATCTGACCTCCGTGAGTTTGTGGTCGTTATTTGAGGCGAAGCACAGCGTGATCAAACCAGGATTCATTTGTTACTCACATGTGCCGGCTGGCGAGGGAAGCTGGTTGTATACGCGACCTACCTTCAGCAATTTGACCCCAAAGACAAGATTCGAGTTTCCTGGAATGGTGGGAGGGATACCGGAATAGCCATAGCAGAACCCGGAAGGAATATAAAAGGTGGCAGAGTCGCCTTCATGCAAAAGTGGAATTCCGAGCTGCCAACCGCCAATAACGTTCAACAAGCGGAAGGAGAAATTTGAACCGTGATCGAAAGAGTTTGACGCATTGAGCAAATAGCCCACGTAATTCGTCGTTACACAACTGTCAACTGTAGGTTGGTTGCCAGCACCCTGCGAATGAATGACGTAGCGCAGACCCGATTGGTGTTCAATGGCATCAATGTTATGCTCCTCCAGGTAGTTATCAATGATGGCGATGTCGATGGCAAGCTGTTCCTCGAAGGTGGGAATGTCGGGAGAATCCGGCAGACAGGCTGAGAAGATCACAAACAAGAACCCAGCTATCGCCCCTGACGACCTTGACATTTTTTTCATATGGCTTAATTCGGTAACCGATCAATTTATTCAACTTCCGTTATTTCCATGTCAAACACGAGTATCGAGTTCTCCTTGATGACGTCACCCCTGCTCTGCTCTCCGTAGGCCAGTGGAGACGGAATGAAGAAAGTTGCCTTTGCTCCGTTCTTCATCAATTTGATCGCCTCATGCCATCCGGGGATAACAGAACTTCTGTCAACCACTACCTCGATCGCATTGTAAGGTTCGCGCCGCGGATCATACAACCCCTTCTGTTCGGCCAGGGATTTGATATTGCTGTCGAAATATGTTCCGTCAAGAAGATATCCCGCATAACGAACACTTGCCGTCTGGCCAGGACTGATATTCTTGCCGCGGCCGGCCTTGGTAATGATATACCGAAGTCCCGAGGATGTCTTCATGGCCTTCAAACCCTGGGCGGCAAGATAATTATCGATTGTGACCGTGTCTTTACCGAGTTGTTCAACCGCACGGGCTATTCGTTCCGTATGTTGCTTCTCCATGACAGCCTGATACTTTTTCATCGCCTCGTCACGGAATTTCGGGAAGTCCTCCTCGTTGATGATGTCGTCGATACTCACCGAATAGGTCATGATAAGTGTTGAGTCCACCTGCGGCGGCACCGCCGAACCCAGTAGTTCGGCATATAGTTCTTTTGTGGTGGATTGAAACACGACGCTGTCGCCTTTCGAGAGTCTGCCAAGTGTCTGGCTAAACCTATCGTCCGCTAATTCCTTCAAGGAATCGCCCATTTGCATGATTTCGGGAAATCCGCGCTCGTACGTGTCGACCCAAACCGAGTCATTCGCATCCACCAATTTCAGATCGTAAATGACGAGCTGCCCGGTTGTGGACTCCACACCATCGCCGGCTCTTATTACCTGATAGTCGAAGGTCTCGCTCGACTTTTCGCAGGCAGCCAACAACGCGACCAACCCGGCAATGACCAATGATTTTCTCATTCTTGATGTATTTAGTTTAGACTATTGCTTTGTGGCAAAGGTTGTAATGTTAATTGGTTTTTCTAGTCGCCTTTCGTCAACTGGTCTTTGTATTGTGGCAAGAGATCCAGGAACTTTTTCAACGTCTGTTCGAGCGTTAGGTTTGTCTGTCCCCCGGCAGCGTTTTTATGCCCGCCACCATCAAAATGTGTTCTGGCCAGATCGTTGACGGAGAAATCGCCGAGTGAGCGAAAAGAGAGTTTAATGTTTTCTTTCCTATCCGATATCAATACTGATAATTTGATTCCCTTGATTGATAATCCAAAATTTACCAGTCCTTCTGTATCGCCGGTCTGCGAGCTGAAGCGTTTCAATTCTTCGGCCGACAGCGTGATGTATGCTGTGCGATATTCAGGCACCACCTGAAGCTTCTCCCAAAGGACAAAACCCATGAGTCGAAGTCGTTCAAGGTTGTTGGTGTCATAAATCAATTTCGACACCATTGCCGGGTTGGCGCCGTGCGCCACGAGTGCCGCCGCCGTTTGAAATACCTCATACGTTGTGTTCGGATGTCGGAAGCCACCTGTGTCGGTCATCAAACCGGCATAAAGGCAATTTGCAATGTCACTGTCCACAACTTGCTCATCACCCATTTCGCCAATTAACCGATAGACGAGCTCCGCGGTCGAGGCGGCCGTCCCATCCCACTGCTCAAAGTCCGCGAAAGAATCGGGCTCGAGATGGTGGTCGATTAGGACTCTTTTTGCTGTTGACTTTTCGACCATTTGGCCAAGGTCATTGATTCGTTTAAGACTTGAAAAATCCAGACAGAACACGATATCAGAATTCGCAATGAAGTTGGCGGCGACTTTGGCCTTTTCCTTCTGGAAGATCAGGACTTCGTTGTTTCCCGGCATCCACGACAGAAAATCCGGGTAGTCGCTGGGGGTAATAACCTTAACGTCGTGACCTTTTTTCTTAAGATATCCTCCCAGGCCCAATGACGATCCAAGGGCGTCAGCATCTGGTTTAAAATGGGTCAAAATGACAACCTTACGGCGTTGGCTCAGGAATGCTTTAAATGCTTCAATATTCCGCATGGATGTCGGCAAACAGGGGGCAAAAATGTGAAAAATTAACCAATTGTTTGTACGGCGGGCGGCAGCTCCTGAACTCATGTACCCCTCGAAATACTCAAAATCTGGACATTTAGGGGCTTGGACTATGCGCGAAACTGTTATTTTTGCGCCCGTTGAATTAACAAAGAAAACAGGCCAGAACCCAAATTATGGCAGGAACAATAACATTTACGATGATTAAGCCGGACGCTACTGGAGCCGGACACACCGGCGCCATTATGCGAATGATCGAGGAAGCCGGCTTTCGCATTGTGGCAATGAAGAAGACCAGGCTGAGCAGGGAACGCGCCGGTCAGTTCTATGCCATCCATAAGGAACGCTCTTTCTATGATGAACTCTGCACCTATATGTCATCCGGACCAATCGTGCCGATGATTTTGGAAAAAGCGAACGCCGTCGAAGATTTCAGAAAATTGATTGGTGCCACTGATCCTAAGAAAGCTGAAAAAGGTACCATTCGAAATCTTTTTGCGAAGTCAATCGAGGCAAACGCGATTCACGGTTCCGACAGTGATGCCAATGCGGAAATCGAAAGCAACTTCTTTTTCTCGTCGCTGGAGAAGTTCTAACGAGCCGGTGACTAGTCAAAGAGCCCTTTTGCTCGCGGAGACCGCGGGATCTTAAGATGTTTATACGCGAGGTCAGTAGCCTCTCTCCCTCGCGAAGTCCGCTTGATGTACCCCTCCTGAATCAGGAATGGCTCGTACACTTCCTCGATGGTTTCGGCCTCCTCGCCGACGGCAGTGGCTATTGTAGTAATGCCCACAGGCCCACCTTTGAATTTTCCGACGATCGTCTGAAGGATCCGGTTATCCATTTCATCTAACCCGTTCTCATCGACATCAAGTGCCTTCAGTGCTACCTGCGCGATAGTCATATCGACGGTACCATTGCCTTTGATCTGCGCAAAATCGCGGGTGCGGCGAAGGAGGTTGTTTGCTATGCGGGGCGTGCCGCGACTTCGACGCGCAATCTCAAAGGCAGCGTCGCCCTCCACCGTGCAGTTTAATATCGACGCCGATCGGCGAACGATTTTGGCCAACAGTTCAGAATCGTAGTACTCGAGGCGTGAATTAATTCCAAAACGCGCTCGCAGTGGCGAGGTCAGCAAACCCGCCCGGGTCGTGGCTCCAATTAACGTGAACGGGTTCAGAGAAATTTGAACAGACCGCGCATTTGGTCCCGAGTCGAGCATAATGTCAATACGGAAATCCTCCATCGCCGAATACAAATATTCTTCAACAATCGGATTCAGCCTGTGAATTTCATCAATAAACAAGACGTCATGAGCCTCCAGGTTGGTGAGCAAACCGGCGAGATCACTCGGCTTGTCGAGCACAGGGCCGGAACTGACTTTGATGTTCGAACCGAGTTCATTGGCAATGATGTGCGAAAGGGTCGTCTTGCCCAGTCCGGGAGGGCCGTGAAGTAGCACGTGATCCAATGGTTCATTTCGCTGGCGGGCGGCTTCCACGAAGACCTTGATGTTTTCGACTACTTTTTGTTGCCCGGTAAAGTCGCTGAACGAAAGCGGGCGCAGCGCTTTTTCAAATTCTCTTTCAACGGCATTCAATCCTTCGCTTCCGCCTTGCAGGTAGTCTTCGCGCATATGTTGATCAGTAACACGAAATTACACATTCCCATCCACAACGAGAACAACACTGCTCCTTTTTCCATACCTGTCGCATTTGTATTAATTATTATAATTTTACACCGAAAATCACCGATGCTCCTGCGAACATGCACAGGCTTTTTGCTCTTGAGTGTGCTCCTCCCGACAGGATGCTCGTCGACCCGTGAGCCCATCACGCTACATGGTCTGACCATGGGAACGACTTATGCAATCACTTATTTCGACAAATCGAAGGCCGTCCGTGATCTGGCAAAACCTATTGATTCTCTCCTACGAGCCGTTAACGCGGCGATCAGTAACTTTGATTCGTTGTCGACTGTTTCACGGTTCAACTCCAGCCGAAGGGGAATTCCGTTGACCGATCCACATTTCGCCTTGACACTGCGCAGTGCCATCGATATCGCGCAAAAATCGGGAGGCGCCTTTGATCCAACCGTCTTGCCCCTGGTCAACGCGTGGGGGTTTGGTCCGGACAAACCGGCTGGCCATGTCGACGGCGCATTAGACTCGTTGCGTGCTTTGGTGGGCTACACGATGGTTCAGGTGCGCCATGACAGTGTGATCAAGAGTCATCCACTGGTACAACTCGATTTTGGTGGAATTGGTCAGGGGTATGGTGTCGATGTAGTCGCGCAATTCCTGTACGCTACAGGAATACGAAATTTTCTTGTTGAGATTGGCGGAGAAGGATATGCAGCCGGAAGAAATCTGAGAAGGAGAGACGACTGGAAAATCGGCATCCTGGATCCAAAATCAAATCGTGATCAACAGCTGTTGGCTGCATACGTTCCTTTGCGCAACAGGGCGTTTACAACTACAGCCCATTATTTCGACTACAGAGACCTCGGCGATGATCGTTATGGTCACACTATTGATCCATTCACCGGGTTACCGGCGCGACAGGATTTAGTGAGTGTTTCTGTTTTTGCTACAAACTGTGCGAGCGCAGATGCGTGGGCTACCGCATTCATGGTAATGGGCAAGAGTACCGCCATTGCCGCGCTTGAACAGCAACGCGATCTTGATGCCGTACTGTTCACACTTGTCGGCGACGGCATCTCTTTGTATTCAACGAGTCGCATCCGTAGGTCCATATTCAATCAAACTCTCAACGATGGTTATTAAGCTTCTCGTCTTGTTTCTCACGCCGTTACTTGCGGGTATGCTGATTTACCTCATACCGAAGCCCAGGGGGGCGAACTACAAACTGTGGCTTGTATTTGCGGGAGCATACCTGTTCGCCATTACGGTCATTCATATGCTGCCGGAATTGTATCATCAGCACCTTGGCGTTGAGCTGATCGGTTTGTTTGTGCTCGCGGGATTCTTCCTTCAGCAGTTGCTGGAATATTTCACTTCGGGAATTGAACACGGTCATATTCACGCTCACGCCGCCGAACAGGACCATCACATCCATCACAGCCACCATCATCATTCGGTTTCGGCGCTGGTTCTGTTATTTGCGCTGTGTGTCCATGCTTTTCTGGAAGGTGGAATGCTCGCCCAGCCGTTGGTATCGGGACCGGTATTCGATGTCAATGCTATCTTATTTGGAATCGCGTTACACCGTGCGCCGGCCGCATTTGCGCTCATGACCGTGTTGGTGGTGCAGGTCGGGTCGAAGGCGCGCGCGCTGCCCTATCTGATTGTTTTCTCGCTGGCAGCACCTGCCGGCCTGCTGCTGAGTGATTATCTTGCACAGAATGAATTCGTATCGACATCTTTTCTGATTTATTTGTACGCGCTGGTTTGCGGCAATTTTTTGCATATCTCCACGACGATCGTTTTCGAGAGCAGCCCTGACCACCGGTTCAATGCCCGTAAGCTGGCCGTGGCGATCTTTGGAGCATTGATAGCCGTTGGAGTAGAGTACATCGTCTAGTGGTGAACTTATTTTTGTCAACGACCTCGTTCGATACTTGAGTGGCGTTGACTAACTTACCGAATGTTCAAACGCCTTCTTTCGCGCACGACTCATCACATCTACGAGTTACCAATTATAGTACTCATGCCGCATAGCCGTTGCAATTGCAGGTGCGTGATGTGTGATATCTGGAAGGCAAACAATGAGAAACGGGAGCTCGCTGTCGAAGATCTCGAAAAAAATCTCACCGCCTTCACAAAACTGGGTGTGTGCGAAGTGGTCTTTTCCGGCGGAGAAGCCCTCATGCACGCCAACCTTTGGAAGTTTTGTTCTCTCCTAAAGGCCCGGAGCATCAAGGTGACCTTGCTCACCACGGGGCTGCTGCTCGAAAAAAATGCCGCCGAAGTTGTTAGCAATTGCGACGAAGTCATCATATCGCTGGATGGGAGTGAGGCTGTTCACGATCGGATTCGCAATGTGCCCAATGGATTCAAAAAGATTAGCGCCGGCGTCTCGGCGATAAAGTCCATCGATCGCCAGTTTCGAATAAGTGCCCGCTGTGTAATTCATCACTATAATTTCTTCGATTTTGAAAATACCGTGCGAGCAGCGAAGGCGATCGGCCTTGACAAGATCTCTTTTCTTGCAGCGGATGTATTTACAACCGCGTTTAACCGTTCGACGCCCTGGGACGAACAACGCGTTAGCGAAATCGCGTTAAGCCAGGAAGAAGCATCTCAACTGGAGAGTATTCTCGCAAATGCGTCGCGTTCACTTCAGGAAGAGTTCGAATCCGGATTTATTGTGGAGAAGCCCGGGAAGCTGAATCGAATTGTGCAATACTACCGAGCGGTTAATAGTGAAGGTGAATTCCCTGAACCGGTTTGCAACGCGCCATGGGTTTCGGCTGTAATTGAGTCAGACGGGTCGGTGCTGCCCTGTTTCTTTCACAAGGCCTACGGTAACATTTTTGAGGGAGAATTCATCGACATTATCAATTCTTCGGCGGCATCGAATTTTCGACGTCGCCTCGATATTAAGCGCAACGAAACTTGTAGAAAGTGCGTGTGTTCTTTGAAGTTGCCGCTTGCCTCCGTGTAGAATTTAAGCTGCTATCAAGCGCCAGAGCGGATTTTTAGTTAGTATGTCTTCGTCCACTTTCTTGCGGATCCTGGTTTTCAATTTACCTACAGCGATGTCAGTGTATTTGGTTTTTCCATTGACGACGAACGAATGTACCAGTCCGAATTTTCTGGAAAGGTGCCGATCAGCAAGCCGCACCCTGCCATTGACGACAACCGCTGCAACATCTTCAGGACTGCATCTAAAAATGTTGGCGATGTAGTCAGGGTCATTCGCCGCACTTATCCATAAGGTGCCACTGCTCCCGGGATTTAGGGTTGGCTTATTGAAGCCGAAAATCGCGGCGGGCAGCTCTGTTACCATGTTGAAGATTTCGGAATCTGAGACAAGCCTGGTGGCCGCAGCGGTCCGCATTTCCTCCAATAAGGTAGGCGGGCCAGTCAACGTAGAGTCTGTTCCGAGCGCCACTCGGGTTATCCTCTTCAATTCACTGATTGGGGCCATAGTGCCGAACATGAAATTGTTTGAAGTCGGACACCACACTATTGATGGCTTGTTTTCCGCGATAGATCGAATACCTTTTTCGTCTACAGCGATGGCGTGCACGAGCACGGATTTCTGGCCAACAACCTTTAGGTCAGTAAGCGACGATATTTCTGTTTGGACTGCTTCGTCAACACCTTCTCCAGCGTGTATTATGAATGGCACGTCAGTCCGGTACTTCTTCCTGATATCTTTTTCAAATGCAAGGGAATGAGCCCAGGAGTATTTCTTCAAAACGTTGACCGGGAATTCAGATCTTCCAAGTAATGAATGCCACGGATTATGATGGATGACCGAGGTTGCGGCCGAAACCAAATTCTTCAGTCCCCCCCACATCAACCGGTCGACAATGTCAACTTTTTGAATCTCGCGAATCGGACTGGCCTCTGGTCTATAAATGTCCTTTGCCCAATCCATGTAGTTCGCGTACGGAGGGGTGCCAAGTTTCGGATAAAGGTTCATCTCCAGGTGATCATGGCTATTGATTAACCCGGGGTAGATGAAATGATTCTCGAACTCGAGTACTGCCTCACCCTTCTTTGGCGCGAGATCTTCTCCGGTTTCCTGGATGATTGCATTAGCAATTCGGATGTCACCCCGCCGATGATCCCAGCGGACACCTTTGAGAAGCAGATCCATCATTTCTTGATTGCTCGCATGCCGAATATAACGGATTGGTTGTTGTAGGTTGGCTCTTCCAGGATCTCCAGCCGCATATTTGCTTTGGCAAGGAGATGACGGTACCGCTCAATCGTGTGAAGGTAGTGTTGAATTTCAAACACCTTGCCGGTGGACTCCTCCTTAAAGGTTCTCTTTGCGTTTGAGGCAGTCTGTTCCGGGTGGAAGTCGGTCACGACCAGATATCCACCTCTCCTAAGCGCTGCAGTGAGTTTTAACAGGACCGATTCCAGGTCTTGGACATGGGCGATCACCAGTGCAGCCAATGCAACGTCATAAGAATCTTCCCGAAGATTCAGTCGAATGATGTCCTCACAGAAGTATTCTGCTGTTGGACAGCGGGCCCTGGCAAGTTCGATCATGGCCTTCGAAATGTCTATTCCCGTTATCGAAGCAGCTCCGGCATCTCGGGCGAACGAACAGAATCTACCGGTTCCACATCCACAATCGAGAAAGTCCTTTCCTTTGAGATCAGGCATCGTAGTTTCGATAAACCTGTCGGATAGATTTTTTATTGGATTCGAAACACTGTTGTATGAATGAGCCCACAGATTGTACCCATCAACGGGCGCCAATAAAGGAACGTCATGAGATCGTTTCCAGAAGCGCATCACATACCCTGAATTTCTGGTTGACGATACTTTAGCCAGTACTTCATCAATGCCTTTAATTCGTAGGGATAGCCGTACAGGCCCATCCGATAGCGCATGGCAGACAACAGCTTTATCATTTTGCGCTGCAACGTCGACAGCTTATAATCGCTGACGGTTGGGTATTGTGCATGAATCACTGTTTCAAAATCGTGAATATACCTGATCATTTCCGGCTTTAGCCAGGGCGTTAGGAACTCCCGGTGAAGGTCGAACGTCAACCATTCTTCTTGCATCCACTCATCGAGATTCCTCGGAAAAGCAAAACCCTTTTGTTCCGACTCAACGTATAGCTCCGAACCGTCGGTCGGTACGGGAGTATAGATATAGATAACGATCTCCGTTGCCGGATTGATGTCCTTTATCTCTTTAATGAATGCAATTTCTTCCTTTATCTGCTGCCACACTTGCTCTTCCGTTGGCGCCGGTAATCCCAGGACAAATGAGTATTCCGGTATAATCCCGAACTTCCGCAAGCGAGCGGCGAATGCTCGTATCTTCTCCCGACTTTGAGTTCCGCCTTTCTCCATCTGGCGCAGCAATGTGTCGTTTCCGCTTTCTGCGCCAAAAAAGATCATTGTGCATCCTGACGCTGCGATTGCAGAAAGTGATTCATCACTGAACTGGTCCATGGTATCAATTCGTCCTTCAGCCCACCACTTCATTTTTTCGCCGTTGATCAGCCGTGCAAACTCAACCGCGCGTTTCTCAGAAACGAAGAAGTTGTTGTCATGAAACTGAAAGGCGTTGCCACCATACCTTTCTTTCAGGTACTTTAAATCCTTGAAGACTTTCTCGGCCGACTTGGCCTTCCATCGGGCATTGAAGATGGGAACGACTCCGCAAAACGAGCAAGTAAATGGGCAGCCAATGCTGCTGTGGTATGCTATCGTTTTGCTGCCAAGGAACGTCTTCCCCAGGTAGCCGGCCACCGGGTAAAAATTGTTCAACTTTTCGTAAGGGAGATCGGGCAGGGAGTCTTGCTCGAGAAGAGGCGCTTTTCGGGTGGCTACTACTTTGTCCCCTTCCATATAAACAAGGTTGTCGATAGCCGAGTATGGTCTCGACTCGCTTAGGGCCTCCAGCAGTCGGGGAAACGCGGCATCGCCGGGACCATTGATAACGAAGTCAACCACACGCGACTTGACCACCGTCGCATGGTGGTTCGACGCAAAATATCCTCCCCAGATTATGATAATTTCCGGGTAACGTTCTCTAATTTTTTTTGTGAAAGGTATGGCCTGACGAAGCTGAGGTCCGGGCATGACAGTCGACGCGAAAAATCCGAAGTCGCCCGTATCCAGGTACGCTGAAATTTTGTCCCAAGGGCATTCCTCCCTATTGCCATCCACAATGGTGTACTCAAACTTTCCTTCAATAGAGGCAGCAATTGCCAAAATGGCATTGGGTATGATTCTCACCTTTTCTCCCGCACGAGGATTGAATAACAAGACCTTCTTCATTCCGAAAACAAAACGTGACAATTTAGTCGGAAGAATGTTTTTTCCCTAGAAACTTAAATAGTTACAAAGAGTTTGCACCCCACTGGCCGGTTTTTATAATTATCTTTTGGCAATCAACGAATGAAGGTTATCAACATATCCTACAACATTCCAAAGCCGCAGTATAAAGATCCTGAAGCGTGGCTGGAGAGAGTAAGTTTTTCCGTAGGAGTTCTTGAGAAGCTCGCGCAATACGCGGAAACTTCGGCCATCTATAACATCGACTTCAAGGGAACTATTACCCGTCGAAATGTGACGTACTACTTTCCACGCATCGGCCGGCTTGGCCTTGTCCTTCCCTTCAGATTTAACACTTTTGTCAAGCGGCTCAACCCGGACGTGATCATAGTCCATGGCTTGATCTTCCCATGGCAAGTGTTGTTGCTACGTGCTCAGATAGGAGGGCGCGTCAAAATCATCATGCAGCATCATGCCGAGAAACCGCTGAAGGATATTCGACATTTTCTGCAACGGCGCGTCGACAAGTATGTCCATGCTTATTTGTTTGCTTCGATTGAGCTAGCCAGGCCGTGGCAGGTCAAAGGACAAATACGCAGCATCGACAGGGTACACGAAGTGATGGGCACATCCTCACCATTTCATCCAATAGATAGGCTGGACGCAAAGCAGAAGACAGGTGTCCAGGAAGGATTGACCTACCTTTGGGTTGGGAGTCTCAATGCCAACAAAGACCCACTCACGGTGGCTCGCGCATTCCGTGAGTTCATCAGGATTCGGGACGACGCGCGACTGTACATGATCTATCAAACATTTCAATTGTTGCACGACCTCAGATCTCTGGTTGAAGATTCCGGCATTTCAGATCACGTAATCCTTTTGGGCCAGGTAAAGAATAGCGACCTGCTCTACTGGTACAACAGTGCCGACTTTATTATTTCCAGTTCACATTATGAAGGTAGCGGAATTGCGGTCTGCGAAGGAATGTCGTGTGGGTGCATTCCGATATTGACTAATATCCCCTCTTTCCGGACGATGACGAGCGATGGAAGTATCGGAGTCCTATACGAGCCAGGGCGTCCTGAAGGACTTTTGAATGCATTGGAAAAAAGTTTGACCCTCGATCGGGAAGTCGTCAAAGCAAAAGTGCTGAAGCGCTTTCGGGAAGATTACTCATTTGAGGCTAACGCGCAAAAAATTTTGCAGGCGATAAATCAACCTCGACCTTGACAAAGCTGCCAATCGCGATCA
This sequence comes from uncultured Roseivirgaceae bacterium, assembly GCA_964563295.1. Classification (GTDB taxonomy): domain Bacteria; phylum Bacteroidota; class Bacteroidia; order Cytophagales; family Cyclobacteriaceae; genus Chryseosolibacter. The sequence continues at coordinate 22,612 of CAZLWX010000027.1, read as the reverse complement.
TTATCCCAGGTGGAATGGGGACAGGCAAGAATAATATTGGGGTGCCGGCCCTCGAGAACGTCATCAACCGGCTGGCTGTCGACTTTACTATCACGGTTTTTCAACTCTACAAGACAAACAAGGGCTACCAACCAGTTGGAGTAGACCTTGTTGAAGTATATCACTCGAATAGGATCATTCGCAATCTCAAATTCTTTTTCGCCTATCGCAGGATTCATAAATCACGACGATTTCGATTGGTTCACGGATACTGGGCGCTGCCTGGCGGCGTCCTGGCCGTGTTGACAGCAAAACTATTTGGGTTGAAGAGCGTCATCAGCCTACAAGGTGGAGATGCCGCCAGCATCCCTGACATTCGATATGGCCAGCTGTTGCGACCGTTGCAAAGGAGGATGGTGTTGTGGGCCCTCCACCATTGTCACGTGCTGATTTCTCCGACCCGATACCTCATTGAAAATCTTAAAAGGCACGGGTTTCAGAGGTCAAATGTTCGATTCATACCATTGGGAATCGACACTGACTTGTTTGATTTTCGTGAAAGCGAGATTCAGACCCCAGTCCGCTTTCTGAGCGTTGGTAGTTTGAATCATGTCAAGGATCATTCAACTTTATTGAGGGCATTTGCGATCATCACAGCTAAACTGCCCAGTGAACTGACAATAATCGGAGAAGGATATCTTGGAGAATCACTGAGAGCGTTGGGCCGAGAGTTGGACCTTTCTTCAAAAGTAACCTTCGAATCCCAGGTGGATCATGATGAACTGCCTTCGCGATATCACGCGGCGGATGTCCTTCTTCACACGTCGAGATCTGAAGGACACCCCATCGTTGCGGAAGAGGCAATGAGTTGCGGCGTACTCGTCTGTGGTACACGCGTCGGATTACTCGCTGATCTGCCCGAGTGTTGTGTTAGTGTTGAAGTTGGAGATCATCGGGCTCTTGCTGAAGCCGTGTTGACAATTATCCCGAATAGGAATCGTGTCGCTGAGATCAAGCAGGCGGCAGCTCGATGGGCGAGAGTGCATTCGATCAGCTGGACAGTGGCTGAATTAAGGGAAACGTATGAGCAATTAGCGGATTAAATAATGCGAAATAGCAGGAGACGGATCGCGGTTTGTGCCATGGACGTACTTGGTGGAGGGCCCCTTGGTGAGGGGATACCTGTGCTGAAAGAGCTTTTTGGTAGATTATCTTCACATTTTGAGATTGTATTCTATTCGTTTTCGAAAGTCCACCCGGACAAATCTCTGCCTGGCGTGACCATACGCCGCCCGCCAACCCTCCCGCTTCCTGGACGAATCCTGTACTTGATGATTGGTGCCCGCCTCCTGCTTGACCACGTCCGGAATTCCTTTTCGTTGATCTTCGCAGTGTCAGCGTATCCAACGGGGAAGTGGGCGATTTCATTGGGAAAGCTGATCAATAGGCCTGTCGCCGTTCAGCTCATTGCCCTCGAAGCTGTTTCCTTGCCGTCAATCAGTCGAGGAAATTTATCCGTTCCCTGGCTCGCAGAGATGACCCGGAAGGTCTGCAGAGACGCGACTGGATTGGTTGCTGTGGCCAACTACCAAAAAAATGTAGCGATGGAAAGCCTACCGACGAATCGCGACATCGAGGTGCTACCCCTCCGGGTGGATCGATCAAAATTTCCTTATCGTGAAAGGGAACTATCCTTTCCCGTTCAGTTCATTCACGTTGGATACTATAGCCGCCTGAAAGATCAGGACACGATGTTTGAGGCATTTGCCAGTGTATCGCGAAAAATTGATTGTCATCTTACTGTTGTCGGGAGTGGTTTTGATGACCCACGGGTTCGTGCAATTCTCAATGAAAAGGAAATCAGCCATAGGGTAACCATTGCCGGCCCTGTTCCTCAAGCCTCACTACCTGAAGTGCTTCATCCGGCGCACATCATGCTTCATACATCTGTTTTTGAGACGGGGTGTGCCGTGATACAGGAGGCTATGTCGAGTGGCATTGCTGTTTGTGGAACGCGGGTGGGAATCCTGGCGGATTTGGACGACCAATTTTCTATTTCTGTTCCCGTTGGAAATTCCGAAATGCTGGCAGCAAGGATTATTGGGTTGGTCAACGACCGTTCCCGCTTTCGACAAATGACCGCCGCAGCCTATCGGTGGATTAGTTCACACGATGCCGAATGGGCTAGTGAGAAGTATCGCGCCTATCTTGAAAAACTAATCGACGAAAACCCCAACTTTGTTCAATCGAGCAAGTTTTCATAGGACGACCGCGCAAACTCGAAGAAGTGCACATGGTGGATGGGTGCGGAGCCAGGCCTGAGTTGCCGCATATTCACAATCCTGCCAATCATTATCGCATGAGTCCCCAGATTTTCAGTGTGTTGAATCTCGATTTCCCGATAGGAAGAGGAAAAGGCCGGGACTGGAAATCGGAAGAGGTCACTCTCATTAGTTGCGAAAGGCAGCGCCTCCAACGAAGGAGGCGTGGCACTGTGATTTCTTCCGAGGGCATAAATCACCTGTATATCGGCACCGTCCGTGTCCGATACCACCAGCTTTTTAGCAGCCAGAATTTTGCCGAGCGTGACATTCGTCGTACGCAACCCAAAGAGGTGCAACTCATTGTCGATGGCGCATTGAAAGTCCATAGGGAAGATGTTGACGTACTCATTATCGCGATAGGAAACTGCGACCACGCGTCTTGGGAATGAGTACACCGCGCTGTACATCTTGCCTTCCATATACGTGTCTTTCTTGTTTCGCAGGAAATATCGCTTTAGCAAGACGTACTGATGAATGGATGAAAGCTGGTAGCACTTGCTGGACGTTGCCTCAAGCACGAATACTTCGTTGCTGCCGATGCCGACGTTCTTGCGAAAGATACCATCCACGCTCGCCATCATCGCGCCATTTTTTCGAATTCCGATTCTGGCTGCTCGTAACTGAACATCAAGCTGCCCCTTCGGAAGTGCAACTGCAATCATGAACGGCTGGTGACAGACTACGCAATGACGTTGGCTGATATCGATTTCGCTGGTCCCCGTTATTAAAGTGACCGTTTCCTCAATAGCCGCAGGATCGAGGCTGACGGGTACAAATTTCCTCGGCTTCTGATTTAGGAACAGTACCTTCCTAATCGCCGTTTTAAGCAGTCCCATCATTTGCGTCTAAATATAAAGAGGGAGAACGTTGTCGCTGGCAATGGGACCTGGTCGCGAAGATCGAAATATTCATCCGAGGCCGACAGAATCGATTTCCGTGAGTGAAGGAATGTGGGGTGAAGTTTGTCACGATGTCGGTTGTAAACGACACTCTTGCCGTTGATCGCTGTCTGTATCGCTTGAACTAAACCGTGGTGGCGAAGGATATTCACAGGGCGTGGATCGATAATCGTGGCGAACAAGTAGGCGCCATTCAGCATGAGCAAGCTTATCTTTTCAAACAGGGGACCGAGGAACTCGATGCAATTCAGAACAGCAAAATTGGCAAGCACGCCATCAACCTTGGCTGAAAGTGGCAATGAGTCAGGTTGCCACTTTAGATAATCGGTGTAGTCGTCGGGTAGGAAAGTCACTTTGTGTGTGTCAGCTTGCAGCGATGCGACTGTTCTCATGTTGACCGATGGCTCAAGAAAGTAAAGGTCGTATTTGCCACTCAGCCAGGGAATGTCCAAACCAGTTCCGCCGCCAAAGTCCAGCACGCACCCGCTTTCGACATATTTCACAAAAATGTCCGCGATCATTTCGCGCGCACGATTGTCTCCGTCTGACAGGTGGCGGTTGTATTCCGGCGCAACACTGTCGTAGAAAGAGATATTGGATTCAATGGGTATCGCCATGCTGATATACTACAGATGACGTGACGAAAGCTGCGATGCTGAAGAAATCCAGTAAGGCATTGAACACCATGAGAACGACAATCCAAACTCCCTTTCTGATACCGCCTGGTTGCAGGAGGTCGGTGATCATCGAAATTATGGTTCTATAGAGTTTCAACTGCGAAAAATTTGAATGAGGGGAAATGGCGACGATGGCTCTCCAAACATCACTCGTTTGACACGCGACCTCAACCCCGAAGGGTCATGAATCACCTTAAAGCTGAATGGGGCCAGTGCGTCTATCGTGTGGTGAAAGTAGGAGTTTGCCATCTCTGGCATTCCGACGGATGATAGATATTTACGACTTCTCGTTTCAGCCCGACTTGCTGACGCGGTTGATCTATAGATGGGGCTGTCAACAATCAGAATTCGTCCCGATGGTGCCATCAATTTCATCAGCCGGTTTATTAGCATCGTCAAATCAGGAAAATACTGAATGCAGCTGGCGAGTAGTATAATGTCAAACGCCAGGCCATCCAGGAACCTGTGAAAGACGTCGCCATAGACGAATGAAAGGTTTGTTCTCTTGAAAGTCCTCGCGGCCTGTCGCAGTTCGGTCAGGTTTGCGTCCAGGGCAACAACGTTGATGCCGATTTGTGACAAACGATTGGCAAGCCATCCGTTTCCGCAACCAACGTCCAACAAATTCTCCCTGCTCGGGAGTCGTGACAAATGACGGATTATTTTTTGAAGCGAATTTGCGCGAATTGCCCACTCTTCCCGTTGGGGGTTGTCTCGATCGATCACTGGTAGTTGGGCTACCACCTCGTCTGGATAAAGCCGATGTTCTTTGTCCCTTAATTCAATATATTTCTTTTCAAATTCCCCCATGAAGTGAAACCCCTTCTGGCAGAAAAGATCTTCGCTGACTTCGATATCGGGATTTTTGAGTAGGTCAACTCGCAGGTCCATAGCTGTCAGGTCTGAAAGATAACGAATGCGAGGAAATTACCTCCCAGGACTTTTGTCTTACCAGATGGCTCATCCGCTATCCCTGCAAGTCGCGCCGCGAACCTCTCGCATGGTCGTCATCCATCGGATTTTAATTCAAACGTGACAATAATGTGATCGCCCCATCGGTTGAACGGATATACCCTTCTCAAACCGGCGTCAACCTTCCCCAGGACGCTATAGATTGTTGGATGATCCGCCGGGAAAGAAGCCAGATGGGGTGGCGGCGTGGCGAGTGCGAGCGATTCTGATTTCAGGAAACGGAAGCCCGTCCCAAACGCTTTCCTTATCGTCTTTAAAGAGTGATAATGCGTATCGAAATACTCGCCCTCCAGGTGGGCCCTTACTCCTGCGCTCCGAAATCTGCGGAAGGCCTGGGGGTTGCCTTTCAAGATCGTAACCATTTCCCACGGACATACCGGCGGCATAACTACAAGGGTAACACGACTCCCCGGCTCAAGCAACCGGATAAGTTTTCCAGAGACAGCCGAGAGATCGTCGATGCAGTTTAAGCCACCGAAATTCGAAAATACATAATTGAATTTCCGACCATTGAGAAGATCCAGTCGTTGATACGAAAGTCGTTCGAACGTAAGCCTGTCGGACACTCCTGGTTGACTTTGCTTTTTGCGGATCTGTTCGATCATTCCTTCCGCGATGTCTATCGCATGGACACTATGTCCTCTTGACGCCAGGTAGACAGCATCAATGCCCGTCCCCGCATTAAGCTCCAGTATTCGGCTTCCGGGGTGGAGGAATTTTTCCAGGTGCCGGTAGACTTGCTGGCGCATGGCCTGCAGTAGTGGATTTGCCCGGTCATGCAAATCGTAGCCCGCCGACTGCTTGCTAAAAGCCCGGTTAACAGATTCTTCGTTTGGAGTGGTGGTGGTCTGCAAGGCTAGGCCATTAGCTGCAGATCGATGATGAAGTTGTCGGCCAGGCCCGAGAAAAGCGCTGACTTAGCCAGACGTTTTTCAATTCGGTTCAACCGCAGCAGCCAATGCTTTTTAAATTTAACAAATCTTTCCAGATACGCTGACGGCAATGCCACCCCGACCGGCTTGATGTTCATGACTCGGAATTTTCCCTTCGCCCACAATTTAATCTGCGACGGACGATAGAACCAACTCTTGAACCCATTGGAATCAAGCTCCGAATTTGTTTCCGACACCAGTAATCTTCGAAATGCTTTTCTGAACCGGAAACGAAGCAAAAAGAATAGCGTTTCCCACGCGCAGAATGTTGGCATGACGACACCGACAAAGCGGCCTCCCGGATTCAATATCGAGGGCATGCAGTGCAGTAGTTTTTTCATGGAATCGGGACTGACGGAATTCAGTCCACCGAAGTTGGAGAAGACCAGGTCGAACTTCTTGTCGAAGAGCGTCTCATTGAAAACGTCCAGGTCAACGTAATGTGAGCTGATGCCTGACTGCATCGAGAATTTCTCCTCCTGCTTTTGCGTGACCTTAAGCATCTCGCCACTAATATCGGTTGCGATTAGGTTGAACCCACGTTCGCAAAACAGATCGGCGTCGTCGCCTGATCCGGATGTGAGTTCCAGCATTTCAAAGCCGTTGAGATTTGGAATTACGCTTTCAACATAATTCCAGACACATTTGCGCTGCAGCAGTGCCACTGCGCTCGGCGATAACAGTGAGTTGTACGTTGATGCAATATGGTCGAACGGCACAGCCATACTATGTCACTGGACTTCCAGGCTTTTGAGTTTGTGGTGATCGACGACAACCCTGGGAAGGTAGTAAAAGGTGGCAAGACTGGCGCGCAAATCTTTGTAGGTCAGCCCAAGCGGATTGCCCAATGTCTTTCTTATCGCATAGAATCCCTTGTGTTTGCGGTAGAGGCTATGCACATAACGATGCAACTGGCGGTAATATTCTGCTGTGAATGTACTTTTAAACATCATCGCCAAATCGTCAGAGTCGCTCCAGTTTACTTTTTCCCCTAACTGGTCCTTGACTTTTTCATAAAATTTTGTGCCGGGCAAAGGATACGATACAGAGATACCGACCTCGTCCGGTAGCAGTTCGAGAACCATATTGATGGTTTTTTCGATGTCCTCGCGCGTTTCACCCAGGTATCCGAACTGTAGGAAAAAGGCGACCCGGATGTTATTCATCTTTAATAACTTCGTCGCTTCCCTGATCTGTCGTATCGTCGTGCCCTTGTCCATAGCGTCAAGGATTTTCTGCGATCCCGACTCGGCACCAACCCACACGGTCTCCGCTCCGGAAGCAGCGAGCGATTCAATGACTTCCGGTTCAAGCAGGAGATCAACCCGCGATTGTATTTTGTAACGGAACTGAAGGCCTTCCCTAACGACCAGCGATTTGAACTGGTGTACCCACCCCGGTTTTAGTCCGAAGATGTCGTCGCAGATCCAAAAATGATCGGGTTGATAACTATCGATCAGCCACTTTATTTCGGTGATGACCTGTTCGGGCGACCGGGAATTGTAGCGATTACCATAGATGGGCTTGGCACACCAGTTGCATTTGAAAGGACAGCCGCGGGTAGTGGCAATATTCAGTGAAAAGAAGCCGTGATGCCGTCGCCAGATCTTTCGGTAGGTTGAAACATCCACCAGGTCCCAGGCAGGCATCGGTAATGAATCCAAATCGCGAATGACGGGACGTGCAGCGGTAACCATGGTCGCCCCAGATTTCCTAAAAGCAATTCCTGCGACGGAAGAAAGATCCGATCGCCTCTCGAGCGCCATAATCAACTCCTTCAACGTCTCCTCACCTTCGCCGCGGATGACAAAGTCGGCTGAATTAGCCAGATATTTTTCGTAGTGGTCTGTCGCATCAGAACTGGCAACGATCACGGTGCAACCGAGTAACTTCGCCATTTTCGACATCTCAAAAGCTGCCTGGCGCATGTTGGTCAGGCACATCTTCGTCAGGTAGTTGAAGCCGTCGTCATAGATGACAACGTAAGTGGCGGCGTTCTGCCTTATGGATGTGCCAAGCCCGCTATGATCATCGAGCAGATTTGCATCGAAGAGTGAAACGGAGTGACCTGCATCGCGCATGACCGCGGCCGCCTGAATTGTTCCAAGGGGCGGGTACGGTTGCTTGAACCGCCACTGCTTCGGATCGAATTTATAAAAATAGGAGTGGGTGAATACAATGCTACTCATGATCCAACGCAACGCCCCGATCTTTGAACCAGCTTAGTCTCTCGGAATACACGTCAAGAATTCTTTTTTGAAAATTCCGCGGATGATTTTTCGATGCATATTCTTTCGTCTTGAAAGCTACGGCGAAGTCGTCCTGGCTATAGCTTTCGCCATACAGATGCCGCCACCTTTGGTAAGTCAGCTTCATCAGCAGCTTTTCCCACTTGCTTGCGAGCATGAAGTTGAGTATGCTTTCCACGACCTTTTTGAACACACCAATTGTGCCGGAAGGTATCCCATTGCTCTCCCGGCGTTGATAGTTGGGCAGGAATCGCCGAACCCAATGACGGTTTGCATCGTGAAGGCGTTCATAATATTCAACACCGTGCAGCGGTAAAACAGTAGCGAGCTCCGTCGCCGTAAAGAGATTCTTTTCCTCGATCTCCAGGTGTCCTTCGTCGACGAAATAGTTTACACAGAAATGTTTGTGCGAATTCCTGAGGAATACTCGCTTGTACAGCACCAGGAAGGTGCGGGCAATCCAAAGCCTGCCCGGCGAGGTAACAATGAAAAAGTCAAGATCACAGTTGTCGTCCATGTAATCCTTCGACAGCGACCCGGAACCCATCACTCCCCGGACAAATGGGAACCTGGAAATAAATCGCGCCTTCTTTTGAGCGAGGGAGTAATATCCCCGTGCCTCGTTATTTCCTTTCACACGCCGTCGAACAAGATCCATGTCAAAGCGGACGCTGTAGTATTCACCCATCTGCGCAACCAATCCTCTTTCGACGAGGCTATGCAATGAAACGAGAACGTCGGCTTCCGTTATGGAATTCATGCCGAGAAAGCGGAAGACCTCAGAACCCTTGAGCGGATAATTGAATATATCGTAATACAGGAGAGCCCTGACTACATATTGATCGATCTTGTTCTGAACCTTAACTCCTTGCACTGGATAGTCCCGTTAAATGTTGTGCTCGCTGCCAGGTCCACTGAAATGAAAGCACGGGATAAATAATTGAAAAGAAAACAATTCCTTTTTGCCGTTCCAGGGCCGACTCGGTAAAACATAAAGCCGCCACGAGGAAAATAAAGCCTATTGCGAGGTAGTTTCCGCTGGCCCACCCGCGGAAAAACGCCATTAAAAGGTACAAAAGAAACAACACTAACGCCACAATACCGTTGCCGACCATAAGGTAAAGGTATTCATTATGTGGATCCGCTATGGTTGCCTGATCTGCGACATGGTAGTTGCCGGCCGTGTTCTGCATTTCTTTCTTTACGTCGGCGGTTCCGACACCGAGCAATGGTGATTTGAGGAAAGTCTGCCATGCCACATCCCATTGACTGGCGCGTTCTTCAATCGAATTGTCGATTTGCTTGCCTTGCGGGACGTTCGCGATGGCATGAAATTCCTGCCAGTTGCGATACTGACTGACAGGATTGATGTAGAACAGGGTAGCAATGGCGATGGCTAGCACCGAAAGCAATATTACTGCCCTGCGTGTCCTGAATCGCAGCACTATCGCCGCAGCCACAATGGTATAAAGTGCAAACAGGCTGTAGAGTATCGTCCTGTTGGACAACAGGGCAACGAACAGCGTAAATAGGATAATCAAGGTTCCCACCACAGTTGCCTGGCGGTCTGTAAGCGCGCGCGTGAGAAACTCATGGAGCAGAAAGAGACTGCAAAACGCGAAGTACAGCGCGAGATATGCCGGATGGATGGCAATACCGGCCGATAGCGCGCGGTAGGAAAAAAATAACCATTGAACATCCGCAGCGGGGTTCAGTTGGTTGAATGCATCGATATCAAACGAAAAAATGGAAGGAGTGAATTCCGGGCCGAGTTGACGAAATATCTGATATTGATTGAAAGCGTGAACCAGGCATACACACATCGCCACAAAACATGCGCCCACGAAAAGGTAGAACATCCGGCGGATCTCGGCAGTACGCAATGGATTTGCGCTCGTGGCAATCGCCAGCGGCAACAAGAAAAAGAAGGCTTTGCGTTGGACGAAAAATTCTGCCCGGTAAGTGTCGTCGGTGTAAAGCAGTCCAAAGAGCATGATGACCAGGAGGGCCGCCAGCACCTGGATATCTGTGTTTCTACGAAACTGAGCAAGCTTTTCGACCCAGCTGCTTTCCAGCATCCAAAACCAAAGGAAGCATGCGAGCGCCATATGGCATAAAAGGATTGAAAATGGAAGCAACGCCAGGGCAATACTCAATGCCACGGCCGAACCCTTCATGTCACCCAACAGCCATCGCCAGCTCACTCTGTGAATTTAAGTAGAATTCGTTGATTAACGTTTTCTCGTTCGGCATCAACAAACCATCCCCATTTGTTGAAGTATTTTATTGCGCTGAAAATATGGTGCATCAGTATCACCAGACTCTTATAGGAACCCCGTTGGTTATAATGATAAATAGTCACTTCCGGAAAGAAGATAGTGCGATAGTATTTGTGAATACGGCGGGTTAAGTCGGTGTCCTCCGTGTACAGAAAGATCTGTTCATCGAACAAGCCCACCCGCCGCAGAGCATCGACGCGAAGAAACATGAAACATCCCGAAAGGAAAGGAACGTCCATGATCTTGTCGTAACCCGAAAAGTGCATCTCGTACCAATGATTGAGCCGGTCTATCCAGAAAGGAATGAACTGCAGAAACCGCCGGGTGAACAAGATAAAGGGCGACGGCAACATCTTGCACAGCGGCTGTAATCTTCCATCCGGGAAGAGCACTTTTGGCATGACGAGGCCCACCTGCTCGTTTTCCTCCATGAAGGAATGTATCCGGGGGGGCACATCAGCCGAAAAATATACGTCGGGATTCAGGATGATGTGATACGTGGACAGGTTTTCCTGCAGCACTTTCCTGAGCGCGACATTGTGGCCGGCACCAAATCCAAGGTTCTTGTTATTGAAGATGTAGTGGATTCTCGGGTCGGTGAAATAGTTGCGACAAGAATCGGTCGGCGAATTGTCGACCAGGAACAGGGCTGAATCAGGAACACTGTCCAGGAAACTTCTCGCAGCTTCCATGACCATTCCAGGGTCGTTCTTATAAATGACGATCGAGGCTGTGATCTTAATACGCATAGGATCGATGTAAAAGAAGATTCCTGATGAGACGATAACGGGTTAAAACCTTCGTTGAAAGCGATGCGCGACTCAATGATCCATTTGTTGACGCGTTGGTCAAATGGCGGCGGTGATAAATAAGTATATCAGGGATAAACTTCACCTTAAAATACAATTCTCCTATCAACCCGATCCAGAAGTCGTGCAGCGGAATGTCTGTTGGAATGGGCAACGCGCGCTTGAGCAGGCCGCGGTTAAAGGCCATGCAGCAGCCCATGTAGGAATTTCGAAGGATATTTTTGATAAGTCCTTTTCCCGAGTTGTTCAGCGCCTGGAATGACCTGGACTTCGGAACCAATTGGTGATCAACGACCTTGCAGTCGCTGATAACCAGGTCATGGTCGGAAAGATGTCGAAGCATTACATTCACCTTCTGAGGCAGCCAGACGTCATCCTGGTCAGCCAGAAAAATATAGTCGCCGCGGCAACGCATCAGGCTGGACTGAAAGGTTTGTGCAATACCGGCCGGCCGGGCGTTCGTAGTCAACCGAATACGGTCATCATCAAATGAACGGATGATACTTACGGTGCCGTCACCGGAGCAGTCGTCGGTAATGATGAGTTCGTCTGTGGGTTTGAGTTGTGAGAGAATGGAATCCAGCTGCTGACTGATGTACTTCTCGCCGTTCCGGGTTGCCATGCAGACTGAGATCATAGTAGTTTTAGCCGCAGTTAAGATAGAGTATCTCGCGCGTAAAGCAAAACTACCCCCTTTGAATGGTGTAGCGTTACACTCCTGTCACATTGTTGTTTACGAAAAAGTTTTTTACCCGTGCTGATCTTTTGCAGGCATAGTCCAGCAACACGGGGTAGACCAGCTGGAAACTTAGGCCGGTGAACCTTATCGTATTGTCATAGGCAAGAAAAAGAAACATCGTGCACAGGATTGCAAAACCCGTCGAAAAAAATAGCGAATGGGCCGGCAAAAGTTTCATGTAGATCCATGGCGTAAGTAAAATTACTAATCCCATGATAATCATCCCGATCCATCCGCAATAGCTGAACGCCCTTGAGTACGCCGTAGAAACATTGAAAGGACCCGGGATGGTGCGCTCGCTCTTCCGCGTGCTTCCGGTGATCTGGTTGATCCGCTTTGAAATAAAGTCCATTAGGATCTCATTGTTGACCATCCCGGCAATGCTCTGCCATGTCACTTCATGCCCGCTGTGCGTATCGATGTTGTGCTGAAGATTTGCCAAAGGCGACGTGACATAAATATATGTCCAGAAAAATTCCTTTGGGACCAGGGATTCGCGGAAGGTTGGAGTTGCTTTGCCGATGTCCAGGAATAGGTTACGATCATAACTTTCGCCAGCCTCTCTTGAAACACGCATAGTCCCCAACGCTCCAAAAAGACAGAGCAACGCTAATGCGACTAAAGGCAACGCAGCATAGAGCAGCTTGTTGACTTTGACCGTTGACGAGACCAGCAGGAAGAAGCATCCAGCCAGATTGAACATGAACATGGCCCGGCTGTAAATCAGTATGGCCGCGAACAGGTTAATCATGCAAAGCGCCAGGATGAGCTTGCGCGGTCTTGATAGATAGACATTAAACAGGTAAACCGTGTAGAATGACGCAAACGTAACATTGAATACATGCAGCGACGGAATCCCAAAAAGTCTGTAGTTATATTCCTGACCAAACAGGATTTTGATTAACGGAATGCCCCCTTCATAGATGAATTCGCAAGTCCATAAGATGTAGAGACACGTCGTAATGATGATCGGCGGAGCATCCCGCTCCAGCAAGATGGGCCGGAATTCAATTGACCGAAATCGCCAAACCTTAGTTCCAATGTAGAGATGCACCGCCAGGGTACCAATCAGGAACAATAGGAGCGAGAGCGAGAGCGGTGGGTATAATTCTGACCATCCGAGGGAGTAGGCAATCAGCGCCATCGAAAATGAAAATACATAGGAGAAGTAGGGGTTCATGGCGTTTGCACGGTCATCCGATCAAAAGGGTACAGGTTGGGAACGGCTATGGTTCATAGGGCATGGTCGAGGGATGATGTGCTTTGGAATGCGATGGCCCATTGGCTGGATTGGTCGTGATTGAAAACAAGGTTCTCATGAAGTCAAGGGTTCTGAATCCGAAACTCAGGGCTACCGCACGAGCCAACATGTTGAAAAGAATCAAGTAACGCGGGCCATGCGCTGTTGACATCCTAATGCCGCCTTGACAAAAAAACCGGAAGCGCGCCAGCGCATCCTGTGTCGACAGCTTTGAGGAGCCGGAGAACGATGTGACCAAATTGCTTTCAACAACATTGAAGGTTGAACACACCTGTCTCAATTTCTCACCGAAGGCAATGTCGCTGAAATCCAACGGAGCGCCCTCATCGTATCCGCCCGCCTTGAGAAAGGCCGCACGTTCAATCAGAAGACCACTATTAATAAACCTGTATATCTCAAGGGAAAGACGTTCACTGCAGTGCTTTATTCGCCATCCCCTTCCCATTGACCACACAAATGGAGAAACTATTCCCTTTGCATCGCGCACTATTGGGGCAAACGCGGCAACATCAGGAAAAAACGAAGTCGCCTCCAATAATTTCTCAAGAAAAATTCCTTCAAAACGGGTATCCTGGTCGAGAAGCAACAGCCACTTCTTATCCAGTGAGGTGGCTAGCCGCGCAGCTGTGTTGTAGGCTCGTGATACACCAAAATTTTCGGGACTGCGCGTGTACGTTACCCGGCTGTCCTGAACCACCGATGTCTCGGTACCAGGATCATCGCCTGGACTGTTATCGTAGATGAAGATGGACCGCTCAGGCAGATGCTCCTTCATTTCCAAAAGAGACTGAAAGGATCCGGCCATCTCGGGACGCCGCTTGTAGAGGACGATGACGAACAGTATTTGTTCTAAGAATGTTTGCAACCCCATTTGAAGACTCTGCGCGCTGCCTAAATTTAGGTAATCAGCTCTGCATTGATGTGTCCGTACACACACATAATTTGTGGTTGATTTTGTGACAAAAGAATGGGATTTTTAGCATCCAACCTTTCGAAAACACTAAATCAAGACATCAGCGATGAGCACTATCCGGACTTTTGAAGAATACCAGCAACTGTACAGGAAAAGCGTAGACGAGCCCGAAAAATTCTGGGCCGAGATTGCGGCAGGCTTTGAATGGAGGAAGAAATGGGACAGGGTGCTGTCGTGGGATTTTCATAAGCCCGAAGTGCGGTGGTTTGACGGCGGCACGCTTAATGTCACAGAGAATTGCATTGATCGGCACCTACCGCAACGCGCGGGCCAGACGGCGATCATTTGGGAGCCCAATCACCCTTCCGGTGAGGCCGAGTTCATCACGTATCAGCAATTGCACGATGAAGTGTGTCGAACGGCAAACATGCTCAAAGCCCATGGGGTCAAAAGGGGAGACCGTGTCTGCGTTTATTTGCCGATGATTCCACAACTGGCTTACACGATGCTCGCATGCGCGCGCATTGGCGCCGTGCACTCCGTGGTGTTTGCTGGATTCTCCTCCCGATCCCTCTTTGACCGGATAACGGATGCGGGATGTCAGGTAGTGGTGACAGCCGACGGTGGCCTGCGCGGGGACAAGACTATCGACCTGAAGGGCATCATGGATCACGCGCTCGAAAAGTGCCCCGACGTAAAGCGTGTCATCGTGTTTAAGCACACGTCTACCGACGTGAAGATGGTCGAAGGACGCGATGTGTGGTGGCATGACGAAATCAAGAAAGTCTCCAACTCGTGTCCTGCCGAGGAAATGGCCGCGGAAGACTTGTTGTTCATTTTGTACACGTCTGGTTCGACCGGGAAACCGAAAGGAATGGTGCACACGTGCGGCGGCTACCTGGTTTACGTCGACTACACCTTCAGAACAGTCTTCCAATACCGCGAGGGAGACGTGTATTGGTGCACGGCGGATATCGGATGGATCACAGGACACTCTTATATTCTGTATGGCCCTTTGTCCGCGGGTGCTACCAGCGTCATGTTCGAGGGCGTGCCATCCTGGCCTGACTGGGGAAGATTCTGGCAGGTGGTAGAACGGCATAAGATCAATATTTTCTACACCGCCCCGACGGCCATTCGGGCGTTGGAAAAAGCCCCGTTGGATTTTGTCGAGAGGCATGATCTCACCTCACTGAAAACGCTCGGAACCGTCGGCGAACCGATCAATGAGGAAGCGTGGCATTGGTATGACAAGAATATCGGAAAGGGAAAATGTCCCATTGTCGATACCTGGTGGCAAACGGAAACCGGGGGATTCATGATTTCTCCGGTGGCGGGCGTCACGCCTTTGAAACCCAGTCATGCTACACTGCCTCTTCCGGGTATTCAGCCGATTTTGATGAATGAAGGCGGCTTGGAGATCAAGGGCAATAACGTTGAAGGGCGGCTGTGCATCAAGTTTCCATGGCCTTCAATGGCGCGCACGATCTACGGTGACCACCGGCGCTTCAAGGAGACGTATTTTTCGTCGTTCCCCGGAAAATATTTTACGGGTGACGGTTGCAAGCGGGATGCCGATGGCTATTACCGGATTACCGGACGCGTGGATGATATTATTATTGTCTCCGGTCATAATCTCGGAACAGCGGAGATCGAAAGTGCCATTGACGAACACAGTGCAGTCTGCGAAACGGCGGTCGTCGGGTTCCCCCACGACGTTAAAGGGCAGGGTATATATGCGTTCATCATTTGCTACGACAAACCGCACGAAGAAGAGAAATTGCGGAATGAGATACGCGATACCGTTTCAAATTTGATCGGCCCCATCGCGAAACCTGACAAGATCCAGTTTGTCAGCGGCTTGCCAAAGACACGCTCGGGCAAGATCATGCGACGCATATTGAGAAAAGTAGCGGAAGGCGACGTTAACAACCTCGGTGATGTTTCCACATTGCTGGACCCTTCGGTTGTTGACGAAATCCGCGCTGGGGCACAATAAGCTGAGGCCCTGAAGCGGTTCAACGACAGCTCCCTCGTTGACGTAAATGCTCGCGTTATTTCTTTACTTTGGACCTTTGATGAAGAATAAGGTTCACTATTCTTTCCTGATGGGCCTGACCATCATCTGCTTGTTGCTGGCACTTTCTTCGGTCGATGAATTTTCAGTTGGACCATTGGAATTCAGGCGGATTGATTTGCTTTCCGATGTGTCTCTCCAATACGACACTCCAGACGTGGTCGTGGATTCGGTTGCTCTTGCATTGAAAAATATTACCCCTGACTCTATACAAGTGATGCAGGACTCGCTGGTGTCGGAGGTCGAGCAAGAATGTCCAACCGGCCTGACGTGCATCGAAGACTATAGCGCTGACAAGAGTGCGCTGAATGACTTCATCAACGCACTTGCCAGAGTGAAGAAAGACGGGTCAGTATTGCGCATTGCATTTTATGGAGACTCTTTCATTGAAGGCGATGTTTTCTGCGGCAGCTTTCGCGACACCCTTCAAACCATCTTCGGCGGGCGGGGAGTGGGGTATGTCCCCATCACATCCACTGTCACTGGATTTCGCAATACCATCAAACACAAGTTTGAAAACTGGCAGACCTCGTCGTTGGTAAACATTACTTCGGATGCAGACATCGGCCCGGCAGGATACACCTTCCTTCCCCTGGAAAACAACATGGTCGAGTACCGGCCATCACGACAGCGTTACCTCAGGGAATTCAACGTTGTCAAGTTGTACTACACGTCTTTGGATAGCGCTATTCTTCGCGCCAGCCTTGACACTGTCGCGCTTACTGAGATACTCGTTCCATCGGAGCGATTGCGGGAATGGCAGTACCGGCGGAGCGGGATGAAACGAGCGCGGTTTGAATTTCATTCCGCCGACAGCGTGATGGTATACGGGGCATCATTCGAATCATCACAAGGCATTTACGTTGACAATTTTTCGGTTAGAGGAAACTCCGGCCTTAACCTCAATCGTGTTCCACTGCCGCTCTATCGCCAGTTCGATCAATATCGTAATTACAAACTGGTGATCCTGCAGTTTGGGCTGAACCTGGTCGTTGAAGACAAACTCAATTACGAAGCCTATGTGGAGCGCATGGTGGGCGTTGTCAACAATCTGAAGAAAGCTTTTCCGAATGCGAGTTTTCTGCTGTTGAGCGTGAGCGATCGCAGTACTAATATGAACGGAGAGTATCAGACCATGCCCGCCATTCCAGTTATGCGAGATGCACAAAGACTCATTGCCCAGGAGTGCGGAATCGCTTTTTGGGACATGTTCACAGCCATGGGAGGCGAAAACAGCATGGTTAAGTTCGTCAATGCCAGGCCGGCTCTCGGGGCGAGAGATTTTACGCATCTTACATTCAGAGGAGGTCGAAAGCTCGCGGTATCACTGGTGCGAAGTTTATTGGTTGAATTATCAAAGTATGAAGACAAGACTGTTCAGGCACCTTAGCGTAAGGATCCCGGTTGTCTTCATTCTTTTGATGACACCGATCGGTTCACACGCACAATCAACTCTCGAGTTCAGCTATGGTAGCTATGGCCTCGAGAACGATACCATCAACGTCATTCAAAACGCTGCACACCTGGAGTCGTTTTACCAGCGACTTCTTGAATTAAGGCGATCGGGAACAGGAAATGTCACCGTTGTGCATATCGGCGACTCGCATATTCAGGGCGATTACTTGACACAGCCATTGCGGTGGAATTTTCAAAATGATTTTGGCAACGCGGGCAGGGGATTGATTGTGCCCGGCCGTGTTGCAGGAACCAACGAGAGCTACAACATTGTCTCGTCTACTACGGATACATGGGAAGCAAAAAGATGCTCCTTTCCCGACCAGCCGTTGCCGATAGGGGTCGGAGGCATAACCATCAGCACACACGATCCGAGCGCATCGTTCGAGGTCCGGATGCGGGATCCACGCGCTGACTATTCGTTTAACAAAGTGATACTCTTCTTCCAAAACGATGGGCGGAGCTACGATTTTGTGGTTGCCGATACGCTGGGTCAAGAGCTCGCGGTAGCACGCGCATCGGACTATCCCGATGGGCACGCCCCTGTGATGTTGAATGAAAAGACATCCGGCATCCGCATTCAGCTTAAGAAAGCATCCGACGGGCAACACCACGCAACGATCTTCGGCCTAAGCCTGGAGAACGGCGAGTCCGGCGTTCTCTATCACTCGATCGGTGTCAACGGAGCTAAATACAAGCACTACAATGCGGCAACGTACTTTGCCAGTCAGGCAGGGCTGTTGGCGCCAGACCTTATTATTATTTCGCTTGGGACCAACGAGGCGCTTGACTACCCGTTTCCAGACCGGAATCTCGACAGTCACATTGACGAGCTTGTCAGTGCGCTTCGAAGCTACAATCCCGGCGCGGCTTTTATCCTGTCTACGCCGCCACCTGCATTTCGAAGGCGCGACCGGGCAAATCCGGGTATAGGTATAGTGCGTGAACAAGTTATCAGCTATGCCGTTGAAAACGGATTTGCCTTCTGGGACATGTTCAACGTAATGGGTGGCGATGGCCATGGCCCCCAGCAATGGAGGCAGATGGAGTTGCTCCGCCCCGATGGTGTTCACTTTACGAAAGCGGCGTATGAATACCATGCTAATCTTTTATATGCCGCCATACTGAAGGGTTATAACGACTATGTACTCGAACATCGACCTTGAGAAGGTGCTCGATCAGCTGCGGTATAATCCCGACGCTCCACTGATCTTCAACAGCGGATTCTTCCTGGTGATGTTCACTGGATTTTTGTGGTTGTACGTGGCGCTCAGCCCCACTAAGCGCCCCAAGATGATCTACGTCATCCTGTTCTCGCTGTATTTCTACTACAAGGCGAGCGGAATGTATTTCGTGTTGTTGCTGGCGGCAACGGTGATTGATTTTACGCTCGCGCAACTCATACACCATGCGAGGGAAGGGTGGAAGAAGAAGATATACATCACCTTCACGCTCTTGACGAACCTTGGCATGTTGGGATATTTCAAGTATACCAACTTCGTGCTCGATACTTTTTTTTCGCTGACCGGTGGAGTGTCATATGAGCCTCTGGATATTTTTCTACCGGTGGGCGTTTCATTTTTCACCTTTCAGTCGCTGAGTTACACCATTGATGTTTATCGCGGGAATTTGCGGCCGGTCAACAACATTATTGATTATGCCTTCTTTGTGTCATTTTTCCCTCAACTCGTCGCCGGGCCGATAGTTCGCGCATCCGAATTCCTGCCTCAGATCCACAAACCAACCCTGGTCACGCAAGAGATGTTTGGACGCGGAATCTTTCTAATAGGATGCGGACTCTTCAAAAAGGCCGTCATCTCGGATTACATCAGTCTGAACTTCGTTGACCGTGTCTTTGAGGCGCCTGCACTTTACTCCGGATTCGAAAACCTTTTCGCAGTCTACGGTTATGCACTGCAGATCTATTGCGACTTCTCCGGATATTCGGATATGGCCATTGGCATCGCGCTGTTGCTGGGATTCCATTTTCCGAAAAACTTCGATTCGCCGTATCAGTCCGCAAGCATCACGGAGTTTTGGCGACGATGGCACATGACGTTGTCGCGATGGCTGCGCGATTACCTGTACATCTCCTTAGGAGGTAACAGGAAAGGAAGGGTGCGAACCTATATCAACCTGATGATCACGATGCTGCTCGGCGGCCTTTGGCATGGTGCATCCTGGCGGTTCATCATTTGGGGAGGATTGCACGGTGCGGCCCTGGCGTTTCACAAAAAGTTTAAGGAGTGGTCGGAGGAGTACGGGACCATTTCAGAGGATACGGCTTCCAGGCTCGTCGGCGCGATCATCACGTTCCATTTCGTATGCTTCACCTGGATCTTTTTTCGGGCGCCGTCCATGGAGGCTGTGGGCCAAATGCTGACGCGCATTTTTCTGCATTTTAACCTGCCCATCGTGCTGGACTTTATCGTCGGATATAAAGAGGTGGTTCTGCTGATGGTGATCGGCTATGTGTTACATTTCACACCTCCGTCCCTTGAAGCATCCTTCAGGAGAACGGTTTCAACTCTCCCGTTTGCTTTGAAAGCCGTGTGGATGGTGCTGATCATCTTCATCGTCATGCAGGTGAAGACGGCGGAGATTCAACCTTTCATCTATTTCCAATTCTAGAACGTTTCTCCGGAAACAAAAAGCCCGGTCAACGACCGGGCTCTCTGCCTATAAACATGAAAACTGGGACTTCATTAGCTGCCACAAGCCTCGCACGCGTCCGGATTATCCAGCGAGCATGAGATTTGAGCCCGCTGCTGTTCGAAATCCGGGTTGGTTTGCGAGTACTGCAGTGTTTGTTGGGTTTCGTTTGCGACCGCCATCACAGCCGGTTCTGCGACCGGATTCGGAGCCGGCGCTTCTGTCTTCGTCGGCTGTTGAACCGCTGACTTGTCAAGCGTAAACTTGATTGCATCTGCGGCCGCAGTTGAGCGGAGATAATACATTCCGGTCTTCAGGCCTTTCTTCCAGGCGTAGAAGTGCATGGAAGTCAGCTTACCAAAATTCGGATCGGTAATGTGGATATTCAGGCTCTGCGACTGGCAAATGTACGCGCCGCGGTCAGCCGACATATCGATAATCGCTTTTTGTGAGATCTCCCAAACAGTCTTGTAGATATCCTTGAGGTTTTGGGGTATCTCGGGAATGGACTGCACGGATCCGTTGGTAGCAATCAGTTTCTGCCGCATGGTTTCATTCCACAGGCCAAGACTTATCAAGTCCTTCATCAAGTGCTTATTGACCATGATGAATTCACCGGAGAGCGTTCTGCGAGTGTAGCAGTTTGACGTGTACGGCTCAAAGCACTCGTTGTTACCGAGGATCTGCGAGGTGGATGCGGTTGGCATCGGAGCAACCAGCAGAGAGTTCCTTACACCATATTGTTTTACATCTTTCTTCAGTTGTTCCCAATTCCAGCGGTTCGATGACGGAACAACACCCCACATGTCGAACTGGAAAATACCTTTCGATACGGGCGAACCCTTGAACGTCTCGTACGGTCCATGCTTGCGGGCTTCTTCCATAGAGGCTTCCATGGCCGCGAAATAGATCGTTTCAAAGATATCCTGGTTCAAGCCGCGCGCTTCGGGGCTGTCGAAAGGCATCCGAAGCATGATAAATGTGTCAGCGAGACCCTGTACACCAAGGCCAATAGGACGATGACGCATGTTCGACCGGCGAGCTTCCTCGACAGGATAGTAATTAATGTCGATCACCTTGTTGAGATTGCGTGTGACAACCTTGGTGATCTCATACAGGCGCTGATGGTCGAACGTTCCTTCTTCCGTTACAAACTTGGGCAAAGCAAGTGAAGCCAGGTTACAGACGGCCACCTCATCCGGTGCTGTGTACTCGACGATTTCTGTGCACAGGTTGCTGGACTTGATGGTTCCGAGGTTCTTCTGGTTGGATTTCCGGTTGGCCGCATCCTTGTAAAGCATGTAAGGTGTGCCCGTCTCGATCTGAGCAGCCAGGATTTCAAACCAAAGGTCCTGGGCCTTGACTTGTTTTCTGAACTTGCCCTCGCTTTCGTACTTCTCGTACAACCGCTCGAATTCTTCGCCATACACTTCGGGCAGTCCGGGACATTCATTCGGACAAAACAGCGACCACATCTCGTTGTTCTCCACGCGCTTCATGAACAGATCGGGAATCCAGAGGGCGTAGAAAAGATCGCGCGCGCGCAGCTCTTCTTTTCCGTGGTTCTTCTTGAGGTCGAGGAAATCGAATATGTCGGCGTGCCAGGGTTCGAGGTAGATCGCGAAGCTTCCTTTGCGTTTGCCCCCGCCCTGGTCGACATAACGTGCAGTCATATCAAAATTGCGCAGCATGGGAACGATCCCGTTCGACGTGCCGCCTGTTCCTTTGATGTAGGAACCCTTCGCGCGGATATTATGAACGCTGAGGCCTATTCCGCCGGCGGACTGCGATATCTTCGCGCATTGTTTCAAGGTGTCGTAGATCCCATCGATGCTGTCGTCTCTCATGGTCAGCAGAAAGCACGACGAAAGTTGCGGCTTGGGAGTCCCCGCATTGAACAGCGTCGGTGTAGCATGCGTGAACCACTTTTCCGACAACAGGTTATATG
The DNA here is from genome assembly GCA_964563295.1 of uncultured Roseivirgaceae bacterium. Lineage (GTDB taxonomy): Bacteria > Bacteroidota > Bacteroidia > Cytophagales > Cyclobacteriaceae > Chryseosolibacter. The sequence goes on along the minus strand of CAZLWX010000027.1, from coordinate 447 downwards.
TTTCAATCGCTGCGGGAATATCGTTGCCGTGTATTCCGACGGCGACTCGCATAAGCATGTGCTGAGGGCGCTCAACAGTTTTCCCGTCGATTTTCATCAGGTATGAACGCTCCAGGGTCTTGAAGCCGAAGTAGTCGTAGCTGAAGTCGCGGTCATAGATGATTGCTTCATCGAGAGCCGCAGCGTGTTCCTTTACGACTTTCCAGGTTTCCTTCGAGATCAAAGGGGCATTCTGGCCCGTCTTCGGATCGACGTACTGATACAACCGCTTTACGGTGTTCGAGAAAGACTTGCTGGTAGTCTTGTGGAGGTTTGAAACTGCAATGCGGGCAGCAAGCCTTGCAAAATCAGGATGCCGGGTGGTCATTGTAGCCGCGATTTCCGCGGCCAGGTTGTCCAGTTCCTGAGTGGAGACGCCATCGTACAGGCCATTGATCACCTTCATGG
>CAZLWX010000026.1:25959-38733 GCA_964563295.1 uncultured Roseivirgaceae bacterium | reverse complement strand
CATAGTCGATAGTCCGTAGTCCGTAGTCAATAGTCGATAGTCCATGGTAGTAGGAGTTACGATTTAGAGTGGGTGTCCAAAGGTCAACAGTCCACGGCCACGGCAGTGATCTAACATGACGAGTAGGCATTACCGCAAGAACCCCTTAGTGACTGCGTGCCTTAGTGGCGCTTTTCGAGCTGTGTGTTCATTGTGAGAGTCTCAAAATACAGGTCCCCTCCTGCGTTGAGAATCAGGAATCAGGAATTAAACTTAGGACTTCGCAAACCGCTTCCGCTCGTTTTCAGTGAGATAAATCTTTCTGAGCCGGATCGATTTTGGCGTAACCTCCACGTATTCATCAGACTGAATGTACTCCAACGCCTCTTCGAGGGAGAATTTTATCGCAGGTGCAATCCGCATTTTTTCGTCGGAACCCGCGGCGCGGATGTTGGTCAGCTTCTTGGTCTTCGTCACATTGATGACCAGGTCTCCACTGCGCGTGTGCTCGCCGATTACCTGACCCTCATAGACAGGTGCACCCGGATCGATGAAGAATTTACCGCGATCCTGCAGGTTGTGAAGACTGTACGCAATTGCCTCACCTTGTTCCATGACGATCAGTGAACCATTCACCCTTCCCGGAATTTCACCTTTGTAAGCCTGGTATTCCTTGAACCGGTGTGTAACAATCGCTTCTCCTGCCGTGACATTCAACAGGTAATTCCTCAACCCGATGATTCCCCTCGATGGAATGATGAACTTCAGGATCATCCGGTCACCTTTCGGTTCCATGTTCGTCATTTCACCTTTCCGTTGCGACACCGTCTCAATGGCTTTGCCCGCATCCGTCTCCGGAAGGTCAATGGTCAGCTCTTCCACCGGCTCGCACCTGACGCCATCGATCTCTTTGAATATTACCTGCGGCTGCCCGATCTGGAGCTCATAGCCCTCGCGCCGCATCGTTTCGATCAACACCGACAAGTGAAGAACTCCGCGTCCGTAAACCATAAATGAATCAGCCGACCCTGTGTCGCCAACTCGCAAAGCGAGGTTTTTCTCCAACTCGCGGTCCAGCCGGTCCTTAATATGGCGTGACGTCACGTACTTGCCCTCCTTACCATAGAATGGCGAGTTATTGATCGTAAACAGCATGCTCATGGTAGGCTCGTCGATGGCAATCGACTTCATTGGCTCCGGCTTCTCGGGATCCGTAACCGTGTCACCGATTTCAAAGCCTTCCAGACCTACCAGCGCGCAGATCTCCCCCGCCTTCACTTCTTCAACGCGTTGCTTTTCAAATCCTTCAAACACGTAAAGATCCTTCAGGCGCGTTTTGACAATCGTCCTTTGATCGCGTTTCACCAATGCCAACTGTTGGCCGGGACGAACAACGCCTCGATGAACACGACCGATGGCCACCCGGCCGATATAAGACGAGTACTCCAGCGAGGTGATCAGCATTTGAATCGACCCTTCGGCGATTTCCGGCGGTGGGATGTGCTCAATGATTCCTTCAAGAAGTGGCGTAATGTCTGATGTCGGTTTGCGCCAATCGGTGCTCATCCACCCTTGCTTGGCCGATCCGTAATACGTCGGGAAGTCAAGTTGTTCCTCAGTGGCGTCGAGCTGAAACATGAGGTCGAATACTTGTTCGTGGACCTCGTCCGGCGTACAGTTCTTCTTGTCCACTTTGTTGATGACAACAATCGGTTTCAGTCCCAATTGCAACGCCTTTTGCAGAACGAAACGCGTTTGTGGCATAGGACCTTCAAAAGCATCCACCAAAAGCAGACATCCGTCAGCCATATTCAGCACGCGCTCGACCTCGCCGCCAAAATCGCTGTGGCCAGGTGTGTCGATGACGTTGATCTTGTAGTCTTTGTACCGGACGGAAACGTTTTTCGCCAGGATGGTAATGCCGCGCTCCCGCTCCAGGTCGTTGCTATCCATGATCAGCTCGCCCGGATTCTCATGGGCCTTAAACAAATGGCCGGCATGCAAGAGCTTGTCCACCAGGGTAGTTTTGCCGTGGTCGACGTGGGCGATAATTGCAATGTTCCTGATCTTCTTATTGTCCATAAAAACCCGAAAATCCAGTCTTTTTCTTGAATTGAGGCGCAAAGATACGGCTAAATCATGGAATTGCAGGCGGCGGTTCGAAAAATCGCCCAGACCTGAAAACGACTACCTGGCAAAACGGACAAATGTTCCCATGGGCAGGTCGCGATCGTCCTTTGCCTTCAGAAAAAATTCCCCATACTCCATGTTACCAACATCAAAATGTGCGCGCACAATGTTGGCGCCGACGATAGCGGAAAGTCCAACAGCATACATACTCAGAATGAAGAAGGACTTCTGACCTTCAAGCAGTGCGCTGCTCATCCGGACAAGATCATCGAGCTGTTCCTGAAGAGTCCACTTCTCACCTTCCGGACCGCGTCCATACGGTGGCGGATCCATGATGATCCCATTGTAGCGGCTTCCACGCTTAACCTCGCGCTTAACAAACTTGAACGCATCTTCATAAACCCAACGAATGTCCTTAAGATTGTTGAGTTGCATATTCTGATTCGCCCAGTTCAATCCCGGCCGTGAAGCATCGCAGTGCACGACGTCCGCACCAGCGGACCTCGCAACCACAGAGGCGGCGCCCGTGTAGGCAAAGAGGTTAAGCACACGCGGGGTGGCCACGCCCCAGCTGCGAATCGTATCGAAAATGAAATTCCAGTTGCTCCCCTGTTCAGGAAACACACCGACATGACCAAATCCTGTGAGCGCCAGCCGCAACGTCAACCGCAGATCGCCGTATGCATATTGGACATTCCAGCTGTCGGGCATCCCACGATGTTTCGTCCATCCGCCTTTGACGTCGTCGGTGAAACGAAATTTATCTTTTTGTTCCCGGGCAAATCTCGCATCTGCCAAACGTTTCCATTCCTCTGTCGACAATGACTTTGGCCAAATCGCCTGGGGCTCCGGGCGAACAAGGGAATACTGACCGAATCGCTCCAACTTTTCAAAATCGCCGGAGTCGACCAACTCGTATTGTTGCCAGGATGAGGGGTGGAGGAGCTTCAATCGGTAGTCTGTTGAAACAATAAAGGTAGCAGCTTTCTTAACTTTTTGCTTTAAGTCCTGTTGCAAGTTTCAGGTTGCAGGGTAGGATTAACTACAAGCGTGTGCAAGTCACCGGTCAGTCTTCATTGGGGGCCAAACCCAGGGTTGAGTTTTTCTCCGGGAGAGTGTGTCGGTAACTTCGTGTCTTAGTGCCTTAGTGGCAAGAAGACGCGACCAAGGCACCAAGGGATTGGTACTTGACATTTGGAATTTTCCCTGGGATTTGGAATTTGCCGCGCGCAACTCGTTATCTTCGAGAACACAAATCTTCGGCCTTTGCATTTCACTATCACCAGCCTGCACAACCCCAAGGTTAAGAACCTCCTTGCACTCGATAAGCCACGCGAGCGGCGAAAGCAGTGTTTGTTCGTCATTGAAGGGAGGAAGGAGATCGCGATGGCACTGGAGGCCGGTTACAAGATCGGTAACCTGTTCTTTTGTGAAGAGCTGATCTCGCGCCAGGAACTCGAACAGCTAAACACGTCCGATAAGCTTCTCATACCCGTTACCCTGGAAGTATTTGAAAAGATCGCTATCCGCGAGAACTCGGGAGGTGTGTTGGCTGTCGCGGAATACCGAACACATCGTCTCGAAGACCTGCGACCAGGTAGCAATCCCCTGATTCTCGTTTTGGAGTCCGTGGAAAAACCCGGAAACCTGGGAGCCTTGTTGCGCACGGCGGACGCCGCAGGTCTTGATGGTGTCATCATTTGCGACCCGCAAACGGATTTCTATAATCCGAACGTGATCCGGGCGAGCCTGGGCTGTGTTTTTACCGTACCCCTCGCGTCGACCACTTCGGCGGATGCGATTGCCTGGCTAAAGGCCCATAACATTCATGTGTACAGCACACACCTGAATGCTTCGGTCCCCTATCACACCGTTGACTATACAAAACCTTCAGCGCTCGTCATGGGGACAGAATCTACGGGGTTATCAAACCTGTGGGTCGAGGCATCCACGACCAACATCATTATTCCCATGAATGGTCGGATTGACTCCATGAATGTGTCGACGGCGGCAGCGGTGGTCGTCTTCGAAGCCCGGCGTCAGCGCGGCTTCTAATGAAAAATGGGTATCCCACAATACTATTATTGTGGCCAATTTTTAGTTACTTAGGGGGCCTGAAGCCTGTTCGTCTCGCATGGAGAGGTCCATATCCGATCAATATCCTTACAGTGACAAGTTCCTGAATGCATTGGCTGATGCATTCAGGCTGCAGGAAAACATTCTCAACGCTACTGATATTGCGATTTATTCTGTCTCACCCGACGGAATGATTACCAGTTTCAACCGCGCCGCAGAAGACTTGTTCGGGTACAAGGGCAGTGAGGTGATCGGCAAGACTACACCCCTGGCCTTTCATGATCTGGAGGAAATAATGGAGCGATCTCACCGTTTCGGGGTGCAGGGAAACTCCAATCCACCGGTCTTTGAAATATTCACGCGCAAGGTGCTCTCCAGCCGGGAGCCATACCGTGACGAATGGACGATGGTTCGAAAGGACGGCAGCCGTTTCGATGCGTCGCTGTCCCTCACGGCATTGCGCGACGACCAGGATAAGTTGGTTGGGTACATCGGGATCCCCGCCGACATCTCGGACGCCAAGCGTTACAGGGAAGAAGCGCGCGTCACAGAACAAAAATTCAGGATACTGGCCGAAAACATTCCCGGAGCCATCTACCTGTGCGAAAAAAATCCTCCGTACAAGACCATCTTCGTCAACGATTATATTGAGACGATCACCGGACATCAGGCGGCAGATTTTCTTTCCGGGAAGGTCGAATTCGCGGATCTTATCGAGCCGGATGATGCTCAGAGGGTAAGGGATGAAATTACACGCTCCGTTGATGAGAAAGTTCAGTTTCACCTTCAGTATCGCCTCATTCATCGCGATGGCCGAACCCGCTGGGTCGATGAAGTCGGCGTGGGGGTTTATGAGAATGGCAATGCCTCCATGCTCGAGGGATTTCTCACCGACATCACCACACAAAGAGAGGCCGAGGAACATTTGCAGCAGATTGCTTTTGAAAATCTTCAGGTATTTAATAATGCTGTAAACCTCAATGTCATCGCCGGCTTCGACGGCTACTTTCGCCGCGTAAGCGCAACATGGAATACAGTGACCGGGTGGAGCGATGATGAGCTCCGATCGACGCCCTATATCCGTTTCGTTCACCCGGCGGACAAGGCGGAAACATTGGAAATGATGCAGTACATTAAGGACGGGAATAACCTTTTCACGTTCGAAAATCGTTTCCGGTGCAAGGATGGATCCTATCGGTGGTTCCTTTGGGGATCGTCACCAGACGTCAAGGCGCAGATTATTTATGCTTCCGCGATCGACATCACGGAACGAAAGAAATCCGAGGAGAAGCTCGTCAACTCCAAAAAAAATCTTGAAGCTATTGCTGTCAAGCTTCAGGAACAGAATCGCCAGCTCGACGAGTTTGCGCACATTATTTCGCATAATCTTCGTTCGCCTATCGGAAATATTCAGGCGCTGATCAACCTGCTGGACGATTCCAGCAGCATGCAAGACTACAAGGTGATCTTTGAAAAGTTGAAGAACGTGTCCAAGAACCTCGGCGAAACGATGAATGATCTGATGGACACCCTTAAAGCGAAAACAAGTCCCGATGTGGAACGTGTCGACATCCGGTTCAAGGAGATGCTCGACAAGGTGGTCCAATCCCTCGAAGGCGAATTGATTGTCGCCGAGGCATCGGTAACTTTCGACTTCAACAGGGCACCTACCATTTCCTATTCGAGGCCGTACCTGGAAAGCATCATTCAGAATCTTCTCACCAACGCCGTCAAGTATCGTTCGCCTGAACGCCGACCGGCCGTGCATTTCGAAACAGAGGTCGTTAATGAGGCTATCGAGCTGCGGGTTACCGACAACGGACAGGGCATCGATATGGAAAAATTCGGCGACGAGCTTTTTGGCTTGCATCGCACGTTCCATTCCCACGAAAAAGCGCGAGGTGTAGGCCTTTTCCTCACAAAGACCCAGGTCGAATCCCTGGGCGGTTCCATTTCAGCTACCAGCGAACCCGGAAAGGGTACGACTTTTATCATTCGATTCAGCTGATCGACTTTTCCGAAAAGGCTAATGGCTAAAGGCCAAAGGTCAAAGGCCAAGGGCCAAAGGCCAAAGGTCAAAGGCTAAAGGCCAAGGGCCAAAGGCTAAAGGCCAAAGGCTAAAGGTCAAAGGCTAAAGGCTAAAGGCTAAAGGCCAAGGGCCAAAGGCTAAAGGCCAAGGGTCAAAGGCCAAGGGGCCAACTCCCAAGAGCTATTCGTCGCGAAGCGAATTTACAGGATTCGCCGATGCCGCGCGTAGAACGTGATATCCTACGGTGGTCAAAGTAATGGCAAATGCGATGACAGCCGAAATCGCGAACGTCAACCATTCTCCTTCCAGTTCGATGCGATACGCAAAATTCTGCAGCCAGCTGTCGGTAAAATACCAGGCCGCCGGAAACGCCACCAGCATGCCAATCCCCACCAGCACAAAGAACTCGGAGGATACCAGAACGACCAGGCTTCTCACCGTCGCTCCGATGACCTTGCGAACACCGATCTCCTTCGTCCGTTGTTCGGTGGTGAATGCGGCAAGACCAAGTAATCCAAGGCAGGCAATGACAATTGTCAGCGCTGAGAAGACGGTGAAGATCTCACTGCGTTTCTCATCGGCAGCGTACTGCGAGTTGAAGTCCTGGTCGAGAAAATCATAGTCAAGGGGATGATCGGGGAATAAATCCTTCCAGATACCCTCAATTGCCGCAATGGACTCGCGGACATCACCCTCTGCGGTACGGACGAATATGAAATTGTAGTTCGTTGCCAGAACGATCATGAGCGGCTCAATTTGCTCATATAGTGAATTCTGGTGATAATCTTTGACAACACCAATGACACGCTTTTCCACGTCCGTTCCATTCGGGCCAGCACCTTGCAGCACGAACTTCTTACCCAACGGGTTGTCCCAGGCCATACGCTTGACCATCGCCTCATTGACCAGCAACGCGTAGCCTGAGTCGGCGGCGTTATCGCGCGAGAAATTCCGTCCCTCCACGATCGACATGCCCATGGTCGGCACAAAATCGTAGTCAGCCGAAAAAAGATCGACCCCGCGATCGACAAGCTTCCCTTCGTTATCCTCTACCTTAAACAATAACTTCCCGATGCCCAGTCCCGGCGATGACGTCGCCATGCCGATACCCGATACGCGGGTAGACTGTCGCAGTCGCGCGGCGAGAACCTGGCCTTTTTCCTGGAGCGCTTTTCCGCTCATCGTCAGCCGCACTACCCGCTCCTTGTCAAAACCGAGATCCTTCGAACGAAGAAAGTTGAGCTGATCAAACACGATCAACGTGCTGATCAACATGAATATTGAAATGCCGAATTGCGAAACGACCAGTACCTTCCGAAACAAAGCACTTCCTCCTTTAGCAGCAAGTTTTCCCTTCAGCACGTTGACGGGATTGAACCCGGAAAGGTAGAAGGCCGGATAGCTGCCACCCACCATCCCGGCGAATAGCGCAATACCCAACAAACTCAGAAGTACTGGAGCCTGCAGCACGTACGACATCGGCAGCTGTTTACTTGCCAAGTCGTTAAACGTCGGAAGCAATGCGTAGATAAGGATCAAACTGATAGTCATCGCAATGAATGCCATCACGACTGACTCGGTGATGAATTGCGCCACCAGCTGATAGCGTTGTGAACCCATAACCTTACGAACGCCGACCTCTCGTGCGCGGTTGACCGACCGCGCCGTAGCCAGATTCATATAATTAATTGAGGCGATAATTACCATGAAGGAAGCGATGGCGGCGAAAATATAGATGTAGGAGATGTCACCACCCTCTTCGGCTTCATCCTGGATCTTGGAATGAAGATGAATGTCGACGATCGGCTGAAGCTCGTAGGCCACTTTGATGCCGTATTGTTCAAAGACCGGATTTACCTTCTCTTTCACGATCTTTTCGAGGCTGGCATACATCTTCGACAGATCATAGCCAGAAGGGAGTTGAATGTATGTCGGGACGCCAAAACCACCCCATCCTCCGGTAACCTGTGGCCGGGTATTGCGGGAAATCAGGGCATCGAATCGAAAATGCGAATTGAATGGCACGTCCTTCATTATGCCAGTAACCTTAAACTGCTCATTGCCCTGATTCTGGAGGGACTGTCCGAAAGCCGCTTCGGCGTCGCCAAAATATTTTTTCGCTATGGATTCCGTGAGCACTATGGAAAACGGCGCGTCAAGGGCAGTTCGTGGATCGCCATTGATCAGTTCATAGCTGAACATGTCAAATACGGTCGAGTCCGCCAGGAAAAAGTCTGTCTCGTAGAAGCTCTTGTCACCAACCTGGTACTGGGTTCGTGACGTTCCAAAGAAACGCACGACGTCCTCTACCTCGGGGTAATTGTCGCGCAACTCCTCGGCTAATGGAATTTGAACCACTGCCCATGTAAATGCGTTATCGGGCTCGCGAATATTAGAGACAATCCGATAGATGTTCTCCGCATTCTTGTGGTAGCGGTCGTACGAGAGTTCGTCCAGAATGTACATCAGCAGGAACAAACTGCATGTAACGCCGATGGTAAGCCCAAGGATGTTGATGGCACTGTAGGTCTTGTCCTTGAAAATATTCCGGACAGCGATCTTCAGAAGGTTCTTGAACATGATCTGATTTTTGTACTACCGCAAAATGCGGTATAGATACAATGTAATAAAAAAGGCTCAGCCGTTTTTAACCTAAACCTATGAAGAAACCCGGCTGAACCTGCAAAAGAGAAATTGTCGGTACCTGTTTGACAATTAGTGTACCAGACTTGATATCGTCGTGATAACGGTCTTCATATTGCATTTTTCAAGAAACACTTGTTCAATTTCGCGGCAGATGTGTCCGTCAGCGGGCGATCACGGCACAGTCTCCGGACTCGCCACCGACTCTTTTTTCCGGAGCAAGGCCGCGCAAAGGAGTGATATCACGAGGCCAACAGGGAGAATTTCCATCACGGTGAATCCCAAACGGACGAAGAAATTATCATAGAGCTCACCAAATGATTCGTACTCTTCCCGGGCAGCCGCGATCTGTTGCTCGGTAGCACCCTGTTCCTCAAGCTTCCCGACCTGGTATTCCGTATAAGATGCCATGTAATCGCCAGCAACCGTGCGGTAACTGATTTCCCATGAGAGCGCGTAAAAAGCCGAAGCGATCAGCGAAATCAGAAGGCCGATCTTCAGCGCTTTTCCAAAACTAATCACACCCCCCTGGTGGTTGTCGCGGTACGACCTGACAGCAAAAAAGATCGTCGAAAGGGCAATCACCATATTGGTGTACCCAACGTACATCCCGTTGTCAAAGGTCACGACCCCGTTTAAGTGTAGGGGAATGGTGATCCAAAGCATTGCACCGACAATGATGCCGGCGATGATTCCATAGGTCCAGATTATTTTTTTCATGGGATTATTTTTTCTGCCAAATCAACACTCCAAAGTAGCAAATGCCTTCACCCAAAAGGATGAATTTGAAAAAAATGGGAAGAATAGTCCTTTCGGGTGGGTGAAATTATGGCAGCAGACCCAGTTCTTTAGCGCGACGAATGGCCTGGGTGCGGCGACTGACATCAAGCTTAACAAAAACACTGGAGATATGACTTTTGACGGTGTTCGGAGAAAGCGAGAGCTTGTCCGCGATTTCCTGATTGGATAAACCCATGGCGATGTGCTGAAGCATTTGGTGTTCGCGCTTGCTGATGCCCAACTCCTCGAGCTTAACAAGGTCCCCTGGGAAGTTCTCAATCTGGGCGGGCTTCATTCGCGGACGGGTCAATTTATATCCTGCCCATATCCCCAGCGCTGTAAACATGACGGCAATCAGGCCGAGATACGCCTCCAGTTGAAGGTCCCGGATCAGGAATCGGTATTCTATAAGTTTTAACAAAAGGACGAGAGCCCCAAGTGCGATCGCGTACAGAAAGACGGTCCTCTTCATCTGCACAAAGATAATGACAGGGCTTCATCCTGCCCACCCCTCCCGGTCGAGGCTCCTGTACTGAATGGCCTCCGCAAGGTGTTCGGGAAGTATATCATCAGCATGCGCCAAGTCAGCGATCGTGCGCGAGACTTTCAGTATCCGGTCGTAGGCCCGGGCAGAGAGTCCGATTCGCTCCATCGCTGTTTTCAAAAGACTCTTCCCTTTGTCATCGATGACGCAAACGCGCTTGACCATATTCGAAGGCATCATAGCATTGCAATAGATGTTTCGCTGATCGCGAAAACGTAGCGATTGAATCTCGCGGGCCGCCATCACCCGCTGACGAATTTCTCCACTGGTCTCCACCTTCCTTCCCGCAGTCATTTCATCGAAGCTGACGGGAACGACTTCCACGTGCAGATCGATGCGATCGAGGAGGGGCCCGCTGACCTTGCTGAGATACCGTTGCACTGTCCCGGGAGCGCAAACGCATTCTTTTTCTGGATGGTTATAATAACCACAAGGGCATGGATTCATACTCGCCACCAGCATGAAGTTCGACGGGAAATCAATGGACACCCGGGCGCGTGAGATGGTCACTCTTCTTTCTTCCATCGGCTGCCGCATGACCTCCAACACGGTGCGTTTGAATTCCGGCAACTCGTCAAGGAACAACACGCCATTGTGCGCCAGTGAGATTTCTCCTGGCTGTGGATTGCCTCCGCCACCAACCAGCGCAACATCAGATACGGTGTGATGTGGACTCCGATAGGGTCGTGTGGTCATCAGTCCGATGTCGCTATTCAGTTTGCCGGCAACGGAATGGATCTTGGTCGTTTCGAGCGCTTCATCGAGCGTCAACGGCGGCAGGATGGTGGGCAACCGCTTGGCAAGCATTGTCTTGCCGGCGCCTGGTGGGCCGATCATGATTACGTTATGACCACCGGCCGCCGCGATCTCCAGGGCCCGCTTGATATTTTCCTGACCTTGTACGTCGCGAAAATCGCTGTCGTAATGATTGACCCTCGTCTCGAAAATTTTTTTGAGATCCACGCGCACGGGTTCAATCTGCTTTTCTTCCATGAGGTAATCCACAGCGTCTTTCAACGTGGACACGGGAATCACTGTGAGGCCATCGACGACGGCAGCCTCCTTAGCGTTCTCCGCCGGAAGAATAAAGCCCTTCATTTTTTCCTTAGCAGCCTGGATCGCTATTGGCAGCGCACCTCGAATCGGGCGTATTCTTCCATCCAGCGACAACTCGCCCATGATAAAATACTCATCCAAATGGCCGGATTGTATCTGCGCGGAGGATTGCAGAACGCACAACGCAATCGGAAGGTCATAAGCAGAGCCCTCCTTGCGCAGATCAGCAGGCGCTAGGTTCACCACGGTCTTTTCCCGCGGCATAAAGAATCTGGAACTCTTCAGCGCCGATTCAACGCGGTGTTGACTTTCCTTTACCGCATTGTCGGGTAGTCCGCTTAGATGAAACTTTAGTCCCTGGCCGACAGTCACCTCGACCAGGATAGTCCTGGCGTTGACGCCAAAGACAGCGCACCCAAAAGTTTTCGCCAGCATATCGAGAGGGTCTAAGGTTTTCCTTACAATGGCGACATGTGAGGAGAAGTAAGATAATAAATTACTTTCCAGTTTCGGAAAGGCCGCGCGAAAAAATCAAGCGCGAATTAAAGTATCAGCCAAATAAGGAAATTGATGGAGACCAGGTATTATTCAAATTACGTAATGAAGCCCGACGGCGTGCGAACAACCTGCAATATTAGAGTTATAGGACTCAAGCCTTAGGCGCAACCCCAGCGGCGCCTGTCGCTGAGTCTCGGCGCGACGCTTCCTGCATGTCAAAGAGTTTCGCCTTCAGCGCGCCGACCTCATGACGAAGCGCATTGTTCTCGCGATTCATATCGCGCAGGCTGGCAAAATCCCAGATCACGTCGATGATCAACAACAGCAACCCCAGCATCGCCCCGTACTTCAAAAGCGAAATCCAACCGTGAATCTTGGAGAGGAAACTCAGGTCGTTCTTGTTGGAGTCAACATATACGGTGAAGAAGACAGTGGCCAGATGAAAGGACGTGAACACTGCGTAGAAGATAAACCGGTTTTTTTTCATGAAAGTGGGCTTTAAGGGCTAAGGAGTTAAAGGTAAACTAAAATGATCAAGTGTTCAAGTGTTGAGGTGTTGGGGTGCGCGTGTTAATGACTCAGTGAATAGTGCCCTGTGTTGTTCGACAACAGACAGTGAAGGTCGCCGGCAGTCCAGTCACCAGTCGCCGGTCAGTGCAGAGTCAAATTGTAGCCTCGCGCTATTCGTCTATTAATGGTTGGTGACAAGGTTCCTGGTTTTCGAATTCAGCATTTGTGCAATCAATCTGGTGGTCATTATAAGAAAGAGGCTGGTGACTGGCGACATTCACCGCACGACCTGGAGCCCAAAAGCCGACCCACAAATCTTCAAACTAAGACGGACTGCCGGCAACGTTCGCGCCTTGCGAGCCGGAACCAGGAACTACAAACTTCAAACTACAAACTACTTCAGACTTCAAACCACGAACTTGTCACGCCCGCGCACGCCCTTGCGTCCCTAAAGGGAGCCACCGCGCTCATGGCAACATCTCGTCACACCCCAACACCGGAACCCTTTCAGGAACCCGGAACCCGGAAC
>CAZLWX010000026.1:0-25859 GCA_964563295.1 uncultured Roseivirgaceae bacterium | reverse complement strand
AACTTCAAACTACAAACCACAAACTAGACCTTCTGAATCTCTGTGAGTTTGCGGTAAAGCCCGCTTTGCCCAATGAGCTTGTCATGGCTACCCCGCTCCACGATTTGTCCATCCTGTATCACGATGATCTCATCAGCATGCTGGATCGTGCTGAGCCGGTGTGCAATGACAATCGATGTGCGATTCTTCATCAGGTTCCACAATGCATCCTGTACCAGCCGCTCGGATTCGGAGTCCAGGGCCGAGGTTGCCTCGTCGAGAATGAGAATCGGAGGATTCTTTAATACCGCGCGCGCGATGCTCAACCGTTGACGTTGCCCACCCGACAGCTTCGATCCGCGTTCGCCAATGGTAGTTTCATAACCATTAGGCGATTGCATAATAAAATCATGAGCGTTGGCGACTTTGGCCGCGCGGATCACGTCCTCCTCCTTGACATTCGGCATTCCAAACGCTATGTTGTTGAAGATCGTATCGTTAAACAGAATCGACTCTTGAGTAACCACACCCATTTGGCGCCTCAGCGATTCGATCTCGTAGTCCGTGAGCGGAATCCCGTCAATGAGCACCTGGCCTGCGGTAGGATCATAGAAACGCGCAATGAGATCGGCAAGGGTCGACTTGCCTCCGCCGGACGGGCCCACTAGCGCTAGTGTTTTTCCTTTTTCGATTCTGAGATTGATATTCTTGAGTACGTCGTGTTCTTCGTACGCAAAACTGACGTTCGAGAATTCAATCGCGGACTTGAACTCCTGGAGCGTGATGGCATCCGGCTTATTTCGGATGTCGGGGACAGTGTCGATCACCTCGAAGATTCTTTCCGCGGCAATAGTTCCTTTCTGGACAGATGTGATGCCGTTTGAAAAATTCTTGGCGGGCTGAATAATTTGCGCAAATAATCCGAGAAAGCCGAGGAATGAACCCGGCGACATGACGTTCGGGTCGGCGAGCACGATCGATCCACCGAAATACAGGATTCCGGCCACGATCAGAACGCCGAGCGTTTCCGACACCGGCGAGGCCAGCTCATTTTTTCTCGCGATGGAAAGGTTTACCTTACGGTGATACGACGTTTCATCCTCAATCTTGCCGCGTATGAAGCGGGAGGCGTTAAATGCCTTGATCACTCTCATCCCGGAAAACGTTTCATCCAGGATATTGACAATCCGTCCCAGCGACTCCTGGCTCTGTCGCGCCCGTCGCTTGAGTCTCTTAATAATCTCGGCCAGTATCCCACCCGTGACCGGAAGGAGAATGAGCGTGAACAACGTCAGTTTTGTGGAAATAAAGAATAGCGCGCCAAAATACCCTATAATCGTCAGGGGCTCTTTGAGTACAAATTTCAGGCTATTCACCACGGCGACCTCTACTTCTGCGACGTCATTGGTGAAACGGGAGATCAGGTCGCCTTTACGATTGGTGTTGAAATACCCAATATGTAGTCGAAGTACGTTGGTGAAAATGTCCATGCGCAGGTTCTTCACGACATCGACTTTTATCGCCGATGCGGTAAGCCGTTCGAGGTATCGAAAAATATTGGTCACCACAACACTGCAGACCACCGCCACACAAATGAACAACAGCGCATTGAACGGCCCGTGCTCCTTAATTACAGAAATAAAATAGTGATTGAACACGGCCAGGACGTAGTCGACCGAAAGACTAAACGGCGGCAGCGCGGGAACTTCCGCCACCTTGTTCTGAGTGTAGCCAAACAGCATGTTCAGCATCGGTATCACAAGCGCGATATTGACAATGCTGAACAGGATTCCCAACACGGAGAACACCAGGAATAAGATCAGGCGAATTATCCGGCGGGGTACATAGCGAAAAATGCGGAGGTAAATTTCCATCAGGTCTCAGAAATCATACAGGCGCTGCGCGACATTCCAGCGCAAAGCTACAGAAGTTATTGAAGTATTGTTATCGTAGGCGGAGCCGGGGCTGTTGCTGTTGCGCATCTGGAAGTACCCATCGATAAACAGATTGTGCCGGAACTGGAATGACGCCGTGACACTACCGGAAACAATGTCGTTAGGTGTTCCTTGACCGATTGTGTTATTGAACTCGCGTGGATGCGTGGTCGTCAGCTTCAGGATGTTGCTGCCCCAATTTTCTACGCCGGCATCGCGTCCAATATTCGCAACGCTCAGCCTAGCTGTAACGCGCAATCTCCCGAGCGGCTGGTAGCGGAGTATTCCAACCGCCTCCCGGAAGTTCGCACCCAATGGGTGAGCGATCGGCTGCCGGTAGTTAGAGTAGCTTCCATACAGCGTGCTATGCGCGTACGTGTAAGGCCGCACGATGTTGATTTCTCCTTGCAGGTCAAGATTAGAGACCCCAAAGGCATCGACGTAATGAGCTCCGGCCTGAATACCAAATTTATTAGCCCACCATCCATTGCCCGCACGGATATTGTTGATTACAAACTCGTCGAGCAGAAATTGGCCATAGAACGACAGGCACTTGACTGCGTTCCACTTAAAATCCAGACCCAACAACACGTTGTCACTGCTTCCATTTTGCTGCTCGATCGCACGATAAAAGATAATGGGATTGAGGTAATCAAGCCGGAATCCGTTTGCGACTGACGGATCATCTGGACTGAAGATGACAGATTCGAAGACCCCGACATTCAATTTCCGGGCAACGTTTAGGCTGAGGTGATGAAAGGCATTGTACTTGATCGGATAGCTTCGCGACCCCACCAATGATCTATTGTCTGCGATCATTTGGTTGACCAGGAAAAGATAATTTAGCCGCCAGACTCTCACATTTCCCTTGAAAAAGAACGAAGGAGGTCCGAAGTCGGAAAAAATCAGGGACCGGTGACCGTTGCCGATGAAAAAACGATCATGACCTAACTGGATGTTGATATGACGCGTCGCCTCAAAGGTGATGTATCCGCGCGCCTGGAGGAAGTCCACCCCTTCGCCTTCCTTGTACGCTTTCCAGAATCCCTCGTGAGGCACGGCATTCGTCAATCCCATTTGATCCGCGACGTACGACGGCAGCAAAGCCTGGTTGTCGGTGAGGTAGGTATAAAACCCGACCTTCCGGTCAACCATTCCACGAACTTCAACCCCGCGCGTATTGACGAATAACGGATCATCGCGACGGGAATCGCCGCCGGCACCTAAATAAATTACGGGATTGATGTGGAGGTCGAGATCATCATTATCAACATAGTAGAAATCCGACTTCTTCTTATAGAAATGCCGAAGCACGGGCTTCTTACTTTCATTGTTTGGCGACCGCGACCACTCCCAGCTGTCGTTGTTCAGGTATCCCCAATTGAAATCATCTGCGCGCGAAGTAAACACTCCAAGATCACGCGCCGAGTCAAGAAAGAGGACGATATCCGATCGCTTGTATGGTTTTACGGAAGTGAAAAGGTAGGGAATGACTTGGCCTGCTTTGATTTCATACCGATCAATAATACTATAATAATCCACGTTGAGTGGCGCATAATTGCTTTGCGCTGTTGCCGCTATCGCGATAGCAAATAAAGAAGAGGTAAATGCAACTTTCATTGGACGTGTGCGAGGTATTCAGATGGGGTAATTGCTAATGATCTGAAGTCTTTGATGATCTTTTTGTCGTACGTGATGAGCTTCGTTCCCAACGCTTGCGCGAGGGCGACGAAGTGACAATCATACGACGAGCAAGCGGAGGCCGCAAGCGCGTCGATAACAGCCCTTGAAGGCACGTTGTGTTCCCTGTTCCCGATAAGTCGCTCAGCGATTTCGAGGGCCTGAAGTCCCTCCTGAATGTCGATCAGTTTTTTTCTCGTGTAGAGCGACACGACATTCATGAACTCACTTTTCCAAAGCAAAGGCACCTCCCACAGCGGATCGCGGGCGTGAAGACGGTTAACCTCCTCGGAATAACGTGATTCAAAGGTCATATATACAAGAATGGGAGTGTCAACAACGATCACGGCCGGCCGTCGTTAATGGCTTTTTCAATTTCGTCCGCGCTCAACTTGCCGCGTTTGGAGATTCGCTGCCGGAGCTCGGCCGCCTGCTCCCTCAAACGGGTCGGATCTTCGACCGCCAGGCCCACAGATTTCTCCAGGTTATAGATGATTTCACTGTTCAGGCTCCTGTGCCTCATCTTTGCCAGCAATTTCAGCTGTTCATAGAGACGGGGCGGGATATTCTTAAGTGTAAGCGCAATCATTTTTTTCAAAATGGTTCCATTTTGGAACCAAAATACAAAAACCGGCTTTGGACTGCAAAATGTTTGGCTTCGCGACCTTGCAAATTGCCCCCTCCTGCCTATCTTTGCAGTCCCTTTCGAGGGAAAACGCAAAAAACGACATGAAAAAAGGCATTCATCCGGAATATAAGGACGTGGTATTTTGGGACACCTCCAGTGACCATAAGTTCCTTTCCCGATCCACGCAGGCACCCAAGGAGACGATCAAGTGGGAAGATGGCAAAGAATATCCGCTGATCAAGGTCGAAGTCAGTTCAGCTTCTCACCCGTTCTTTACGGGCAAGAAAATGTTTGTCGATACGGCTGGCCGTGTGGAAAAATTCAAGAACAAGTACCAAAAAAAAGCTTAATTACTTCTTCGATAAACGCTGTGAAAGGCCTTCGTCCGAAGGCCTTTTTTTATTTTTTTGACCCGCTTTTTTGCTAAAAACTGCATTACTTTGACCGATGAATCTGATCCTGTTCGATGACCCGGTAATTCGACTGAATCTTCTTCCCTTCACTTTTACCCGGCCCACCAGCAGGATTCGTGTCGGAATTCTCACGATCGCAGAAAAATGGGAAAAGCGATTGGGGGTCACGCCATCGTATAAGACAGAACCCTACCTGCAGGAAAAATTCCCGGTCCGCCCCGCGTCGGACAACCTACTGGTCAATGGCGCAGTCTGCCCCGACGACGAATTGACAAAGGCAGTTAAAGAATTGACGCCCGGAAATTTCCTGGTGAAGAACAAGATACTCCTCGCGGCCAACACACCGGAGGGAGTGATGAACAGTACCAACACACGCGAATACGACGGTGACGTCACCGTGATCGACAAACTGTGGAAGATATTCTTTGAGAACGGTCGCCAGATCAGGGCAGACTTCAGCGTGATCACGGCCGGCCGCAAATCGGCGCGCATCACCGACCCCCACACCATCGTTTACGGTGCCGACAACCTATTCGTCGAGGAAGGCGTGACCATAAAAGCGGCAATCATCAATGCTGAGCCTGGCCCTGTTTACCTGGGAAAGAACTCGATCATACAGGAAGGAACCATCATCCGTGCGCCCTTTGCCTTATGCGAAGGCGGTCACATTAACATGGGCGCCAAAATGCGCGGCGACACCACCATCGGCCCCTATTGTAAAGTCGGTGGTGAAATCAGTCTCTCTGTTGTGTTCGGCTACAGCAACAAGTCGCACGATGGATTTCTTGGTTGTTCCGTCATCGGCGAATGGTGCAACCTCGGCGCCGACACCAATACATCCAATCTGAAAAATACTTACCAGACTGTAAAATTGTGGAACCACGCACAACAGGATTTTGAAAGTACCGGGCTTCAATTCTGCGGACTGATGATGGGCGACCACAGCAAGGCCGGCATCAATACCATGTTCAATACCGGTACGGTGGTCGACGTCGCCGCCAACATTTTTGGCGCAGGTTACGTGCGGCAGTATCTACCATCGTTCACCTGGGGCGGTACCCAGAACCTGATGACACACAAACTTGATAAGGCCCTTGAGACTGCCGCAAGAACCATGGAGAGGCGCAACATGGAACTTGGACAGATTGATCGCCAGATTCTGGAGAACGTGTTTGCAATGACTGCCCCCTTGAGAATTTGGGAAACACGACAATAAAGGAACCCTGGAAGTGAAAACGAGCGTGAAGCCATGAGATTCGCTGACATACCCGGACTTGATGATACGAGGAAGCTGTTGACGGAAGCCGTGCGGGCCAATCACAGTGCGCACGCACAACTATTTGCCGGGGCACCCGGGTCGCTGAATCTGCCAATGGCTCTGGCTTTCGCCACTTACCTGCATTGTGAAAATCGCGGCGACGACGCCTGCGGTAGCTGTGCGGCGTGTTCGAAGAGTCTCAAATACATACACCCCGACACGCACTTCGTCTTCCCGGTAGGAAACATTCAGGGCGAAGAAGACGACGATACGTTCAAGTCGCGAATACTTAAAGAGTGGCGTGCCTTTTTGCTGGAGCAACCATTCGGCGCCCTCGACGATTGGACAAGCTACTACGGAGGCGAGGACAAGCAGGCGCTTATCTCCCGTGAGGAAAGCCGCGAGATCATCAAGACCTTGTCGCTCACACCTTTCGAAAGCCCATACAAGGTCATGATCATCTGGTGCCCGGAACTCATGCATCCCTCGGCGGCGAACGGTATACTCAAGATTCTCGAGGAACCGGCGTCTCACACCTATTTCATACTAGTCAGCAATGCGGCCGATCAGCTTTTGCCCACAACCCTTTCCAGAACCCAAATCGTAAACATTCGCCTGCTCGCCGACGACGAGCTCCACCAGTGGCTTACCATGCATCACCAGGTTGACAGCGATCGAATCCATAAAATTCTTCAGCTCGCTGACGGAAACCTGAACCTTGCGCTAAAGCTCCTCGAAAACCCGGAGGACGATAATACCGACTTTTTTGTTGAATGGATGCGGGCATGTTTCAATAAGAAATATGGCGCCCTCGTAGAAAAAGCGGAAGCGTACCATGGCATGGATAAGATCGGACAAAGGAGCCTGATGATGTACGGAATGAACATGATGCGGGAGTCGTTATTGTACAGTGCCGGGGCGTCGGAGATCAACAGGGCACGCGGTGAGGAGCGTACTTTTGTCGAACGTTTCAGCGCATTCCTGGATGTTGACAAGATCGACCTCTACTTCCGGCTTATGAACGATGCGGCTTACCACCTCGAACGCAACGGCAGCGCCAAAATGATCTTTCTTGACTTGTCGCTGAAGATCGCGGGAACCTTGAAATCTGGTACATGAACAAACTGATTCGCATCGGAACACGGGCAAGCAAACTTGCCCTCTGGCAAGCCAACCACGTAGCATCGTTAATCGCGCCGTCCGGCTACAGGACAGAGATCGTCCCTATCGATACCCGCGGAGACAAGTTACTGGAGGTGTCGATTGCCCGCATCGGAAGCAAAGGAGTATTCACCGAAGAGATCGAAGCCCAGCTGCTGGCTGGAACGATCGACATTGCCGTTCACAGCGCAAAAGATTTGTCGTCCGACTTGCCTGACGAGTTGGAGTTAATAGGTTTCACCGAGAGAGAAGTCGTGAACGATGTAGTTGTCAGCTTTGATAAACAATTCGATCTGAAAAAGCCGGGAGTCAGGATCGGAACGTCTTCTACCCGGAGAGTCGCGTTTGTTCATCATTTTTATCCGCATGCCGAAACTGTAAACGTGCGAGGCAATATTCAGACACGAATCGATAAGTTGAGGAACGGCGTATGCGATGCGCTTGTCCTTGCTTTTGCCGGAGTCCATCGAATGGAATTCACCGGACTCATCACAGAAAAGTTAGACACGAGCTATTTTGTTCCACCCGTTGGTCAGGGAAGTATCGCAGTCGAGTGTCATAAAAAGCTAAGCTTCGCCAAGAAAGAAATCGTGGAACGCTGGGTCAATCATCAGCCGACCGCTGAATGCGTCCGCACTGAACGCGCGTTCCTGAAGACACTTAAAGGTGGATGCAGCATCCCGTCTTTTGGTTACGCCTGGCTTGATGGCAACACCATCACGATGAAGGCCGGAATCATTTCTCTATCCGGGCAGGAAATTGTGAAAGTCAAGCGTTCAGCTCCAATTGACGAGGGAAAAGAATTAGGCAAGTCTGTGGCGAGCGAAATCCTTCTCAATGGCGGAGCGGAGATCCTCTCCGATATCAGAAATGAAATCGGTACGCGACCCTGAGCGGACGAGCTTTGGCATGATAATATAGGCGTGTTGCCGGCGGTCACTCATCCTTCCGAATGGAAGGGAAAAATCCGTAATTTTGCCCTTTATTCACTGCTAAATCCCTATGAACAAGCGTTTTTTGGTGACTTTAAGTCTAGTGTTATTGATGTCCCTTTCGGGATGCGGTCAGTCAGACAAGCCGACGGGGACCGATTATGTGATCAAGATCAGGACCAAGTTCGGAGAAATGATCGCGGTGCTCTATGATGAGACCCCAAAGCACAAAGCCAATTTTATCAAGTTGGCTCGTGAGCATTACTACGACAGCCTGCTATTCCATCGCATCATCGCCGGATTCATGATCCAGGGTGGCGATCCGGAGTCGAAGCACGCTGCTCCCGGCCAACGCCTCGGGACCGGTGGGCCTGGATACACCGTGGAGGCTGAGATCAATCCTAAATTCATACACGAAAAAGGTGCGTTCTCAGCGGCGCGGCTCGCCGACCAAATGAATCCTAAGAAAGCTAGTAGCGGAAGCCAGTTCTACATCGTTCAGGGTCGCAGATTTTCAGACGCTGAGATTAACCAGGGCGAGATGCGCATTCAATACCAGCAAAAGAGTCAGTACCTGAGAGAAATTCTGCAGATGCCCGAATACGAGAACCTGAGAGTTCAAGTGATGCAAAGACAGCAGCAAGGTGACGCAGCCTGGCTCAATTCTTTTTTCGAAAAATCTGACACGCTCATTCAGCAAGTCCGGGGCCAGTATGAGCGGTTCAAATATACGGAAGAACAAAAAGCGCGCTATCGCGAAGTCGGAGGCGCAGCACACCTCGACGGCGACTACACCGTTTTCGGGAAGGTCATTAGGGGACTGGAGGTGATCGACATGATAGCGTCTCAGCCAAAGGATGCGACGGACCGCCCGTTGGAAGACATCCGGATGACCATCACGGTGGAGGAAATGCCAAAAGAGAAGATCGAAGAACTATACGGCTATACGTACAACAAGAAATAGGATGAAAGTACTGGTAACAGGCGCAAACGGTCTTTTGGGTCAAAAGCTTGCGGCGCTCTTGATCAATGACCCCGGGATCGAACCGGTGCTGACTGCCAGGGGAACCGCGTTGATTCCAATTGGTCGCGCGGCATTTGAATCACTCGACATAACGGATGCCGCAGAGGTGACGCGCGTCCTCAACAAGTTTCGTCCTGATGTCGTTATCAACACGGCGGCCATGACGCTCGTCGACCAATGCGAAACGCACCAGGATGAGTGTTGGAAAACGAATGTAACCGCGGTAGAAAATCTGATCGCAGGCTGTAGCGCCGTGAACGCCCGGCTTATCCATATTTCTACGGACTTTATCTTCGACGGAACGAATGGCCCATTGGATGAAAGCGCCGTTCCCGGCCCGGTGAACTTCTATGGCAAGAGCAAACTCGCCGGTGAAGAACGCATTCGCGCAAGCAAGATCGATTGGTGCATCCTTCGAACCGTGCTGGTCTACGGGATCACCCACGATATGAGCAGGACAAACATTGTGCTATGGGTGAAGGACAACCTCGAACGGGGTCAGACGATTCGAGTAGTCAATGATCAATGGCGAACGCCGACGTTGGCTGAAGACCTGGCCATGGGCTGCTACCTGGCGGCAAAGAAAAAGGCAAGCGGGATCTATAACATCTCAGGCAAGGATTTCATAACACCATATGATATCGCTATTCGCACGGCCGAGCATTTTCAACTCGACAAGACTCTGATTATTCCGACCGACTCATCGCAGTTCACACAGACGGCGAAAAGGCCCCTCCGCACAGGTTTTTTAATCGACAAAGCCCGAACTGATCTCGGCTACGAACCGCATTCCTTTGCCGAAGGGATCGCGCTGATCGGCAAACAAATCCACGCGCACGTACTTTAGGCGCTTTGTCTACTTTGCCTCATGGCAAGAAAGTACAGCGGAATCCCGATAAGGGTAATGATCAACCCCGGCCAGGTGAAGGTGGGCTTATAAATAATGAGCAGCACGCAGAACGTGATTCCCATCAAAATGTAAACGGCCGGAAGCACCGGGTAGCCAAATGCCTTGTATGGCCGCTCGGCATCGGGACGTTTCCTCCGAAGGATAAAAATGCCAGCAATCGTCAACGTATAAAAAAGAACGACGACGAACGAGATCATGTCGAGGAGGTTGCCGTATTCTCCGCTAAGACACAGCAGTGAAGCCACCACGCATTGGGCCCACAATGCCCACTGTGGAACCGCATTATTGTTCAGCTCACCCGCCCTGCGGAAAAAGACCCCGTCTTTAGCCATCGTATAATATACGCGCGCTCCCGCCAGAATCAGACCGTTGTTACAGCCAAATGTGGAGACCATGATCAGCACAGCGATGATGATCTTTCCCGCGTCTCCGAACATTTGGTTGGCTGCCGAAATAGCCAGGCGATCTGCCTGTGGGTACGCGATTCCATCGAGCGGGAGCACGTACAAATACATAAGATTCGTCGTGACATAAAGAATCGTCACGATCAACGTCCCGAGGAAGAGGCTCAACCCGATATTGCGTTTCGGATTTTTAATTTCGCCGGCGATAAACGTCACATTGTTCCATGCGTCGCTGCTGAAGAGAGAGCCCGTCATCGCCGCGGCGATGGCCCCAAGAAGAGTTACACCACCAATCGCGGTCCAGCCAATGGATACCTTTCCCTCGCCGCCAACACCAAGATCCTGCATCGACTTAAAGCCCGTCTTCCAGTTTTCGGCCCAGAAATTCTGGTCGACGAGTAAGAAACCGAAGACGATCAAGCCGAACAGCGCCAGCATCTTGGAAACGGTGAAAACGGTCTGTACGAATTTCCCTTCCTTGATTCCGCGCGTGTTTATATAAGTGAGAAAAATAATCATGATGATTGCGGTGATTTGGGCGGCTGAAACATCGAGCAGGCCAAAGTCAAAGAGCATATTGCTTTCACTCATCCACGGAAAGAGGTAGGCCGAAAAGCGGGCAAATGCAACACCGACGGCGGCAATGGTCGCTGTCTGTATCACCGCGAAAAAACTCCATCCATACAGGAAGGCCATTAATGGGTTATATGATTCCTTGAGGTAGACATACTGCCCGCCTGCGCGCGGATACATGCCACTTAGTTCACCGTAACTGACCGCTGCCGTGATCGTCATGAATCCTGTAATCAGCCACACGCCGATGAGCCAGCCGGCGCTGCCGACATTTCGTACGATGTCAGCGCTCACAATAAAAATACCCGAGCCGATCATGGATCCGGCGACAATCATGGTCGCGTCCCACAGGCCCAGTACAGGCTTGAACTTTGTTTCACTCATGGGGTTTTGATAGGTTTGAAAGTCGTGAATTCACGTCCTAGTTTTCGAACAACTCTTCGATAGGCTGGCCAGTACAGCCACTGGGAAACGTGATGTGCAACAGTGCAGAAATCGTGGGCGCGACATCAGTAATTCTGTGATAGCGCACAGTCGATCCTTTCTTGATGCCGAATCCATAGAACAGCATGGGCACGTGGGTATCGTAGGAATATGGCGACCCGTGCGTTGTACCCTGTACGCTTCCAGAGCTATAGTATCCCGGCTCCATGACTGTTACGATGTCTCCCGAACGCTTCGGGTGAAAACCCCGAAATACCATGCCCTTCACGCCGCCTTCATCGTAGTGTCCCTGCCGGAGAAGGTTTTCAGAAAAGACATAGGCCACGCCGTCCTGAGCCATCAGGTAGTTGGTGATTAACTCGGTGGCGATCAACAACTCTACGCCCGCGGTGCGTGGATCACTTTGAAAGGCCTCCTGGTTAAGAAACACCTGACCACCGTCGGTCGTCTCGATGATATCGCGATCCGGGAAATATTTCTTGAGGTAATCGACGAGGTTAGCCTTAATGGCCGATGATTGAACGTATCCGCCAGGCGCATGATTGTCCTTCAGGTACTGCGCGACATAGGCGACCCCGTGGTCGGCCGTCAAAAACACGGTGTAATTTCCAGCCCCTACCTTCTGGTCAAGCGTCTTGAGCAAGTCGGCGATATTGCGGTCAAGCCGGATGTACATGTCCTCCAACTCAACCGAAGTCGGTCCAACAGCATGGCCTAGCCCATCGGTTGCTGAAAACGAGATGCACAGGAAATCAGTCATCGCGCCCTGCCCAAGCTTTTCACCATCGAGCGCGGCCTTTGCAAACTCGGTAAGATAATCATTGGCAAAAGGAGTTGGGAACAACAAGCCGTACTCTCCGGGCTTCCGCAACTTCTTCAGATCATATGGGAACGTAGGCCGGTCGGTGCCCGCAAACTTCCGCTCATAGGGGGAATCATCGGGCCCGCTCTCCGTATACTCCTCGATCGGATAAACCGGTTTCCATTCCTGCGATAAATATTGGTCAGCAAGTTTTCGGTTGTTGAATGTCTCAACCCATCCCGGTAGTTGACTAACGTAGTAGGTACTGGTCATGAAGCGACCCGTTTTATCATCGAACCAGTAAGCGGCATCCGCCAGGTGGCCGGCGGGAAGTACCGCGCCGCGATCCTTGAACGACATCCCGATCACCTTGGAGCGCTTTTGCGAAAAAAGCTTAAGCTCATCCGTCACCGTCGTGGTCATGAGTCGCCACGGCGACACATCGCCACCGTCAGAGGTCACGCCCACCGCCTTCTGCGCCGGATCCTCCACACAGTTGACACTCTTCTTCGACTCCTTATCATACCAGCTATTGCCGATGATGCCATGCAGAGCCGGTGTAGAGCCCGTGTACACCGACGCATGTCCAGGGCCCGTAATGGTCGGAACATAGTTGTAGTGACCGTTCTTCACCATGAATCCATCATTCATCATTCGTTTAAACCCATCGTTTCCATACTTGGAGTAGAACCGGTACAGGTACTCCTGGCGCATCTGGTCAACCATGATTCCAACCACGAGCTTTGGACGACGAATGGTATTGGCGGCATTCTGACCAGACACACAGGTCACGATGCACAGAAGGAAAATTATCAGGGCGTTTCTCATAGACTTGACAATATTCGCAATATACTGAATAGTTGGATTTAGCATCCCGCTAGTCTCCGGAGCAATAGATCTTCTCGTAATCCTCCGGCTCCTCGTAGATTTCACGTCGCAGGAACTTGCCATAGCGATCGTAATAGATCACAACAAACACGGCGGCTTCGGGCACATGCTTTTCTGTAAAATAGAGAGGTTCATCGGCTGAGCCCAAATTCACGAGGTCGGTAAAGGTGACTGGAATAACAGTTCCCTTCACGCTGCTAAGTACGCCGTAGGCACTACCCACCTGCACGATGGCCAGTTTTTCCTGCGGTGTGTCTCGGATGAAGCTAATGGCACGGATTCCCGACTGGGTCATGGTCTTGCTATTAATATCGAATAGGGACCAAAGTGATTGCTGGCGCACCAATGCCACGGTGTCATTCCAGTACCGCACCTCATCGAACTGAAATGGCACAACAGGCTTGCTACTCCAATCGATAAACCCGTACGATCCATCCCGGTAGGCAGTGATCAGATCTTGTCGATAAGGCGAGAGGTTCTTGTCGTACTGGGGTTTGATGAGTTTCTTCTGCACCCGGTGGTACAGTCCGAATTTCATATCCTTTAACAAGGATATTACATCGTTCGACATGGTCCCAACCGCGTCAAACTCCACCGGCAACAGCTGAGCGCCCGCTGCGTCGACAAGGCCTTTCTTCTCCTTTCGGGAAATGATGAAAACGTTGTTGCCGGCATGCTGAATGTCATCAGCGGCAATTGTAAATAATTTACTTCCATCGAGTGCGTAAACAGTTTTCTTTCCTTCAACGTCCGTCATCAGAAAGGACGTCGAATCCCTTCCGGGAATGAACCGGGTCCTGACATTTCCCGGAAGGAAAGGTTCAGCCGTTCCGGGAAAATGAATTGACAGGGTGTCATTCAAAATTCCAAGGAGGAATGGCCCTTCGAAGGCGACGCTATCATAACCGCGGTCGCTGCGATCCATATGTTCTGTATTGAGCAAGTGCCAGACGCTGTCTGAACTCACCACAACCCAGGGTTCCCGAATGATCGCGTCGTCAAATGTTGCCGATCCTTTGCCATTGCGATTATAAAAGGCAATCCCACTTCTTGACCGGGCCGAAAATCCAAAAGACACGGTTGCTATCCGGTGATCGCGCAACGGAATGAATTCGCTTAGCTTTTGGTCAATGATTCCTTCGCGGTTTCCCGATCGGACCCACACCCTGCCTTCAGGCAAAGTCCTGACTTCGTTGTACGAGGATGAAAGCCGGAGTGGACCGCTGTCCACAAAGTCAACTACATCTCTGGCGGTGGTCAGTCGCCATTCATTGTTCCGCAGCAACATGATCAGCTGTCCGTGCATGGCGATATCGTCGTATTCGTCGGGTAGGATGCGGCGGCCGGAAAGGCTCTGAAGGGTCCAATGACGGCGTTTCCGTGTAGCGACGAATTGCTTGCCGAGGACGCGCGCATCTTCAATGCCTTCGTCAAACAGAAAGCCGGATTTGTGCACGACTTTAAGACCTTTGGGAGTCTTCACCTTCAGGAATCCGATCCCAAGGTCATCAATCTCTTCAACGGGTCCGGTGTATACTACATTCCCATTGCGTGCCAGAATTCGGTCAGGCAAGGCAATAATATCCTCGACGATATACCCGCATTTATATTCTTCATTCAAGTTGTCGAGCACGGGGTTGATGATGACGCGGCCATCTTTATCCATCATTCCAAACTTTCCTCGCTGAAGGAAGGGGACCAGGTAGCTTTGCTGCAGCGATGTTATATGTCGAAGGGAGTCGTTGAGAGCCATCGTGTTTGCACTTTCCTCATTGAGGATATGAAAGAGCAGACTGCGAGCTTTTCTCCCATACGGGCTTTTGGGATACCTCTTCAGAAACGCCGCAAACCGATCGCTCTCGCCTGAAATCGTAAACAGCTCAAAAATATTCTTTTCAATCTCCGGGGCGAAAGGTGTTTCCGGGTAGTCGTTCAGGAAAGACTGGTAGCTCGACAGCCGCTTGTCGGCGGTGCGTGCTTCGTAGAGGAGTCGCTCGTATTTCTTGCGTGCCTCCTGTGCATCGTCGGCGTCGGGATACTTGGTGAGAAAGTCCAGAAATGCCTCGTGTGTGTTTTTTTGAAGCGCGCTGTTGTAGGCCACCTTATTTCGTCGTTGGATGGCTTCGGCGGTTTGCGGCGCAAATGGATGGTCTTTCAGGAATCGAACGTAGGCGTCCTCGCTGTCGATGACCTTGACCTCTTCGAAGACAGCGCTGTCGATACGCTCGCGAAGTGCTACAATGACCGCGCTGTCGAGGGCAAATTTTTGGACTTTCTCCCGGTCCCTCGGCGGCGTCACGGCGAGGTCGGCTAATGCTCCCATAGCGTAGTGATAGGCTGAGTCGAGTCGGAAGCCCGGATTGCCTGGTTCGAAAAAATAACGGGACATCCAATAACGCCCCACGACATGCACGCCGTCTTTCTCGATAGCCTTTCGCAAGAGCTCCTCCGCCTTAACCCAGTGGGTTTTCTCCATGTGTTTAATCGCTGTCCGCTCGGGTGACCGCAGTATCTGCCCCAGCGAGGGAAATGCCCAGAATGCTAACACAGTGGCTATCGTACAAGCTCTTCTCACCTTCGGTATTTGGCAAGGACAAAACTACAAACTTAATCCGACCCGGCGCTTGTCCAAAGGTGGAGGCGGAAGGAATAAATTCATCTCCCGACGTAAAGCTGCCAATGGCAAAATCTTGTTTACCAGGATAAATTTTGTAAATTTTCACGATGTAAAACTGCGTTCATGGCCAAGCTAAAGAACATTATCAAACAGCTTTCCGAAAAAGATTTCTCCGCCATATATAATTCCCTGATTGAGAGCAACGCCGAAAAGTCAGCCTATCTCCTGAAAGCCCTCCGGGAGCGCTCCCTGTCTGACAACAAGATTATGACCGAGCTGGATGTGAACGCCAACGCCTACTACACACTGCGTTCCAGGCTCAACCTGAAGATCGAGGAATACCTGATGGAGCAGCTCGAAAGTCCACGGACGGACGTGCTGCGTAAAGTCGCCAATATCAACGAAGTGCTGTTCACCAAGAAAAAGGCCATTTCCATTGCCACGCTCAAAAAGCTGGAAAAAGAACTGCTGGATTATGATCTGGCCAACGAATTGACGGTGATTTACAAGTCGCTGAAACGCCTGAATATCAATTCTCCCGATTACTTTCAATACTCCCAGTTATACAACCGGCACGTGGCGTATATGCTGGCCGTTGACAAGGCAGAAGACCTGCTCGCAGACTATTTCAGAAAATTCGGCGATTTTCTACTGAATGGCGGGGAAAACGAAAAACTCGGCTTGAACCTGGTGATGAAGGAAATGCAGAATGTGGCCAAGCTGTACGAATCTCACCGCCTGTATGTATACCAAAGCTGCATGTATGTCTATCACCGCCTGTTTGTCGAAGTTGACGACAATATGCAGCAGGATGGAGAGTCCATTGAAGATATTTTTGACAAAGTACAGAAGATATTTGAAAGTTATCACCTGGATGCCATTTACTACCACCTCAACCTGGTGTTCGAGTTCCTGAAGCTGGAGTATTACAATCACTACAAAGTTTACCGTCAGGCAGAAAAGTATTTTGAAGAAGTCAACGACGCATGCGCGAACCTGCTCGTCAATTATTCGACATTTACTTTTCCCGCCCAATTCCTGATTTCCAAGATTGAGCGGCATTTGCGAAATGGAACCGAAACGGAATTATACCACGAGAACGAACAAGTATTTGAAGATTACGAGGTTGACCCGCTCGACATCCCGAAGCATATCGTCTACACGGTCTATCGCGCGCTGTCGTGCTATTACGTCGACAAGTTTGATGAAGCGGCCAAACTCATCAACAACCTGCTGAACGAGGTAAGCCTGAAGAAGTATCCTTTTGCGCAACTCGAGATCAAGTCGCTGCTGGCGCTGCAATATGTGCTCGTCAGGGATTATGAACTATTCAATCAACTTTCAAACAGTATCCAACGTCAGATCCGGCTCTTTGGGAAAGACAGCTGTGAGAACATTATGCTCTTTTTGAAAGTCCTCAAGATTGCGACCAGCGAAGCAAAGCGAGAGAAAGCGAAGAAGATCATGGCACTGATTCCAAGACTCAGCGCCACATCCGTAACCTATTTTGCGCCCACGAAACTGATCAAGTTTGACGACAAGTTTGTAAGAATGCTGACCGAAGTGTAGACCTGTTCCGACTACAAGTCGAGCGTGGTGATGCTGTCGTGAGAGAGGGGCTTATTCAGATAAAGTTTGACATTGTCATACTTCTTCGACCGGTTAAAGTCCTGCGGATTAATCGACGATGTCAGCATCACGATTCTGCATTTTTTCTTCGTCGCGCTGCTCAACTTTTCGAATTCATCAAGGAACTGAAAACCGTCCATCAGCGGCATGTCGATGTCCAGGAAGATCACATCAGGCAGCACCTTGTCGGCCACATCCAACTTCTCCATGTTTCTTAGAAATTCGATCGCGCTTTTCGCTCCGGTGTGCGTGTAGATGTTTTCTGTGATGGATGCCGCTTCGATCATTTTTTGGTTGATAAGATTGTCAATCTCATTGTCGTCAATGAGCATGACCGCGCGATACTTTTTTGGAGGCATTGGCTTGGCTTGGAATGGAGTATAAAAATAGTTTTTTGGGGATTATTTACAAACTCGTCAGATGCTGAATTTAATCCCCTGTGCGAGGGGCAGCGACTCTCCAAAGTTGATCGTGTTGGTTTGTCTTCGCATGTATGCTTTCCATGCGTCTGAACCTGACTCGCGGCCGCCACCTGTCTCCTTCTCGCCTCCGAAAGCGCCGCCGATCTCCGCTCCCGACGTTCCAATGTTCACGTTAGCGATGCCGCAGTCCGAACCCTCGTGCGAAAGAAACAGCTCCATCTCCCGCAAATTCGTGGTCATGATCGATGACGAAAGACCCTGCTGCACTCCATTCTGGTACCCTATGGCCTCCGCCAGGGTCTTGTAACGTATGAGATAAAGTATTGGCGCAAAGGTCTCCTGCTGAACAATAGCCATATCGTTTTTTACCTCCGCAATAGCGGGCTTGACATAACAACCCGACTCAAAACCAGGCCCCTTCAGGACGCCGCCCTTGACGAGGAACCTACCGCCCTGGCTCTCTACCTCTCTGAGCGCCGCCTTATACTGCCTGACAGCCTGGGTGTCGATCAATGGTCCTACGTGATTGGCTGGATCCAACGGATTGCCTATTGCTAATTGTTCGTAAGCCTTTTTGAGCCGGTCTTTGACCTCATCATAGACCGAGTGATGGACGATCAGTCGCCGTGTCGTGGTGCAGCGCTGGCCGGCGGTGCCGACCGCTCCAAACAATGCGCCTCGTATGGCAATGTCCAGGTCCGCATTTTCGGTAATGATGATGGCATTGTTGCCGCCCAACTCGAGCAACGGGCGGCCTAAACGCCCGCTAACGGTCGTTCCGACAGCCTTACCCATCCGGACAGAACCGGTAGCCGATACCAACGGAACATTCCGGTCTGCGGCCAGTAACCCGCCCGTGGCAACTCCGCCGTTAACGATGCAGGACACACCTTCGGGCACACCCATCGACTCGAACACGGAATTGACGATGTTCTGACAGGCGACGCTGCAAAGCGGCGTCTTCTCCGAAGGCTTCCAGATACATGTATCGCCGCAGACCCAGGCGATCATGGCATTCCAGGACCACACCGCGACCGGAAAATTAAACGCGGTGATAATTCCGACCGGGCCGAGGGGATGCCACTGTTCGTACATCCGATGCTGCGGCCTTTCCGAATGCATCGTCAACCCATGCAGCTGGCGTGAAAGGCCAACAGCAAAATCGCAGATGTCGATCATCTCCTGCACCTCACCCAATCCTTCCGTGTACGACTTACCCATTTCATAGCTGACGAGTTTGCCGAGAGCTTCTTTGTTGTCGCGTAAGGTCTGCCCGATCTGGCGCACGACTTCCCCGCGACGAGGAGCAGGCCACTTTCGCCACTCCCTGAATGCTGTAACCGACTGCCGGACAACCTGCTGATACGTTTTTTCATCGGTGATGTACACCGAACCGATTAGCTTCCCGTCAACGGGCGAAACGGAATCGATCGCTTTCCCCGTGGACCGATACCATTTAGAACCGGTCGAAGCGCCGTGGTTTTTTTTCTTGACGCCGAGAGACGCCAGCGCTTCCTTGATACCAAAGTTTCGCATGTGCAAATAAAGATGAGCACAAAAGTAATGTTTTTGGAATAAGGGGCGAATTAATCTGCGCAGTTCGGCGGCTTACCACTCTACACCGAACGTGCCTTTCCTGCCATCGGCAAAGAAACCCTCGACGAGCATGCCCCCCCGCTTGTACTCGAGTATGCGATTGAGGTCTTCCACATTGTCAACCGGAACCCTATCGATAAACCCGATAATGAAGTCTTCAGAAATGCCGGCTTTCTTCCATTTGCCGTCGCCGACACGCTTAACCTTGACACCGCCTTCCAGCAATAGCCGCGCGAGCTCGCGATACGGAACGTTTTCAAACTGAGAACCCTCGATATCGTATTGAACTTCGCGACGCGAAATGGCCTCCGTACCATCACTGTTCTTGAGCCGTGAAATAACTTTGCGCTGCTCGCCATTCCTTACGAAAGAAACTTCGATTTCCATCCCCGGCCGGTTTCGCGCCACCCACTCTTGCAATTCCGACACGGTATTTACAACATGATTGTTAATGCCGATGATGACATCGCCGGGTACAATGCCGGACTCGTCAGCGGCGCTTCCGGAATTAACCGACCGCACCCACACACCCTGACTGACCGGAAGATCAAACCGCTCGGCAATGCCTGCGGTGACATCTTCGATGGCTATACCCAGAAGCCCGCGCTTGACTTCGCCGAATTCCAGGAGGTCATCCATAACTTTCCGCACGAGGCTTACGGGTATCGCAAAGGAATAGCCCTGATATGCACCGTTGGATGTTGCAATGGCGGTGTTTATGCCAATGAGTTCCCCCTTGAGATTGATCAAGGCGCCGCCGCTATTGCCTGGATTAACTGCGGCGTCAGTCTGGATGAATGATTCGACCTGGTAGTTGTTCTGAACCCGCAGCACTCCGATGTTCCGAGCCTTGGCACTCACTATCCCTGCCGTGACCGTAGAATTGAGGTTGAATGGATTTCCAATCGCAAGCACCCACTCTCCGGGCTGAACCAGATCGGAGTCACCGTACTTGACGAACGGCAGCCGGTTTGCGCGGATCTTCAGCAACGCCAGATCGGTATTCGGATCCTTTCCGACGATCTTGGCGTAATAGCGCTGGTTGTTGTTCATCACTACTTCGACGTTGGTGGCGTCTTCAATGACATGGTAGTTGGTGACGATGTATCCGTCGTCGGAGATGATTACACCCGATCCCGAAGAGTGGACAGATCGGTCTTGCTGTTCCAGCAGGGGATTAATGCTAAACGTACCGGGACCGTAAGCCGTGCTGATATGTACGACGGCGGCAGTGACGGTCCTCGCTGCCTCCAGAAAATTAAGTCCTCTCGGAACCTGGTGTGCGGACGTGTCGAACGAATGCGACGCGAGTACCAGTTTTTGTCGCTCATCGATGGAGGTGTATGGAGTATGGTCAACCTCGAGATACCGAATTGTAAAAATTGATCCGAGTACGCCGCCGAGGCAGGCAACAATGACAAGCA
Source organism: uncultured Roseivirgaceae bacterium (assembly GCA_964563295.1). Classification (GTDB taxonomy): domain Bacteria; phylum Bacteroidota; class Bacteroidia; order Cytophagales; family Cyclobacteriaceae; genus Chryseosolibacter. The sequence continues at coordinate 5,141 of CAZLWX010000026.1, read as the reverse complement.
CCAGAAGAATCGCATAAGAACGCTTCATATCCATCCCGTTGAAAAAGAAAGTTAATGGTAATTTTTTAAAAAATCGGGCCGCGTTGAGCACAAAAAAAGCGCCTCCCCTCAGGTAGGGGAGGCGCCACCGTCGATGCGAATGACTCCTTAATTTACCTTAATCGTCGTCTTCAGCATTTTCTTTTCGTCCTTCGGGACGTTCACTTCCAGGATGCCATCAGTGTACTGGGCCTTGATTGCCGACGGATCGACATGGTCCGGCAACGAAAATGACCGGCTGAAGGTGCCGTACTGAGTTTCAATCGAACGGAAATGGTTCTCGTTCTTTTCCCGGCTGAGCTTGCGCTCGCCGCTAATGGTCAGGTAGTTGTCCTTCAGATCGATCTTGAAATCTTCTTTCTTCATTCCCGGAACGGCCAGACTAATCTCAAAAGCGTTGTCGGTTTCTACGATGTCAACGCGGGGGACAAACGAAAATGCCGATCCACCATCACGGCTCACCGTCTCATTGAAGAAACGATCGATCAGGCTCCTGAATGACATCGGTGCGAAGTCATTCAAAGTGTTATATCGAACAAGGTTCATAACATTTGTTGATTTAATGGTTGCACATGTTTTTCAGTCAACCTGATCATTGAAAAATGTGCCGTTTGTAAATATATGCCAACATGGCGTATTATTATCCTGAGAATGTGATGGTGTATGGCATTTTGACATGAATTAGTCGAATTTTATCGATTTGATAGGCGAAATTGTCGTGATGGCCATGGTTGGAAGCAGTAAGACGAGCGACACCACCACCAAGGTCAGGATATTCAATCCGATGATGACATCCCAGTGCCAGGCGACAGGAACGAATTCCATATAATAATCGACCGGATTGAGCTTGATGATTTTGAACTTGTCCTGGATGAAGCAGAGTCCGAGCCCCAACAGGTTTCCGAGGAGCAGACCCTTGAGGATAAGATTGACTCCATTATAAAAAAAGACCGATCGGATCAACCGGTTTGGAGCGCCAACGGCCTTCAGCAGGCCAATCATTTGCGTGCGTTCCATGACCAGTATCAGGACAATAGAGATCATGTTCACGCAGACAACCGTAAGAATGATGACCAACAAAATGGTCACTTGCCGGCTCAGCAAATTGAGCCACTCAAAGACTTGTATGTAGCGATTACTGACCAGCTCGATGTTGAGATCAAAGTCCATCTTCTCGCCAATATTGTCTGCGGCGACGCCGGCCAATGCGGGATCGCGTATAAACACCTCAAGCCCGCCGGCGAGACTGTCGGACCAATCGTTAAGTCGCTGGATTAGCCGTATGTCGCCAATCGCAATCTTGCTGTCGAAATACTCCGAGAGGTTGGTCTCATAAATGCCGGAAACTTTCAGGCGCCGGAACCGCGGCGGATTCTGAAAGAAGTGCACCAGTATATCGTCTCCGACATCAACCTGAAGTTTGTTGGCGATGACTTTACTGAGCACGATCTGATTGGCATAGCCCGAATCCGGAAAATCGATGAACTTTCCGCTCACGATGTAGTTATTGAAGCTCGCCGTGTCAAAGCTACGGCCAACACCCTTGATGAACATGCCGAATACTTCTTCATCGGTTTTCACAACGCCGACCTTATGCGCATACTCCTGCACGTGTCGCACGAGAGGATAATCGCCTGGGTTCTCGAAAACGTCTACGTGATAATTAAAGGGCTGCTCCTCCTGAGAATTGCTCATTGTAAAGCGAGTAATCAACAGGTGACCGCTGAAGCCGTATATCTTGTTTTTTACCGTCTCCTGAAACCCTTTCATAATGAGAAAAGAAACCAACGAGGCGGCGAGACCGATTGCGATGCTCAGCAGGGCTATGCGATGGATTATTGATGAGAACCCATCCTTCGACCCGGAGCTGATTCGTTTGGATATGAAGTATGATAGATTCAATTTTTGCTAACTTTTCGGCAGGATTTCCCGGCAAAATAGAAATTACCTTCCTGAAGTGACTGGGTTCCAGGTAAATTATGAAAAATATAATCACCATACTCATCCTGGTCGTGTTGTTCGAGGGCTGTCGCAGGCCTGTCGTATCCGGCAATAGTGCTGGCTTGCCCGAGCCGCCACGCCAGAGGCCGGCCGTTTTAGTAGGAGCAGATCAGCTCGACTTATTCCTTCCCAAGCTTCGAAACAAGAAAGTGGCGTTGGTTGTCAATCATACATCTCTGGTCGGAAACACTCACCTCGCTGATACGCTCCAGTCATTCGGAATTTCAATCGTCAAAGTATTTGCTCCCGAACACGGCTTTCGCGGCGCAGCGGCAGACGGTGAGAAAATTCATGACAGCATCGATCAGAAGACGGGCCTGCCCATCATCTCGCTCTACGGCTCGAACCGAAAACCTACTTCTGAACAATTGGCGGACGTCGACATCGTGATCTTCGACATCCAGGACGTAGGCACCCGATTCTATACGTATATCAGCACCATGCACTATGTGATGGAGGCTTGCGCGGAACAAGGAAAGAAATTGATGATCCTTGACCGCCCGAATCCCAACGGAAGCTATGTCGATGGTCCCATACGCGTGCCTGAATTGAAGTCCTTCGTCGGCATGCACCCCATCCCTATCGTGCACGGCATGACCGTGGGCGAACTAGCACAAATGATAAACGGTGAAGGATGGCTTGAAAAAGGCGTTCAATGCGATCTTGAAATCATTCCCATGAGAAACTGGAAACACGATGACTTCTACTCGCTCCCCGTGCGCCCCTCGCCGAATCTACCCAACGATCAGGCTGTACGCTTGTATCCATCGCTGTGCCTCTTCGAAGGAACGGTGATCAGCGTCGGGCGAGGCACCCAGATTCCGTTCCTGGTGATCGGTAACCCGCAGTTCACCGACATGTCCTTCACTTTCACGCCCGTGTCGATTCCGGGAATGTCGAATGAACCTCCTCACAAGGGGCAGCTCTGTTACGGCCTCGACCTCCGCGATGTTCCCGTAGGAAAGGGTATCAATCTCAGCTACCTGCTGAACTTTTACAATAAATATCCCGACAAGGAAAAGTTCTTCATCAGCTCTTTCGACCGCCTGGCAGGCACGCCGGAACTTCGGAAACAAATCATCAGCGGGATGACCGAGGAACAAATCAAGGCGACGTGGCAAGCAGGTCTCGACGACTTCAAAAAGAAAAGAGAAAAGTACCTGCTGTATCCGTAACCATACGACCTGCCGTCCATGACCAAGGCCGAAAAAGTCAACGACATCCTGGCGATACTGGATCGGTATGTGCCTGACCCGCAAATACCGCTGGATCACACCGACGCCTATACCCTACTCATCGCAGTGCTGTTGTCGGCGCAATGCACCGACGAGCGGGTTAACAAGACCACTCCGCATCTTTTTGAACTGGCTGATAATCCCCACGACATGGCCCAACTTCCGGTCGATCAAATCCGGGAGATCATAAAACCGTGCGGACTTTCGCCGGCCAAGTCGAAGGCCATTAGCAAACTCTCGCAAATCCTCGTTGACAAGTATGGCGGAAGGGTGCCGGACTCTTTTGAAGCGCTCGAGGAACTGCCCGGCGTCGGGCATAAGACCGCATCTGTTGTGATGACGCAGGTTTTCGGCAAGCCGGCGTTCCCCGTCGATACTCACATTCATCGTCTGGCCTACCGTTGGGGGTTGTCATCAGGAAAAAGTGTGGATCAAACCGAGCGCGATCTGAAAAGACTTATTCCTCAGGACCGTTGGGATAAAGTCCATCTGCAGATTATTTATTTCGGGCGCCAGTACTGCCCGGCAAGGGGCCACGACTGGAGAAAATGCCCTGTCTGCTCAAAATATTTGCGCCGCGAATTAAGGGGCAAGGACAACAGTTAAGTCAGAAGCATCAATCTTTAACACTTGCGGAGTTGTTCCTCAGATTGAACGCCCAACCCAAGTGTCTATACCAAAGACACTTTTTTCATGATTACGGTCGGATCCTATTCGATGAGAAACCGCACGACAACCTCATAGGTGACCTGAATAGGTTCCAGGTTATCAGTCATCGAGCCATCGGTGGGGCCAGTATAGACGAGCGCAGGCCTTCGCATGCCGGCCGGGTTACCGCCTGACGCGACTTCACGAATCTGGATAATGCGGCCAAGTTTGTTGCCTGATGCCGACGCAAGAGCTGTGGCCTTTTCGCGCGCATTGTTTAACGCACTGACTTGCGCTTCCGCCATGAACTTGCTGATCTCGGTACTACCGGTCTCGGTGACGCGAACCATGACGATGTCCGCTTGCCGCAACGACTCGATGAGGCGGTCCAGGACGGACACATTGCCGACTTCAATAGTGTACCTCTTTTCGGCCGCAGCGTTATTCCTGGCCAGCCGGTCCATCGGTCGTGCCTGCGCCGGCGTCACGGCCTTCAGATTGCCTTCCGGAATCTTCATTGATGAAACCACGCCGCGCAACCTCCCTTCGAAATCAGATAGGCTGATCGTCTTGCCATCTTTGGTCATTTCACGCAAGTCAACGGATAACACGGCTTTAGTCGGTGCCGCTGATACTTCGCCGAATCCGGTCACCTCAATAAAGCGCTCTGTGGCCTGGCCAAAAGAACCAGTCCACACAAAGATGATCAGAATGGCCGGTACGAGTCTCGATTTCATAAAGAAGAGGCAATATGCAAAAAAAGGGTGTACTCGGGCAAGTTGAGATTCGTACCGCCACAGCGGGACGCCCATTCATAAAATAGCCTGGAATCTGCAACCTTTTGGCATCTGACAAGTACTTACTGTAATGAAAACTTTCTTCCCGTGCTGAAACATTTCCTTCTTCTCGTCTATCGCAATTTCGTACGCTCGATGAGCTATTCGCTGATCAACCTGGCCGGGCTCGCCATTGGGCTTGCGTGCACCCTGCTGATCTTTCTATGGGTACGCGATGAATACCGCATGAATAAATTTCACCGCCTGGACGACCGTTTGTTCCAGGTAATGGAGCACCAACAATACGCCGACAACATCATGACGACTACGTCAACACCAGGCATATTGGCCGAAACCCTTAAAGAAGAATATTCAGAAGTCGAATTCGCGGCGACCACCACCTGGATCAACGATTACAACCTCTCTATCAAAGACCACAATG
>CAZLWX010000025.1:0-39081 GCA_964563295.1 uncultured Roseivirgaceae bacterium | reverse complement strand
TCTGAAGGATGACGAAATTGGATACCAGCACATCAACGTGCTCAAACAGGATGGCAAAGACGTCAGCTACCTGATCAACGGTACCATCATGGAAGTGACGCTTCCCCGACCGATCTTGCCCAACGGTAAAGCGGTTTTTGATATGGAGTTTGAGGCCCAGGTGCCCGTACAAATCAGGAGGTCGGGAAGGAACAACAGGGAAGGCATCGACTACTCGATGACCCAATGGTACCCCAAGATGGTCGAGTATGACTTTCGCGGCTGGCATCCCTATCAATACGTCGCGCGCGAATTTCACGGCGTATGGGGAGACTTTGACGTGAGGATCACCATCGATTCGCGCTACACGGTGGCGGGGACGGGCGTTCTCCAAAACGCTGATAAGATCGGGCATGGATATGAAAAATCCGGAGTCCAGGTAAAACATGCTGATGGCGATCTTATGTGGCATTTTGTTGCCCGCAACGTTCACGATTTTGCCTGGGCAGCGGATCCCGATTATGTTCACGACAAAGCGCAGGTGCCCAACGGACCCGAGCTGCACTTCTTCTATAAGCCCGGCGACGAAACCACTGAGAATTGGAAGCGGTTGCAGCCTGCAGCTGTGAGAATATTTGAGTTCCTGAACAAGACCTTCGGACGTTATCCATACGAGACCTATTCTGTCATTCAGGGTGGCGACGGTGGAATGGAATATCCGATGTGCACGCTCATCACAGGAGAACGGTCCGTGGGAAGTCTCGTTGGAACATCTGCCCACGAGATCGCTCACAGCTGGTATCAGGGTGTGGTTGCCAACAATGAAGCCATGCATCCCTGGATGGACGAAGGCTTCGCCGACTTTGCGTCAAATGAAGTGATGGAGGATCTTTTCCATCAGGGGAACCCTCATGGACGATCCTACGATGGATACTTCCGAATGGTTGAACGCGGTAGCGCCGAACCTGCCAATCAGCACTCGGATCATTTTACCACCAATGGCGCCTACTCAAATGCATCCTATCGTATGGGCGCGATCTTCCTTCACCAACTCAAGTACATCATCGGCAACGAAACATTTTATCGGGGCATGCGCCGGTATTACAACACCTGGAAGTTTCGCCATCCCGAGCCAAATGATTTTATAAGGGTCATGGAAAAGGAATCGGGGCTGCAGCTCAAGTGGTATCTCAGTTATTGGTTCAATACCCTGAAGACCATCAATTATGGTGTCAAAAACATCGTACCTGACGGCAACGCCACGTTAATTACCATTCATCGCCTCGGGGAATTTCCCATGCCGGTTGATCTCCTGATTACGTACGAGGATGGAAGCCAGGAGTTGTACTACGTTCCACTCAATGAAACTCTCGGCAACAAGCCAGTGGAAGATCAATCTATTCAGCGCGTCGACTTGCAGGCATGGCCCTGGGTGAACCCCCGGTACACATTAAAAATCAATAGGCCGGCTTCTGAGATTTCCAGCGTGGAAATCGACCCCTCGATGCGAATGGCCGATGTTGACAGGAGCGATAATAAAGTCGACATTCGGGCAGTGGAACCATACCAGGATCCGACCCGATAGACACCACTCCCATGACTGACGCTCAGGCCGAGAAAGAGATTCGGTCGCTCACCGACAAAATAAACTATCACAACCGGCTCTACTACCAGGAAAGCAGAAGCGAGATCAGCGATTACGACTTTGATCAGATGCTGGCCCGGCTCATTGCGCTCGAGCGCGAGTTCCCCCAATTCAGACAAGCCGACTCTCCGACACAGCGGGTTGGGGGAACGATTACCAAGACCTTCGATACCGTCTACCACAAATATCCGATGCTCTCCTTGGGCAATACCTACAGTGATCAGGAGCTTGAAGATTTTGACAGACGTGTCGCAAAGGCGCTCGAAGGAGAACGCTACGAATATTTTTGCGAACTCAAGTTTGATGGAGTGTCGATGAGTCTCACCTATGAAAAAGGTGTTCTGGTGAGAGGGGTCACCCGGGGCGACGGCGTTCGAGGCGATAATGTCACGACCAACGTAAAGACAATACGGAATATTCCACTGCGGGTTACCGGAAAAAACATGCCACAGGAATTTGAGGTCCGCGGTGAGGTCTTCATGCCTAAAGACGTTTTTGCACAACTCAACCGGGAACGCGAAGATATTGGCGAAGAGAGATATGCCAACGCGCGGAATACCGCGGCGGGTACCGTCAAGATGCAGGACTCGGCGGAAGTAGCAAGAAGAAAACTCGATTGCTATGTCTATTCACTGCTGGGAGCTTCGGGTGTCAAGACTCATGAGCAGAGCATCCACATGCTGGAGTCGTGGAAGTTCAACGTATCGCCAACCTACCGGAAATGTAAGGACATGGGGGAAGTGCTTGAATACATCCGGGAATGGGAAACACGCAGGCTGGAACTTCCCCTTGAAACCGACGGTGTAGTCATCAAGGTCAATAATCTCGAACAACAAGAACGCCTGGGATTTACGGCGAAAAGTCCAAGGTTCGCTATCGCTTACAAGTACAAACCTCAAAATATCAGCACGCGGCTCAACGGTGTCACATACCAGGTCGGAAGAACAGGGGCTGTCACACCGGTTGCGGAATTAGAACCCGTATTCCTGGCGGGAACAACGGTCAAGCGCGCATCCTTGCATAACGCCAACGAGATCGCCCGACTGCAACTGCACATCGGCGACTATGTCTTTGTTGAGAAGGGCGGAGAAATCATTCCCAAGGTGACTGGTGTAGACCTTGAGAAAAGGAAGAAAAACACCACAAAACCGATCAAGTACATTGAAAAATGTCCCGAGTGCGGTACGCGCCTGATCAGGTACGAAGGTGAAGCGGCGCATTACTGCCCCAATGTGACCGGGTGCCCGCCGCAGATAAAAGGCCGAATCGAGCATTTCATTCAGCGGCAGGCTATGGATATTTCGTCGCTCGGGGAACGCACGATTGACCAACTCTTCCGGCTGGGGTTGGTCAAGAGCCCGGCTGACCTTTACGACCTTACAAGAGAAAATGCACTTGAACTTGAAGGTTTCAAGGACAAGTCTGCCAGCAACCTCCTGGCCGGCATCGAAAGCTCTAAAAGCCGGCCCTTTGAAAATGTGTTATTCGCGATCGGCATTCGTTATGTCGGCAAAACCGTTGCCGTGAAGCTCGCCCGCTATTTCAGGACCATCGATAAGCTGGCGACGGCAACGTTGGAAGAGTTGTTGCAAGCACCCGAGGTTGGCACCAAAATCGCGCAAAGCGTCCTGGAATTCTTTCGAAAAACCGAGAATCGCCGGGAAATCGAGCGGCTCAAGAAAGCAGGATTGCAATTTGAAATTGGCGGGAACGAGGTCGCGAAAGAAAGCGACATTCTCGGCAACAAGTCGTTTGTCATTTCCGGTACCTTCGCTGGCTATGAACGTGATGAACTCAAAGAAATAATTCTGAAAAATGGCGGAAGGGTGCTATCTTCCGTGTCAGGAAAGACGGATTTCCTGCTGGCCGGCGAGAACATGGGGCCATCCAAGTTGGAAAAAGCTCAAAACCTGGGAGTGCGGATCATCTCGGAGAACGATTTTGAGAAGATGTTACGCAAAAAATGATCGTCAAAATTGAGGCTAAGCTTCCTAAAATATAAGACACTGTCATACCTGCGGAAGAACAGGGCCATTCGCGCGAGCCTGCCGTACAAGCACGCCCAGCATATCGGCATCATTTTCAGTGTTGAAGATCGCAGCAAGCACGATCAAATCAAAGAGTTCGTGAAGAGGCTCGAGCAAGACGGCAAAAGGGTAAGTGTAATTTCCTTCCTGCCAAAGAACAAGGATAATTACGAGTTCATGTACGACTTTTTCACGGATGCAGACCTCTCGTTCTGGGGCAATATTACATCCGCCAATGCGATGCGCTTTGCAGAAACGCCTTTTGATCTTCTCTATTACATCGATACCACCCCCAATCCGCTCATCATGAACCTGATGGCGCGCAGCAACGCCAAGTGCCGGGTTGGAAAATTCTGGGAGAGGCGCGAGCCGTTCTTTGAACTGATGATAGAAAACAAGGACGGAACCAGGAGCCTCATCGACGCGATGTACCGCTACACTCGCGTGCTACGATAAAAGTTAAGCCACGGGGCACGTCCGTCAGTGGCCCTTCCACAAACAAATCCGTATACTTGGGTAAAAATCCAGGCGCTATGAAGAAGCTCATCGGAACGGGCGTCGCGCTCGTCACGCCATTTGATACCGGGTTGCAGGTTGACTACACTTCGCTGAAGAAACTGGTGAAGCACACGGCCAAGGGCGTGGACTATTACGTCGTGATGGGCACTACGGGAGAATCGGCCACCGTATCTGCAGACGAGAAGAAGAGCATACTTTCATTTGTAAAGGATAACAACGAGTCGCAATTGCCGATCGTCTATGGCATCGGAGGCAATAATACCGCGGAGGTGCTCAAGACCATACGATCAACCGACTTCAGCGGCGTTGAAGCCGTACTGTCGGTAAGCCCCTATTACAATAAGCCGTCCCAGGAGGGGATCGTCCAACATTTCACAGCCATCGCGGATGCTTGCCCGGTTCCGATCATTTTATACAACGTTCCAGGCAGGACATCGTCAAACCTTTCAGCTGATACCACCCTGCGACTGGCCGGTCATGGTAATATCGCCGGTATCAAGGAAGCATCCGGCAGCCTGGAACAGTGTATGAAAATTGCGCGCGACATGCCGAAAGATTTCCTGCTTATTTCCGGTGATGATATGATGACCGTAGCCCTCTACGCCATCGGTGCCAGGGGCGTCATTTCAGTGCTGGCGAACGCGTATCCTGTTATTTTCAAAAAGATCAAGGAAACAGCGCTGGCTGGCGACTTCCAGGGAGCACACAGAGAACTGTTCAAGTTGTTGGATATCAATGGGCCCATGTATGAGGAGAGTAACCCCGTCGGTTTGAAGGCTCTTTTGTCCGAATTGGGAATATGCCTGGATACTGTGCGGCTGCCACTGGTGCCAGCATCCCGGCAGCTTCGGGAAAGAATTATCGCGCTGAACCAGGCCATAAAAACTAAGGGATAACCTCCTGTCAGGTTATCCCTTAATTGCAAAAACCTTAATAATTACAACGATTAGGCCTTGTTCTTAAGCTCCTGTACCTCTGCTCTGATTGCCTGCGCGATGTTCTTAAGCTCCTGCATACCCTTTCTCACCCGGGTACCGGCAGCACTATTGCCCTTGTTATAAAACTTGTCTGCATCACCTTCCAGCGAAGCAATTAGGTTTTTGAGCTCTTCAAACTTTTGCATTGTATTAGGTTTTTAAATTTGAAAATTAGTTTCCTATGCCAAATTATATAAAAACCTTTAAAAACAACCCAAAAAGCCGTTTTTTTTACATTCCCCTGGTCACGGCAATGAGTGCTTCCTCCTTATAAAAGCCGCTGTCAAGCTTCTCTTTGAGCTTTGAAAATGCCGCCAGGGTCTCTTCCACGTCGTCCAGCGTGTGGGCCGCGGTTGGGATAATCCGGAACATGATAACATCCTTAGGGACAACGGGATAGATAACAACGGAGCAGAATATGTTATAATTCTCGCGGAGGTCCATGGCCATGTTAGCAGCCTCGCCAACACCGCCCTTGAACAACACGGGCGTCACGGGCGACGTGGTGTTACCCAGCGTAAAACCCCTTTCCCGGAGACCGTTTTGCATGGCCCGTGTCACCTTCCAGAGGTTTTCCCTCAGTTCAGGCCTCGACTGAAGCAGTTCCAACCGCTTGAGTCCTCCGATAACGAGAGGCATGGGTAGACTCTTGGCATATATCTGAGAGCGGACGCTGTATCTCAGATATTTGATGATCTTCTTGTCGCCAGCGACGAACGCGCCAATACTGGCCATCGACTTTGCAAATGTTGAAAAGTAAAGGTCGATCTGATCCTGGACTCCTTGCTCCTCTCCGACCCCGGCGCCGGTTTTTCCCATGGTTCCAAAGCCGTGCGCGTCGTCTACAAAAAGGCGGAACTTGTATTTCTTCTTCAGCGCGGTGACGCCTTTGAGATCGCCTTGCTTTCCCGACATTCCAAAGACACCCTCTGTAATGACCAATATACCGCCGCCGGTTTCTTCCGCGAGCTTGGTCGCTCGTTGAAGCTGCTTTTCCAGACTCTCCATGTCATTGTGACCATACACGAATCGCTTTCCCATATGCAATCGCACGCCATCGATGATACAGGCGTGTGCTTCTGCGTCGTATACAATGACATCTTTGCGATCGACCAGCGCATCAATGATTGAAAAAACGCCCTGGTACCCATAGTTGAGCAACATGACGTCTTCTTTCTTTACGAACTCCGCCAGGCGGCGCTCAAACTCGATATGCTTGACGGAATTTCCCGACATCATACGGGCGCCCATAGGCAGCGCTAAACCATACTCTGCAGCTGCTTCGGCATCGGCCTTTCGCACTTCGGGGTGGTTGGCCAAGCCGAGGTAATTATTCAGACTCCAGTTCAGGACAGTCTTACCATTGAATTTCATTCGAGGAGCGATATCGCCCTCCAGTTTTGGAAAAAAGAAATAGTCGTCAGGCAGGTGGGAATACTTTGCGAGGGGCCCCGCTTCCATCCTCAGCTTTTCAAATAGGTCAACCATGTAGCATTCTCGTTATAATCGGCCCAAAAATACGGAAAATTAAATAATTCAAGGGCTGGCCGACATCTATTGCAGTGCAAACTGTTGGTTGTGATAAAAATCATAGATTTGCCCAAATCGACTTGCACGATGGAAGGTTCATTTGGAATAGATGCACACGATAAAAAAAATACTGGTTGCTAATCGAGGCGAGATCGCTCTGCGTATCATGCGCAGCGCTCGCGAATTAGGAATTTTGACCGTTGCCGTTTTTAGTGAGGCTGACAGGAGCGCACTTCATGTCAGGTATGCCGATGAAGCAGTCATGATTGGCCCACCACCTTCATCAGAATCCTACTTGCGCATCGACAAAATCATTAATGCGGCGCTGGAAGTAGGAGCTGATGCCATTCATCCCGGATATGGATTCCTGTCGGAAAACAAGAACATGGCATTCGCCTGCGAAAAGGCAGGTATTATTTTCATCGGACCATCCGCTCATGCTATCGAAGTGATGGGCAGTAAGCTGGCAGCGAAGGCTGCGGTAGCCAAATTCAAGGTTCCGCTCGTGCCGGGCACTTCAGAGCCAATCACTGACGTCGGTGCCGCGCGACGACTGGCGCATGACATCGGATATCCCGTCCTCATCAAGGCCAGCGCTGGTGGTGGCGGAAAAGGCATGAGGGTGGTCGAGGGTGATTCTGAATTCGAAGAACAGATGGAGCGCGCCGTCAGCGAGGCTAGGTCCGCATTCGGCGACGGCTCTGTGTTTATTGAAAAATTTATCCAGAAGCCGCGCCACATCGAGTTTCAGGTTTTTGGCGACCAGCATGGCAATTTCGTTCACTTCTTCGAGCGCGAGTGTTCCATTCAACGCAGACACCAAAAGGTCATTGAAGAAGCTCCTTCATCGGTGTTGACGCCGGCGATGAGAAAATCCATGGGTGAAGCCGCCATTAACGTGGCGCGATCATGCGGCTACTACGGCGCGGGCACGGTAGAGTTCATCCTCGACGACAAGTTGAACTTTTACTTCCTCGAAATGAATACGAGGCTCCAGGTGGAGCACCCGGTAACGGAAGAGATTACCGGCCACGACCTCGTCAAACTTCAGATCCATGTTGCCGAAGGGAAGAAGTTACCCTTCCACCAGGATGATCTTACCATGAGTGGTCATGCGCTGGAGGTACGCGTCTACGCTGAAGATCCCACTAATAATTTCCTTCCTGACATTGGTGTTCTCAAGACCTATAAACGTCCCCAGGGCTTGGGCATACGTGTTGATGACGGTTTCGACCAGGGCATGGAAATACCATTCTATTATGATCCGATGATCGCCAAGCTCATTTGCCACGCCGACACGAGAGAGGCAGCCATTGAGAAGATGATCCGGGCCATAGACGAGTACGAGATCACCGGGGTAGCAACAACACTTGGGTTCTGCAAGTTTGTGATGACCCATCCCTCCTTCCGATCCGGAAATTTTGATACGCGGTTCGTCGATAATCATTTCAAGCCCGCAGCGATGCACGCCGACAATGATAATAAGATTAATAAGGTGCTTGCGTCCGTATTGGCAACCGAACTCCTGCAAGAGGGCGGCGCCGCGGCAACCCAACCTGACACAACGGCCCCACAGTCGAGCTTGTGGAAAAAGAACCGGCTGTGATCGCGCTGCTAAAGAACAATCCTGATTGATGGCAGAAATTTTACCTATTCGCGCCTGGCGTTACAACGATGACCTGAGCCGCAATATAGATGCGCTTGCCTCGCCGTTATTCGATGTCGTGTCCGACAAGCAGCGTAGTAGTCTTTATCAAAATCCTTTAAACAGCATCCACCTGTCAGTACCCCAACCGCCAGATGCAGCAAACCGGGCCGCCGCCTTGCTTGAGGAATGGAAAAGATCCGGTATTCTGATACAGGATCAGTTGCCTGCCATTTATGTCTACTATCAATATTTCAAGCTCGCGGGCAGCAGCAAGGAGTATTGCCGCAAGGGTTTTATGGCTCACATCCGTGCATACGACTGGAATGAAGGAGTGATTTTGCGTCATGAGAACACTATGCCCAATGCGGTCAACGATCGCGTGGAGCTCATTGAAAAGACGCAGCTGCATGCCAGCGCGACACACGGCCTGTACACTGATGAGGCATTTGTACTCGAACCGTTCATGGACGAGGCTATATCCAATCCCCTATACGAAACGGAAGATTACCAGGGAGTACGGGACGTTCTGGCAGTCATTCACGATGCGGCGATTATCAGCAGATTCATAGCACACCTTCGCAATCGCAAGATTATTCTTGCCGATGGCCACCACCGGTATGAAGGGTCGCTGATCTATAAGAAAAACCGCAGGAATAGTGACGGACCCTCCTACTCGGGAAAAGAAGGATACAACTTCCATCTGATGTATTTCACCAATACGGAAGCTGACAACCTGAGGATACTTCCGACCCATCGACTTATCAAGGGGTTAACGGACTTTGATGAGCAGCAGATTCTCAGGAAAATGGAGGAGGACTTTACCATCAAGGAAATTGAAGACAGTGACACGTTAAACGAGATCATTGCCGGGAAACCGTGGGCTTTCGGCATCATGTTTCGCGACCGCGCTTATAAAGTCAGATTGCGGCCTGAGTCGATCACCAAAATATCATGGCCGTTTCCCGATGAGATCAAGAAACTCGATCTCACCGTCATGCACTACTTTATCATCGAAAAGGTTCTTGGAATACCAGGTCGGCAGCAGCGCAAATCCACCAATATAGAATTTGACCGGAGCTTTTCGGATTGCCTCAAGCGCGTGTTGCAGGGCCAGGTTCAAATGGCGATCATTACCAACGAGGTGTCTATCGAAGACGTAAAGAAAGTCTGTCATAGCGGTTATACGATGCCTCAAAAATCCACATACTTCTATCCAAAGGTCATCTGCGGATTTCTGTTCACGTCGATCCGGGACGACGAATTCGCCGAGCCGATCTACTCACCGTTCCACGAATTCGCGGATTGAATATGCAAAGACCGCTTGTATTGGGATCAAGCTCGCCCAGGCGACAGTACCTGATGAAGGAAGCCGGCCTGAACTTTACGGTACGCAAACCCGACGTCGATGAAGAATTTCCAGCGAAGATGCCTGTCGAACAAGTAGCCATCCACCTGGCGAGTAAAAAAGCTGACTATTTCGCTCGATCTATTAGCAATGAGATCATTGTCACCGCCGACACCGTCGTCATCCTTGACGATATCATCCTCAACAAACCCTTTGATCACGAAGACGCGTGTCGTATGCTGGCTAGTCTGTCGGGAAGATCTCACCGCGTTATGACTGGAGTTTGTATCCTCACGCGGGAAGAAAAAAAGTGTTTTGACACCACCACGATGGTGACCTTCAACCCTCTCAGTTCGAAAGCCATCGAAGAGTACGTAGACAGGTTTAAGCCATTTGATAAAGCCGGTGCCTACGGCGCGCAGGACTGTTTGGCGCCCAACATCGACCCGTCGTCGGACGAAGAAAAAAGTTTTCTTAGGAAAATCAATCGGCCCGATCTTGTGGCCAGAACTACCGCCCACGCCGGCTCAGGAATTGTCGCCATACACAAGATCGAGGGTTCGTACTTCAACGTGATGGGACTACCTATCCATCAATTATACGACAACCTTCAGCGCTGGTTATGAAAAAAATCTGGCATTACCTGAAGGACCACATTGGGGTTGATTTTCATTCCGGGCACTACCTCTCCGTGGCGGTGTTTCTCGCCATCAGCCTGTCGTTGAATTATTATTTTGACTTCGAGGACGACTACCTCGAAGTCATGTCCGGCTATCCGAAGTTTTTTGCCTATCTCGTCTTCTATTCAATTCCCTACTTTTTTGCCGTGTACTCCTACACGCGATTTCACCAAAGACAAAGTGTATTCCGCACCCGGGAGTTTTGGGTCAGGAGTCTGTTTGCATTGACGATCCTAAGTCTTGACGGCAGCTTACCCTACTTGTATGACCTGGCCATGTACTTGTTCGAGCCACGTACACAATACTGGGCATACAAGGTCATGGTAAACGGCATAAGCTTCGTGACGATATTCATTCCGATCCTGATTTTCTATCTGAGGCGTGATCGTGATGAAGGACATGTTTATGGTCTCAACGCCCGCAAGTTTGATACAACACCATACTTTATGATGCTGGCGATCATGTTGCCGTTGATCACGGCGGTTTCATTCAGCGACAGCTTCATGCGCCAATATCCGATGTATAAGGTTACGAGCGCTCATATCCAGCTGGGAGTACCGGAATGGTTGACTGTGGCCGGTTATGAATTCGCCTATGGCCTTGACTTCGTTACCGTTGAGCTGCTGTTCAGGGGGTTTCTCGTGATTGGGATGATGAAGGTGCTTGGTAGAGGCGCTGTGTTATCGATGGCCGCGGTTTACTGTTTTCTGCACTTTGGCAAGCCTGCCGGAGAGGCGATCAGCTCCATTGCGGGTGGATATATCCTCGGCGTGATTGCCTACTCGACGAGGAGCATTTGGGGTGGCATCATAGTACACATGGGGATCGCATGGATGATGGAACTGGTGGCCTTCGTTCAAAAAGCACTCAACTCCTAGCACACTTTTACTTGGCTGCCGGGAAGAAGCGTTCAAAATTTTCGAGGGATCCCCGCATGGCAACGGTGTTTTCATGGATGTGGGTGATAGCGTATCCCAGTAGCCGAAGATGAACCTCGCAAGCATGCCGGTCGTCCGAAGCGAGATGGGAGTGCTCATAAGCTATTACCCGTGGCTGCGTTCTTCCAACGTCCATCAACTTAATGATTTCGTAGTCATAGCCTTCGGCATCGATCTGGAGCCAATCGATGGCGCTCAGTGAGTATCGATTCAACAACGTCGGCGGCGACACACTCTGAATCGCTTCGCGCGCGATAAAGTCTTCGCTTCGGTCGGGTAACTTCTCGTCGTATTTCCTGGCGCAACGCTCGACGTGTCCCGATGCTATCGCCTTTTCCAGCGTCGCTCGATTGAAGGAGGTTAATCCTGTTGCCCATCGGGCATTGGAAAAAGCAATTTTATAGATCCACTTTTCGCCGTCGGCGTCCGAGAGCGCGGCATTAACAACGTGAAGGCCGGGCGTCCTTCGGTGAAGGCGCGAGAGGTAGCGGTTAAAGACATATGGTTGCGGTTCCAGCAACACCCCGTTCCACCCGTACATTTTGATGAACTTATAAAGGGGGTCATGAAAAAAACCATCGTTGGCGCCCACTTGCAGCAGTGTATGCGACTTTGACGTCCTTGAGAATATATCGAGGAATTCCGCGAGCGTGCCTTTCGCAGGGCGATAAAACAGTTTATGGCCGATCGTATAGAGGCCACCATACCTGGCATTCAAGGTGAACCATGCTTCCTTAAATGCCTTCTTCACAGAAAATGAAAAGTTCAAATGGCCCCGGGGTTTTGTGTCGATGCGCCTTTTATGCCACAAGAAACTGGAATTTCACTGAAATTGCCAATAACTTACGCCGCTAAAATTCGGGGACACTTTGCGAATAAGATTGCTGGTCATTTCAAACTACGACGCATTTGTCACCGTGCGGCCGGAGGCGGAGATATTATTGGGATTGCAGCGCACAAACCAATATGACATCACCATAATGACTCCTGAAAAATCGGAATACGCCAACCGATTCCGGGAAGCGGGCATACGCGTGGTCGACTTTTCCCTTGCGCGCAAGTTCCGTTGGCGTGACATGAAGACAATCCGTACCGAACTCACCCGAGGACGCTACCACATTCTTCAGCTCTTCAATAATAAGGCAATTGTTCACGGCCTGCTCGCCGCGCGCGGTAATCCGGTGAAGGCCGTTATCTATCGCGGGTATACCGGCCACATCAGCTGGCTGGACCCCTTTATGTATGTCAAGTTTCTGAGCCCCCGGGCTGATCGTGTCATTTGCCTCGTGGAAAGCATTCGCGATCTTATCCGACGCAACCTGTTCTTCAACAAAGGTAAAGCGATCACAATCCATAAGGGTCACGATGTTGCCTGGTACCAGGACGCCGCACCGGTTGATCGCAAATCACTCGGCATTCCGGATGACGCCTTTGTCTTCGTCTGCGCGGCCAATGTGCGGCGCTTTAAAGGCATCCGGTATCTCTTAAAGGCGACGCACTACCTTCCGAAAGATTCGTCGATCCATCTTCTGCTGATGGGTCGCGGTATGGGTCTCCCGCTATTCCAAAGACTTATCGAAACGAGTCCAATCCGGGATAATATTCATGATCTCGGGTTTCGCAGCGATGTGTTGTCTGTCGTTAAGTCCTGCGACGCGTTCGTCCTCCCATCAATAGAAGGAGAAGCTATTACCAAGGCTGTCATCGAAGCCATGTCGCTGCGCGTATGTCCGCTGATAACGACTATCCCGGGGAATCAGGGACTGGTCATCGATGGCCAATGTGGAAAGCTCGTTCCTCCCCGCGACCCGGAGGCTCTCGCAAAGGCGATGACCTGGCTTAATGAAAACCGGGAAATTGCCAGGCAGTACGGCAACGCTGCACATGAACATATCCGGAATAACTTCAATATCAAGGATACAATCGCAGCCTATGATACGCTTTATCATGAGTTGTACAATGAGTTGACGGTTAAGCAAGGCGAAGAGAGAACAGCTACCACATCTCAAAATGGCTAACGTACGTCTTTCGGCTGTAATCATCACCTTTAACGAGGAGCATAACATCGAGCGGTGCATTCGTTCGTTGTCGCGCGTCGCTGATGAAATCGTGGTCGTTGACTCATTTTCAAAAGACAGAACGGAACAGATCTGCCGTTCGCTGAATGTCAGATTTATCCAACATCCATTTGAGGGACATATTCAACAGAAAAATTACGCCCTCGCACAGGCGAGCCATGACCATGTGCTTTCGCTCGACGCTGATGAGGCCCTGAGCGAAAAACTCCAGGAAACAATCTTGCGTGTTAAGTCCAACTGGACTACTGACGCCTGCGTTGTAAACCGGCTCAACAATTATTGCGGTAAGTTCATCCGACATGGCGGATGGTATCCCGACCGGCGGATACGACTATGGGACAGGCGGAAGGGATCGTGGGGCGGCGAGAACCCGCACGACACGGTAGTTATGCATAAGGACGCGACCGTCAGCCGAATAAACGGCGACCTGCTGCACTTCACCTACCGGGATTTGTCTGAGCACCTACGACAAATGGATAAGTTCGCTTCAATTTCCGCGGCGGAGGCATTTAAGAAAAACAGAAAGACGTCCGTGCTTCTCCACCTCGTGTTAAACCCGCCATTTATTTTTTTCAAAACCTATTTTCTCCGGCTGGGCTTTCTCGATGGATATGAGGGCTTCCTTCTTGCGAAGAACGGCGCGTATTATCGCTTTTTGAAGTATGCAAAACTCAGGGCGCTACACCGGTCAGCGGTGACGTGACCTTGTGCGCCTTGATGATCATCGTCTCTCCAAAAAGCAGGGGCTTGCTGAAAACGTCCCGAGTGATTACCCGGTTAACCTCACGTTGCCGCTGATCCTTTTCGGCATTATAAGCGATTCGGGTAAAGACGTAAGCAAAAGGCACAAATAAGGCGTACCACCAACTGATCAGTTTGATCCGGTTGGTCGCTATCCGGGTGATTGAGAAACCACTGCTGTGAAGAATATACCGCAGACGAGGATACGAGAGAAGATTAATGTGATGCAAGGGTGAAGGGATATTCTCGTTTAATGGGGTCTTTCCCTTGTTGTGGTGACCCGTCCAAAACCATCTCCACCGGGAACGGAGCGCGCTGATGTTCGGCGTCGAGATAATAAGGGTACCTTTCAGGCGTAGTACGCGATTGGCTTCGCGCACGAAGGCAAACGGGTTCTCGAGATGTTCGATCCCATCGATGCAAACCACGCTGTCAAAAAAACCATCGTCCCAGGGCAGGCGTTCATTCATGTCGGCAACCCGGAAATTTCTGTTCTCAACCTGCATGATATTCTCGATGTCCGCCGAATGAACCTCGACGTTACGAGACAACAACCGACTCGTGAACGCACCAGCACCTGATGGAATATCCATCACGCGATGGCAACTTTCCTCTTCGAACAAAAGACTGGCAACAACATTATGCGTATTTTTCGAAGTATTTTCAGGAATTGAACCCATGACTCAAGTATAGAAAGAATTTACGATGAAAAAAATCAGCGTACTGCACTTGAGCTCGGAAAGGTCGTGGCGTGGGGGTGAACAACAGATCGCCTATCTTATTGACGAACTGGAAAAATTGAATGTGGTCAACATCGTAGCCCTGAAAAAGGAATCCGCATTTGAACGTCATTGCGCCGACCGCAACATCAAATACTTCAGCCTGCCCTTTCGCGGATCATTTGACTTCCGTACCGCGCAGGCAATAAAAAGGATCTGCTGGGAGAATAAAACTCACATCATCCATATGCACAGCTCGAAATCACACAGTATCGGTGTGCTTTCGACGGTGCTTGGCAACCCGATTCCGTTAGTACTTAGCCGGCGGGTTGACTTCCGGCCCTCAAATTCCTGGCCCACCCGCTGGAAGTACAATCACCCATCGATCAAAAGAATCCTTTGCGTATCTGAAAAGATCAGGGAAATCATGAGGGACTATGTCCGCGACAAAGAGAAGTGCATCACCGTGCACAGCGGCATCGACACCTCGAGGGTGTTCGAATGCCCACCGGTCAACCAGTTGCGGGTGGAATTCAACATACCAGAAGAATCAATCGTCATCGGCAACACATCGGCCCTCGAAGACCATAAGGACTACTACACCTTCATCGACACGATCGCAAGCCTCAAGCACGACGGAATTCCGGTTACCGCGTTGATTATCGGGACTGGATCGCTCGAAAGGGACTTGAAGAGCTATGCAGCCAGCAAGGGTCTCGACGGGAGCATCATCTTCACGGGATTCCGAACGGACATCGTGCAACTCCTCCCCTGTCTTGATGTCTTCCTCATGACGTCGAAAGAGGAAGGACTAGGCACGTCGATCCTGGATGCATTCCTCGCCGGGGTTCCGGTTGTAGCAACTAGCGCCGGCGGTATTCCGGAAATGGTGGTCCACGATCGTACAGGCCTACTGGCACCCGTTGGCGACTCAAAAACACTGGCCAGGCTTGTCGAGGAGCTTATCGGTGACGCGCACCTCAGAAACCGAATCGTCGAAAACGCAAGAATAAAAGTTCAGGAATTCTCGAAGCAGGTCACGGCAAAAAAGACATTGGCGGTCTATGAGGAAGTGCTCGCGAGTTCCCGGTAAAGGCGATCCAGTCGGTTGGCAATGATCTGTGGCTCGAATTTTCTGGCGAACTGCCACCCTCTTTCGATACGCGAGTTGCGCTCGGAGTCTTGAAGTACAAACTCCATCTTTTCAGCTAGCGCATGGGGATCGTCGGTTGCCACATAATGCGAATCAGGCCCACCCGCTTCAGCGAAGCACGAACCCTGTGATGTGATCACCGGTATGCGTGATTCCAGTGCCTCCACCAGTGGAATTCCGAATCCTTCAAACAGCGATGGATAAACAAACATCGTCGCCTGCTGATAAATAGCAGGAAGATCACTGAACGCCGCGTTGTCGATGATGCGTACAAAGTCCGAGACGCCCTTTCGGGTTGCGCGGTCGACCACTTCACGCGCATAACGGGTACGCCTTCCCACCAACACGACCGGTAATCGTTTGTCTGGATCCAGCAACCCCAATGCGTCCACGATTGAGCCCACGTTCTTTCGCTGCTCAATGGTACCAACACTCAGGATGAAAGCTTCCGGCAGGCCGTACTTTTTCCGGACGGAGCTTTTCTCTTCGGCGCTGCACGTTCGCTTGAAATTAGGGTGACATCCCTGGTGGATCACTTCAATACGCGACGGATCGATTCGCAGGAAGTCCGCAACATCCTGCGCTGTCTGTCCACTGATGGCAACTATCCTATCTGCCCCGGCACACGCGCTCTTGGCCTTCGCGGTATAGATCGACACATCAATGGGGTTGTAGAATTGCGGGTAACGCATGAAGATCAGATCGTGCACCGTAACTACCTTTTTGACGGATGACCGTAAACCAAAAGGCAACTCCTGGCTCAGACCATGGAAAAGATCCAGTTGCCGCGCCTCATGACTCTGCGAGAGACCCCAGCTTCGCCACAACGATGGAACCATCGCGTATCCTCCCGACGGCTCCACCACCCGCACATTGTTGCGAGCCACAATGCGATCGACTTCTGCGTTGCTTACGCGCCGGGGAGTAAAAAGACTGTACTGATTGTCAGGAATGTACTCGGCAAGGCCACCGACAACAAACCTGCAGTAATTTCCGAGCCCCGTGTAATTCGTGAACAGACGTTTCGCCTCGAAGCCTATCCTCATTTTTGCTCAATGTGGCGTTTATAGAACCGGATGCTGGTACTGATAACTTCAAAAGCCTTGTCCTTCGACAAGAACTCGTCCACCACCACCTTCTTGTTCTCCAGCGTTTTATAGTTTTCAAAAAAATGCTTGAGCTCGGCGCGGAGATGGGTAGGAAGATCCTTCACGTCGTTGATATGGCTCACGCTGGGGTCGTCCTGAGCTACGGCGATGATTTTGTCGTCGGCCTCTCCCCGGTCTACCATCTGCATGACCCCAATCACTTTAGATGGAATGAGGCAAAGTGGAACAACCGAGACTTGGGTAAGCACCACGATATCGAGCGGATCACGATCGTCGCCCATAGTCTGAGGGATAAAGCCATAGTTCAACGGATAATACATCGACGCATAAATGACCCGATCAAGCTTGATCAGACCGCTCTCCTTGTCGATCTCATATTTGGCCCGCGAGCCACGTGGGATCTCGATGATGGCATTTACGAGTTCGGGCGGGTTCTTTCCAGTCGATGTTTCATGCCAGGGATGGTGAATCATGTTTTGAAGCAGAGACCAATATAAACAAAAAGCCCCCGATGTCTAGTCAGGGGCTTGTTGTTATTTCGGTGGGCCTTGAGCCGGAGTCTCTTTTTCCATTTGTCGAATCTTGTCTCCATCTTTCAGACGTTTGGAGACTACCAGGAACGGGCCGGTGATGACTTCCGTAGAATCGCTCACACCTGATAATATTTCGATATTGTCATAATCGCTGATACCGGTTTTCACCTCGACCATCTTTGCCACACCGTTATCATTTACAAAGATGACAACCTTATCTTCCTTGGGCTCAGCAGCCGGACGTTGAGCAGTATTCTGGCTGGGAGGTCCGTCGGCAGACGGACCTTCACCGCGCACCTCGCCCTCAGGATTCCGCGTGGTCACAGCCGCCAGGGGCACTGATAAGACATTGTCTTTTCGGGTTGTAATAATGTCCACGCTGGCCGTCATACCGGGACGGAATGGGAACCGGTTGCCCTGCTCGACCAGATCCTTGTAGGAAGAACTCAGTATGAGTATACGCACTTCAAACTCAGTGATGGCGTCGGCAGAGGTCTTATCCTTCGCTGTATTGGCGATTAGTGTGACTACTCCTTTAAACTCCTTATCGGTGTTGGAGTAAGCATCCACATCGATAATAGCGGTGTCGCCGACTGAGACTCTTACGATATCGTTCTCGTTGACGTCAACGCGGACTTCCATTTTATCCATGTCGGCGATTCGCAACATTTCGGTTCCTGCCATTGTCGCCGTTCCCACAACGCGTTCGCCCTTGCGGACGATAAGTTTTGACACCGTTCCATCCATAGGCGACACCACCGTCGTCTTTCTGAAATTCTCGCGCGCCTCCTTCAACGACGCTTCAGTGCTGCGGATAATGTATTTGGCAGCTTCTACGGACTGCTCTGCCGAGGCCACGTCGCTCTTTGCAACGGCGTAATTCTGCTTGGCGAGTTGCCAATCAGCCTCAGAGATCACTTTTTCGTTCCACAACTTTTCTTGTCGCTTATATTCCTGCTCGGCGCGAATAAATGTCGCTTTGACACGATTCAGATTGGCCTCAGACTGCTCCAGGTTCGCACGCTGCTGGCTTAAGCTGGCTTCGGCGCGCTCCAACTGGCTTTCCCATGTGTCGGGACGGATCTTAACCAGGACTTGTCCACGCGCAACCGGGTCGCCCTCCTCCACGAGGAGCTCAATGATCTCACCGGAAACCTCAGGAGCAATTTTTACCTCCGTCACGGGCTGCACGGTGCCCGAAGCGCTGACTTTCTCAACGATCGTCGCCAGTTTTGCCTTTGCGAGCTCGACCTCGATCTCTTTAGGTTTCCCGATCCATCCGGCTGATTTGCCGATAATAATGATGACCAGGAGACCGCCAACCGCGCCGATCAGCCAGTAAACAAGTTTATTCGATTTGCGTTTCTGTTTTGCCATGTGGGTTCAAGTATTAAAATCCGAGAGGTTTGCCCTGATAAAAGTCCAGGAGTTTTTTCCTGAAAATAAAATTGTATTTGGCCCTGGCGAGATCACTCTTCGCCCTGAAGAGTTCATTTTCCGCGACCTGGTACTCCACGAAGTTGGCAGCTCCGAGGTCAAAACGTTCCTTTGTCATCCTGTACGCTTCTTCGCGGGCTTCTACCTGCCTTAATGATGAGCTGTAACTCTTGGAGGCAGCAACAGCGTCATTGAAGGCTGTCTCCACATTCTGCCGCAACGTTTGGTTGACTTGTTTGGCATTTATCTCAGCCAGGTGCTGGTTTACGACCGCCCGCCTCACGCCTGCCCTTGCCTGCATTCCATTAAATAATGGAATACTCAGGCTCACAGACACTTGCCTGAAAAAGTTATCAGAAAACTGATCGGAGTAGCCGTACCCATCGGTATAGGTCCCAGTCGGTTCCAATTGGTAGGCCACCACCGGCAGTAAAGTCTCGTTGCCGCTACCGTCAACCGAATAGAACTGCGCCGGTATCGGGTTGTTACTGCGCGTGAGTTCATCCCCAGGAATGAAAATGGGGCGATCATTCGCGCTGGAGTAATTGCTATTAACGGAAGCATTGAGGCTCAGTCGTGGAAAGAGGCTTCCCTTGGCAGCTTTCACACCATAAGATGCGCTGCTAAGCTGGAAATTTGCGCTTTTTATTTCGGGCATCGTCTGCCTGGCGATCTCAAAAATCTCCTGGCTGGATTGATCAATCACCAGATCTTCAATGGAAAGATCGGGAACCTCAACATCCATCGGCTCCGAGCCAGGAAGTTGCAGCGCCTGCTTGAGCTGCAGGAGAGACAATGTCAGCGCGTTCTCATTATTAATAACGGCCAGCTCATTCGTGGCAACCTGGGCACTGAGATTCAGTTCATCAGCTTTTGGCAGTGCGCCGGCCGCGACTTGCTTTTTAGTGCGCTCGAGCTGCTGCCGACTCGAACTCAACTGCAGACGAGCATTCTCCAGTAGCTCCTTATTGAAAATGACGTTGATGTAAAGGTTGATCACATTCAGGGACACGTCGTTCTTAGCCTTCAAAAGGTCTTGCTCCGACGCAGCCAAATCACGGTTGCTTTGCCTGAGCGAACTTTGGAGTCGAAGACCATTAAAGAGGGTGACCGAAGAACTTGCATTGGGTCCTAACGACGTAATCTGTTGGGTGGTGAATTGGTTGGTCACCGGGTTGATTGAACGCCCCCAGTTATACCCGTTCGAGATATTGGCATTCAGGCTGGGCAACATGGCCATCCTGGCAACGTCCTGACTAATCTCACTGCTTTCAACGCCGTACTGGCTGCGCTGAACATCCAGGTTGTTGGAGAGTGCGTAATCCACACATTCTTTCAGCGTCCAAACCCTGACGCCGTTGTCGGTTTGGGCGTACGAGGCGCTGCACAGCAGGACCGCAAAGAAAAATATCAAGACTCTGCTCATAATCTTATCGATCTATATCCGGTATGTATATAACTTCCTTCACCCAGCTTAGACTCTGCAGGTACGCCAATGTTACAGGTTTGATCCCTGAATCCATTTCAATAACCAGGCAAGCCAGGTCCGCTTTCCCTTTGCGGGATACCGACATCGTTGCAATGTTACAATCGTCGTGTGCCAGAATATCGGCTATAAAGGCAATGCTGCCTTTAACATCGGCAGCTGTGATGATTATCGTGTGCGCGCTGGCGCTGAAGTCTGCCTTAAATCCATTGACTTCCGCAATGTTGATCAATCCGCCACCTTTGCTCTCGCCCAGGACCTCGATCTGCTTGTCACCTTTCTTCAGTGTCAGCCGGATCGTGTTGGGATGGAGTGTGGAGGCATTGCCAACCGATTTGAACCGGTAAACCAGGCCCTCCTGCGATGCCAACTCGAGGGATTCCTTGATACGCTTGTCATCGGTCTTGAAATCCAGCAACCCGGCAATGATTGCCCTGTCGCTGCCGTGGCCTTCGTACGTGCGGGCGAACGAGTTATAGAAAATGATATCGGCTTCGTCAGGTTTTCCTCCTAACAGTTTGCGAGCCGCACGGGCAATTCGCACAACACCGGCCGTGTGTGAACTCGATGGGCCAATCATCACCGGACCAATCATGTCAAAAACACTGCTTTTCTCAGCCATTTGGGTTCAATACGGAATCTGTCGACAAAAAGATCAAATAGTTACATCTATTTTAGGTGTTTGAGAAATTACCAGATCACTTCTCGAAGGCACACGTTTTTTCCAAATCACCTGAGCATGAAAGCCCCCGATCCACCGAAAGAAGTTCCAGTGCCAGGCAAAGAACCAGAACGGGTTCCTCCGGCCGAGCCGAACCCAGGTATATCGCCTGGAAAGGAACCGGAAATCCAGCCTGAACGCGAACCGCTTACCCAACCGCCCCCTGCCCCGCCAGAAGTGCCACCACCCCCCGGTCCCTCTTGAAGCCTGACCGCCAATTTCACGAGTGACGATGATCTCTTCTTTCACGGTCGATTTCTTATTTAGCCCTCCAGCCCCCTACTTATTTCAGAAAAGGCCAGACCACTTGCGCGCGTGACCTGATCGCAAAAGGATGGGAGTATGTCCCTGGCAATTATGACAGAATGACCAACTAGAGGGCAATTGAAAGTATCGTTGCACCCGGT
Organism: uncultured Roseivirgaceae bacterium; assembly: GCA_964563295.1. Lineage (GTDB taxonomy): Bacteria > Bacteroidota > Bacteroidia > Cytophagales > Cyclobacteriaceae > Chryseosolibacter. The sequence continues at coordinate 17,409 of CAZLWX010000025.1, read as the reverse complement.
CGCGAACGGCGGCAGTGGTCTTTTCCCGGGGAATCACAGGCCAGCAGGCTCAGGGTAACCGCGACCGGGAATGCGAGCCGCGAGTTCATCGTCATACCGCTATCGGCGCCTTGATTCCCGGATGTGCCTGATAATTCAAAATCTCGAAATCCTCAAACCTGTAATCAAAGATGGACGCCGGTTTGCGGCTGATTTGTAAAGTAGGAAGCGGGTACGGTTCGCGCGTGAGCTGCAGGTTAACCTGCTCAAGGTGATTATTGTAAATGTGGACATCGCCGCCCGTCCAAACGAATTCGCCAACGTCGAGATCACATTGCTGGGCAATCATGTGGACGAGCAGGGCATACGAGGCGATGTTGAACGGAAGACCAAGGAAAGTGTCACATGATCGCTGATACAGCTGACACGACAACTTCCCATCGGCAACGTAGAACTGGAACATGGCATGGCACGGCGGCAAAGCCATCTTATCGACATCAGCAGGATTCCAGGCTGTTACAATATGCCTCCTCGAATCCGGTTTTCGCCGGAGTTGTTCCAGCAAGCGGGAAATCTGGTCGATTTGTTCCCCTTTTCTCCCCGGCCAGCTCCGCCATTGATAGCCATAGACTGGCCCGAGGTCTCCTTGTTCGTCGGCCCATTCATCCCAGATGGTCACACCATGCTCGTTCAAGTACTTGATGTTGGTGTCTCCGTTGAGAAACCACAACAGCTCGTAGATGATTGACCGTAAGTGCAGTTTTTTGGTGGTCACCAGCGGAAATCCCCGCGACAGATCAAATCGCATTTGATAACCAAAGATGGAAAGGGTACCGACGCCGGTCCTGTCTTGCTTCTTGTGGCCCTTTGTCAGAATCTCCCTAAGCAGCTGATGGTATTGTTCCATGACCCTAAAACAAGTTCACAAGCCAAAAGTATCCAATTCTGCCAGTTGTAGAAGATTTTTTGACAGAAAGAAAAAAGCTCGCCGGAGAGCCTTTTCCATTTTCAGGTGAGAACCAGTTACTTGCCTACAGTGAGCTGACGCGTCACTCCGTTAACCGAAAGCGTCACGGAGCGGTCGCACGTACCATCGCCGTAGTCGATGATAATCTCTTTTTCGCCATTGATGACGTATTTCTTGATGCCCTTAACGGCAAAACTGCAGAAGCGCTTGAATTCCAATGGTTCGATCAGCGAGACTTCGTAAGTCCTGCCGCGGCGAGTTGTACCTGACGCAGTGCTCGATACCTGAACGACCAACCTATCCTCGATCGGATTAGCCTCGCGAACCCAGGTTGTTGTAATGTCCGACTCGCGCGTCGCAAAAGTTTCGTCTTCAAAGGTAGCTTTGCCATCCTCAAGCTTGACGTTGAAGGTCGGCGCATCTGCGGAGCTGCCGGTCAAGTTGGTGATAGTCCGCATTCCATCCAGGCGGACGCCATTGATATAGTAGTCTTCCACGGTAGTGACAACCGTTGCACCGGGTTGAAATCTCCGTCCGTCATACGTGAAGATCACTTTACCGCGCCGGGTGTTCCCGCGAAGGTCCGAGCAGCCGCTGGTACCAAAGTCAATGGTAATCGATCCCCTGGGATGTTCCAGGCTTGAGTCTTCGGAAGGTTCGATCGTGATTACAATGCCATCACAATTGAACCGGTCGTCCTGGATGGTTATCCGGCGGCCGCCGACAGACCGTCGACCACCGTTGGTTTCATCGTCAGCCACTATTGCCACGCCGGCCATGTCATCAAGGTCCTGGAAGTACGAATCGGCGAGCGCTTCCTCGGAAATGTCCTGTGTATCCTGGACGGTAATACGCTCTTCCTCCTCACAGGAAGATATCATGGCGAGGGCAATGACCAGTGTGATAGAGAAAGTTTTAAAAAGCTTGTTGTGTTTCATAGACTGACCTAATTCTTTGTTCGTTAGCTTAGATAGCCGCTTGACCGAAAGGTTTAAATCAATTGGCAAATTATTTTTACGTTTGAGTTATGGAAAGCACGCCTATGGTAACCAATTCGCTTCGGTTAATTCTTTTTTTAGGTCTTTTTTGCGGTTCATTGAACGGTTTGAGCCAGGGAATGGTCAAGCTTGCCAAGCTCAAATACAATGGCGGCGGCGACTGGTACGCCAACAAGACCGCTCTTCCCAACCTAATCGAGTTCTGCAACCGGGAACTCAATATGAATCTGGCGCCGGAAGAAGATATTGTTGAGGTAGATAGTCGTGATATCTTCCTCTACCCCTATGTCTATATGACCGGGCACGGAAACGTCGTGTTCTCGGAGTCAGAAGCAGCGAACCTTCGGAAGTATTTGATCGGCGGCGGCTTTCTCCATGTCGATGATAATTATGGACTCGACAAGTTTGTTCGTCTTGAGTTGAAAAAAATATTTCCGGAGCTTGAGCTGGTGGAACTTCCCTTCGACCATCCGATCTATCACCAAAAATTCGATTTCCCACGCGGGCTGCCCAAGATACATGAACACGATTCAAAACCGGCACAGGGGTTCGGTCTGATATACGAAGGTCGATTAGTCGTATTTTACTCATATGAATGCGACCTCGGAAATGGTTGGGAAGATCAGCGTATCTACAATGACCCGGAGGAGAAGCGCCAGGCCGCCCTTCGCATGGGGGCAAACATTATCGCTTACTGTTTTACCCAGTCACTTTAGTCCACACCCATGTTAACATCGCGAACCTCGGCGCTGATGGTGCTGGTCCTTTTCCTTTTTTCGTGTACGTATTCTGGCAATAAAGGAGAACGCCTCGCCAAAACGTATTGCAGTAGCTGCCACGTTTTTCCATCACCTGGGCTGCTCGATCGTGAAACCTGGGATAAGGGCGTATTGCCCGAGATGGCGTTACGAATGGGAGTTGACTTCTCAACACTACCGCAGAACGTTGACCAGGACGAACTGAGGGAAATTGTGATGTCGTTGCCACCCAATGCCATGGTTACACCGGATGAATGGCAAGCTATACGGGAGTTCTACCTCAGCGAAGCACCTGACAGCTTGAATATAAAGAGTCATGCCCTTCCCCCCCTCTCGTCATTCGACGTTGCTGAAGTGACGCTCCCCATTGAGGGGAGCACACTCCTGACGATGATTCAGTTCGACTCGGCCCGCCAGCGCATCTTCGTCGGAACCAGGCGCGACATGCTCTACAGCCTGGATATGAATTTGAAAGTAGTCGACGAATGGCAACTCGACAGTCCTCCATCCATTATGTCCTTTATAAGAGATCAACCGCCATTGATCGTGACCATGGGGGTTATGGATCCTAATGACCAGAAAAAAGGAAGAGTACTTCAAATGACCGAAGGGAAAGAATTTGTTGTGCTCGCCGACTCGCTGAAACGTCCCTCGCATTTGGCCAGACAAGACTTGAATGAAGACGGCCGCCCTGACCTGGTAGTATCGGCGTTCGGAAATTTTACCGGTGCGCTCTGGGCCCTGGAAAGCACACCGAACGGCTATCATCGTCATCGTCTCATGTCCCTTCCGGGAACGCGCAAGACAGTCATTGGCGATTTTGATGGCGACCATCTCCCGGACATCCTCGCTTTGATAACGCAGGGCGACGAACAGATAACCCTGTTTCCAAACCGCGGGGACTTCCGGTTTTCAATACGTGTCATCATGAAGTTTCCGCCGGTCTACGGCTCGAGTTATTTGGAAGTCCACGATTTTAATAATGATGGTCATTACGATCTACTTTTCACCAACGGAGATAATGCCGACTACTCGGCGCTGCTGAAGCCATACCACGGTGTCCGGATTTTTCTCAACGACGGAAAAAATCAATTCACTGAGAGTTTCTTTTATCCCATGCACGGCGCCTCGCAGGCACGCGCTTACGACTTCGACGACGATGGAGATCTGGACATTGCGGCCATTTCATTTTTTCCCGACTTTGACCAACATCCGGAAAATGGCTTTGTCTATCTGGAGAACGTGGACGGTGATTTCATTGCGTCAGCAACACCACTCGCCGCATCAGGGCGATGGATCACCATGGAAGTTGCCGACCTGGATGGCGATTCCGATGCAGATATCCTGCTGGGATCGCTGACCTTCAACGATGGCGTTCCCGCCAGCTTGTACCATCGTTGGACCACGCGGAACGCCTCGATGCTGGTGCTTCGGAACAAGTCTCGGGAGAAGTAGCGTGACAATCAACGATATCTTTTCTTTACAAAATAAAAAATCCAAAATCGGCAATCACCAGCCTGCCTGCCGGTGGGCAGGTCGTAGATCAAAGACACGACCGTGTTTCGAACGACCTGCGATTGTCGATTGATGACTTTTGATTTTTGAAGTTTCCAGGAAATCAAGAATTATCGGGATGTGATTCCTTTAGTTCTGGCAGCGCGCGCCCGCAACCAGTTTTCGCGGCGTGCGTCCAGGGTTAACGAGGTCCTTCCCGAAGACGAATCATCGTAGATGTCCTCGCTGTTCAAACCGATCCGCCATCCGTAATCATTTTGCATGATATCCAGCTTCTGCTGCGTTTCAGGCGATGGATCGCTGACCGGCGTCACGATGAACCTTCCTCCCGTGATGTTGCGCGTCGTTACGTTGTTGAACATGTTATCTACCATAATCGCAAGCTCTTCGGCAGTTATCTCTTCACGCGTCTCCAATAGGCCGGGTGCGTAGAAAACATAATCATCGATAAAATGCTGTGGGGGAAGTTTGAAATCTGTACGCAGATCGATAGGCACATAAGGCCCTCCCAGTCGCTCGATGAATATCGTTTCAAGATTCTGACAGTTGCTGAGGTCGACCTTGAGGGGCACGGCGCCCCAGGATGGATTGTATATTTTGAGCGCAGTGAGATTGGTAAGTCCCTTGATGGCGGTCATATACGTGTCATACGCGAATCCCCAGAAATCGGTGATCCGATCGATATCGCCCGTGATGATTGCAGTATAGTTTCCCTCAGTGTACTGATGGGAACCTTGAAAAGGGAGAGTTCCCGCGTCTGTGCTTCCGTCACCCCAATGCAAGGTTAATGCTCCTGCATCCCCGCCCAGCGTCAGCGCAAACGGATCTTCCCATCCGTCCTCTTCCCTGAAATGTGACTCTTGCGATAAGATCAGGGCCGGCACGAGGTTCACCTTGAGAGGCTGGTTGCCGAGCGCTTCCTTCATCTCCTTAAAATTGAACGTTGTTACTTGTCCTTCCGCCGCGGTGTAGATCGTAAGGGTATATTCCGCATCCGGGTCGCCCTCAAAGGCTATGGTGTTGACGGATGCTGCCAGCGAAAAGGATTTGACCAGCGTCTCCCGGCGCCGTAGCTCCCCGGTGGCCTCCGTCAGGGACGTTTGCCCGTCGCGCGTCGTAAACGCGCTCACCGATAATAGATTGACGACATTAGCAGTAAACGAAACATATCCGAATTCTTCGGGCGCATACTCCCGGACGTCGATCACCTGCATGCTGACGTTGGTGACGGTGTTTTCGGAAACGGTGAACTCATGAGGGACCGGGTTCGTCACAAAAGCGCTGAGCGGAGATCCGGCTCGGGGAGTGGCGTACAACATCTCGCCCTCGTTCACAATCATAAAATCCGTCAACACATAGCCGCCAGGCATGAGCTCAACAGGATCAGCGATGTAACTGTCGCCCGCTTTCATCAGGGTCAGTTCATGGTCGTCGAAGACCGAAGTGCCGTTGCTGGCTTCAATGCTTAATTTCAGCCGGGAGCCCTCGGGCAATTCGATGTCCTTACCTCTGCCGTCGTCCGATGGGTCGCTGGCGCTGAACGTAAAATGTACTTTTTGTTTTGCCAACTGAGCGCCGTTGTCATCGCATGATTGGATGACGGGAATTAACAAAACGCACAGCCATGGGGTAAGAAAAAAGTTTCGGAAAGATTTTGTCATAAGCGTAGTGTTTGGCTGCAGTAACAAAATCCTGTACCCTGCCGGCGGCGCCGTGAAGCCCGTCCTTTTTGACAATGCGGCAGCGATACAGCTGTCCCTCCGGGGCATTGCGATTGAGGTGAAAATTCTTCGGTAAGTGCGCATCCAACGCGTTGGGAAAACATTTTCGCGCGTCGGGTCTGCTAATGGTTTCTGCTCACTTCGTCTGTTGTCTCGCTTGCCAGGCTGGTAACGCAGACTGCTGTCGGGTGATTGCTTCGAGTGAGATCGAAACGTTTAGATACCTTTCCTGCCAGTAGGCATGTCGTGACGATCATTCAGCAAGAAAAATCACACAATCCTTGACTTTTATCAACTAATCATTTAGTTTTATACCTAAATACATAGTGATGAAGAATCTCAAAGAGCTCACCCGGGCTGAAGACCAGGTTATGCAAATTCTTTGGCGCCTGGAAAAAGCTTTTGTCAAGGACATCATCGAGCAGATGCCCGAGCCGCGACCGGCCTACAATACGGTTTCCACCATCGTCCGAATTCTGGAGACAAAAGGATTTGTCAGTCATCGCGCCTATGGCAAGACACACGAGTATTTTCCTGTCATCAGCAAAGACAAATACACCCGGTTTTATCTCAACAATTTACTCAAGGGATACTTCAACGGCTCATTCAACAACCTGGTGTCGTTTTTCGCCAGGGAAAACAAGCTGAGCGTAACGGAGATCGAAAAATTATTGTCGGAAATCAAAGACCATGGCGATGAGAGAAGTCATTAATTATATGATGGAGGCCAACCTGGCGCTGCTGGTTTTCCTTCTCGTCTATTACCTGCTACTCAAGACGGAGACGCATTTCCGGTTAATTCGCTTCTTGCTGCTTTCAGCAATTGTTGCTTCCCTGACCTTTCCGCTTTTTCACTTTGGAAATAGTACCGGCGTTCCCCTTCCCACAATCGGGAATGTTATCCCGGATAATTGGCTTCCCGAAGTTGTCATATCTGCCGCCGGCAATTCAGCAGCACCGATGGTCAGCGGAACTCAATCGCCATGGTGGACCCGCATTGCGGTTATTTACTTTATCGGTATAGCGCTGTGCACGTTGGGGCTCACCTATCAATTGTGTCGGTTGCTGCGATTCACCTCTGCTGCCAGAACCTACCGCATTGACCGATTGCGGGTGCTCGAGTCCAACGATGAATACCCGACATTTTCCTTCTTCCGGATCATCCACATCGGAAGCGCGGGATCGCTCAGTGCTGCCGAAAAACAACAGATCATTCATCATGAGTCAGTTCATGCGCGCGAACTCCATTCGCTCGACATGCTACTGGTCACCGTATTACGAATAGGATTCTGGTTCAACCCGTTACTTATCCTGTACAAGAAAATATTTATTCAACTTCACGAATTTGAGGCGGATGCGCGCGCCGTCACCGGTTCGGATGTGAATAATTACTGCAACCTTCTGGCAAGGGTTGCATTACAATCAGCTCATTTTCCAATTGCCAGTCACTTTAATCAATCATTAACCATAAGACGTATTGAAATGATCCGAGCTATAAAACAACGAGTGCGTCCCTGGAAATTGGTGGTCGCGCTCGCCATCATCCCGCTGATGTTCGTGGCAATCGCCTGCCAGGACCAGCTCAGCGAATTGCAGGAAAGTACCGTCAGCCAATCCGGCGACTTGCCCCCGGAAGTTGTCGCACAACAGAACGCGTACATCAAACAACACCCGGGTGCCAGGCTAACCTACATGGTCGGGCTGCCTGCTGAGGTCGACAAATTGATCAGTAGTCCCGATGTCAGCTCAAGAGTCGTGTCCACGTATTCTTACACAGAAGAGAAGAAAGGCGTTTTGCTTAGTGATGTCGCGGAACATGCTGAATCGCTGAAGACGGACGACGACGTGTATATGATCGTTGAGCATCAACCGGAATTTCCCGGAGGATTTGTCGCACTTGCCGAATTCCTGGGTAAAAACATTCAGTATCCCGCCAAAGCGGCTCAAAATGGCGAAGGCGGCACTGTTTATGTTGCCATGATTATAGATGAACAAGGAAATGTGTCAGATGTTAAAGTGATGCGCGGCGTCAGCGAATTACTGGATGCCGAAGCGGTCCGCGTAGTCAGTTTGTTGCCAGCCTGGATTCCTGGCAAACAGAATGGCAAACCGGTTAAGGTTCGATTCATCATGCCCATCCGGTTCGACCCTCAGTTTGGCTCATCGGATAACTCGTCAAGCGGTGCCGTGATCGAGCCAGTTGAAAATTCCAACTATGCTATGAGGATTCAGGACATGACAAAGAGAGTGCTGCCCAATGGTGAACTGAATATTCGCGGCCGAGTCGTCCAGGAAAATGGAAATCCCCTGGCGGGCGTCAACGTGATTATAGCGGGAACGACAACGGGCACCAGTACTGACCCTCAAGGCAACTTTTCGTTAACATCTCAGTTGCACACCGGTGAGCTGGTTTTTTCTTTTATCGGATTTGATTCCAGATCGGTGCCATTCGAAAACTAGAACAAAAGAGACCGGTTATCCGCCGGTCTCTCCTTTCATTTTTTGTCGAATATCTCGGCCAGACGGTCATCGAGGGCCGTTCCCCTCAGGTTCTTACCGATTATAACTCCGTTGGGATCAAGCAATATCGAGAAAGGAATGCCCGTGACTCCATAGGTCTTCGCTGCATCCGACTGCCAGTACTTGAGGTCTGAAACGTGAGTCCACGTGAGGTTGTCCTGCTCAATTGCCTGTAACCAATCTTCTTTCGTCCGATCCAGGGAGACCCCGAACACGGTAAACCCTTTATCCTTGTATTTGTTAAAAGCGCGTACGACGTTGGGATTTTCCCGCCTGCAGGGACCACACCACTTCGCCCAAAAATCAACCAGCACGTACTTGCCGCGCATAGAGGAAAGCCTTACAATTTCACCATCAGGATTCGGCAGCGCGATTTCCGGCGCCACCTGCCCTATCGCCGTCGCCTTCATCTTGTCAACGAAATCAATAAAGCTCTTCGCGTGCGAATAATCTGACCACTCGCTCTTCAGGATGTCCGACACCTTCAGGTAAGTGGAAAAGTATACATCCTTGTCCAGCGTATTGCTTTGCAGCAGATTGATCACAGCAAGCGAAGGCGAATGCTCGACCATGAGCGCCGCAACTTCGTCATTATATTTCTTTATGAACTGCTGATATTCCTGTTGCAGTTGGAGAATTTTTGCCTGGTCATTCTGTTGGACCGCAGCCTGGAAATCCTGGTTCAGTTTGGCTACCTCGGGCGCATTGTTGGCGTGAGCCTGAATCTCCTGGATTCGGTGTATCAGGTCCAGGTCAGGCGAACCCTTGATCTCCGAAAAGCCCTGCGGGTCGTTCCCGTCGACGTTGACCTCGATATCATCGCGATCGAGGATCACGTTAATCATCTGCTTGTTATAAAAATTCAGCCTGTAATAGCCCGGCTCGGTCAGGGTCACTTTCTTTGAAAACGTGTAATCGCTCTTCAGACCGATCGTATCGGGCGAACCAAGCGAGCCATTCCTGATCTCCTGGATCAGGATCTGTCCGGCCTGCGGGTATCCAACCTTGCCCGTGATGGTTACCGTCCAGCTTGGCGTTGTCTGAGCCGTTTCATCGCCGTTGTCGCGACTGGCTCCCGAGCAGGAAAAGCTAAGGACAAACAGCAACATCCAGAGAGGTTTCATCCGCGTTTTTCTCTTGGGCCAGTCCGCCCGCTTTCTTGGTGTTGGCTTCATTTCTTTTTCAATTTCAAAGTTAACAATTCGGTGGCAACCCTTGGGTCAGCCTTTCCCTTACTTCTTTTCATGATCTCTCCCATAAACATGCCAATCAGTCCCTTCTTCCCATTTTGATACTCTTCCACCTTCAGCGGAAATTCTTTCAGCACCTGTTCAATGATGGGTAATAGCGAATCATGATCGCTCGCCTGGATCAGGTTCAATTGCTGAGCCACCTCCAAGGCCGAACGGTTTGGATTCTTGAGTAGTTCCTGGAATAACCGTTGCGATGCTACCGTAAAGCTTACCTTACCCTCATCAACCAAAGCGATCAGGTCAGCCAATTTGCCAGCCGGAAGCGGAAATTCATCTGCTGTAAGCCTGAATTCGTTCAGGTAGGATTTTACCGGGCCCATTACCCAATTCGAGGCTGCTTTGTAATTAGTCGTACATGACGCCACCTTTTCAAAATATAAAGCTACATCCCTCGAGTCCGTTAATACGGAAGCATCGTAGTCGGGTAAATGGTATTGCGAGACAAATTTCGCGTAAAGTTCGGCAGGAAGGGCGGGCAGACTTCTTCGGATTTCCTGCAACCACTCTTCTGAAATTACAACAGGACTCAGATCGGGGTCCGGGAAATAGCGGTAATCGTTCAGTTCTTCCTTCATGCGCATGCCAAATGTCTTGCCGGAATCCGCATCAAATGTCCGCGTTTCCGAGATCACCGCGTTGCCTTTCTCGATCTCGCGTATTTGTCTGTCGATTTCAAAGTCTATCGCCCGCTGCACATTGCGTATCGAGTTCATATTCTTCACCTCAACCTTCTTTCCAAACTCCGCAGTGCCTTGCCGCATGACCGAGACATTGGCATCACAACGCAGCGACCCTTCCTCCATATTGCCGTCGCAGATCTCCAGGTACCGGACGAGTTTCCTGATCTCCGAAAGGAATGCACCGGCTTCCTCAGCGCTGGCGATGGCGGGCATGGTGACAATCTCGATGAGGGGCACGCCGGCACGGTTCAGATCCACAAGCGTCTGATCATCCGTGTCCGAATGGATCAGCTTGCCGGCATCCTCCTCCAGGTGAATACGGTGGAGAGGTATCTGTCGCTGACCGGATTTCAGGTTGATCATCACATATCCGTTGCGACAGACAGGCGTTCGGTCTTGTGTGATCTGATAGCCTTTCGGCAGATCAGGGTAAAAATAATTCTTACGGTCAAAGATGATTGTCTTCGCAATATCGGCGTGGCACGCGAGTCCCATCCGAATCGCCAGTTCAACAACACGGCGATTGAGCACCGGCAGTGTGCCGGGATGCCCCAGCGAGACAACGGATACGTTAGTGTTAGGCGCGTCGCCAAACTGCGCGGCGTCATGACTGAATATCTTGCTCCTGGTCAGCAGCTGAGCATGTACTTCGAGCCCGATTACAGCAACGTATTGATCGCGGATCTCTTTTCTCATTGTCCTGGGTTTGTTTCACCCTATGGATTGATCATCCTCCTCGCTTTCTCGAGAACAGCGTCCAATCCATCCAGGTTCTTTCCTCCCGCGGTTGCGAAAAAAGGTTGTCCACCGCCAGCACCGTCTATTTCGCGGGCGAGTTCTTTAACCATGTTGCCTGCATGAAACTTCTTCGTCTCCACGAGTTTCGGGCCGATCATCACGGCAACCTGAGGTTTGCTGTCGACGTCTGCCGCCAGCACGAGCAGCAGATCGTCGAACTGGTTGCGAAGGGCAAAGGCGATGTTCTTGAGCGATTCGGCATTGGCAATTGAAATACGCTCCACGATCACCGTATGTCCATTCGACCTGACAGCCTTTTGTATGAGCTCGTCTTTGATTTGATTGGACCGCTCGGCATTTATGGCATCCAATTTTTTCTCCAGGGCGTGTTTTTCTTCTGCCAGGTTCTTTACCGCAAGGGCGACATCTTTCGGCCTCTTCAACAGCCCCCTGACGTCGTCGAGCAGCTGGATCTCCCGGTTTACAAATTCTTCGGCCGCGTCGGCGGTGATCGCCTCAATGCGCCTTACCCCTGCTGCCACTGAACTCTCTGAAATGATCTTGAAGAGACCGATATGCCCGGTGGATGGCGTATGCGTTCCGCCACAAAGCTCCACCGAAAATGTCGGATCGAATGTGACCACCCGGACGAACTCGCCGTATTTCTCCCCGAACAACGCCATCGCTCCGGCAGCCTTTGCTTCTTCGATCGGCACGTTTCTTCGCTCCTGCAGGTGAATGTCCTCCCGGATCTTCCGATTTACAAGGCTCTCAACGTTCCGTATCTCCTCCGGAGTCATTGCAGCAAAATGGGAAAAGTCAAATCGCAGAATTTTCTCATTGACCAACGAACCTTTCTGCTCAACATGTTTTCCCAGAACTCGGCGCAGAGCGGCATGGAGCAAATGGGTCGCCGAGTGGTTGTTCATGGTCTGCCTTCTCTTTTCCCGATCGACAACAGCCTTGAAGGTTGCACTGATATCGGCAGGCAGCTTTTCGGCAAAATGGATAATCAATTCATTTTCCTTGCGAGTATCCGAAATGGCAATTTTCTGGCCACCATTCTCGATGTAACCCGTATCCCCTACCTGACCTCCACTCTCCGCATAAAAAGGCGTGACATCAAAAACCAGTTGAAACAGTTCGGTACCCTTCTGCTTGACCTTACGGTAACGGACAATGTGTATGTCGCCCTGAAGATGTTCATAACCGATAAACTCGGTCTTCTCATCCTCCCTAACGGTGATCCAATCTCCTGTTTCGCGAGCGGCATCGACTTTTGACCGCGAGCGTTGCTTCTCCATCGCCGTGCGAAATCCAGTTTCATCTACAGAGAGACCGCGTTCACGCGCGATCAGCGATGTCAGGTCTAACGGGAATCCATACGTGTCGTAAAGCTCAAACGCTTGTTCACCTGAAATGATCTTAGTCTTTTCATCCTGTATTGCCTCCAGGCGCCTCAGACCTTTTTCAAGGGTTCGAAGGAATGAAGTTTCCTCTTCGAATATGACTTTGCCAACGTACGTCTTTTGCATCCCGAGTTCCGGGAACACATCACCGAGCTGGTTTGCCAGAACGTCGACGAGCCTGAATATGAATGGTTCCTTGAAATTCAGAAACGTGAATCCATACCGCACCGCGCGACGAAGAATCCTCCGGATCACATAGCCGGCTCCCGTATTCGATGGTAGTTGTCCATCGGCGATAGCAAAGGACACCGCCCTTACATGGTCGGCGATGACACGCATGGCGATGTCGGTTTCACGGGCCGCACCGTACTTCACGCCTGCAGCTTCGCCGACAAAATCCAACAGCGGCGAAAAAACATCCGTGTCGTAGTTGGATGTCTTGCGTTGGATAGCCATACAGAGCCTTTCGAAGCCCATGCCGGTATCGACATTCTTTGAAGGGAGGGGCTTGAGTGTCGTCAGTTTCGACCTCAGTTTTTCGCGCGCAATCTTCTTGTCCTGTCCGCTGTACTCCAGGTCAAAACGGACCAACGCACCTGAACCTCCCTGGGCGGGGTCCCAGTAGCGTTCAAATTCCATGAACACCAGGTTCCAGATCTCGATAACCTGAGGGTGATCCTGGTTGACCAGGTCTCTTCCGGGTTTCTTTTTCAATTCATCGGCGCTGCGCAGATCGATGTGAATTTCAGAACTAGGTCCGCAAGGCCCCACATCGGCCATTTCCCAAAAATTATCTTTCTTGTTGCCGTAGAGAATCCGGTTTTCATCGATAAACTGCTTCCAGAAATTTTTCGCTTCAGCATCTTCGGAAAGATTGTCATCCGTGTCACCTCCAAACACCGTAACGTAGAGCCGATCCTTCGGCAGCTTATATTCAACGGTGAGCAACTCCCACGCCCATGCTATTGCCTCTTTTTTGAAATAATCCCCGAACGACCAGTTGCCGAGCATTTCAAACATGGTGTGGTGATAGGTATCAAGCCCGACCTCCTCCAGGTCATTATGTTTGCCGCTCACGCGGAGGCATTTCTGTGTATCGGCGATGCGTGTGCTACGCGGTCTCTCGTTGCCGAGCAAATAGTCTTTGAACTGCACCATCCCGGAATTGGTAAAGAGCAGTGTCGGGTCGTGCTTCAATACCAGGGGCGCGGATGGTACGATCAGATGACCTTTCTTTTCAAAAAATTTCAAAAACGTGTGTCGTATCTGACCCGAATCCATCCGAATTTGTAATTAAGCGTGCGACTATTGATTTTTTGCTATATTGGCCCTCTATTCCCGTCAAATTGGCGGGAATCAACCTACAAAAATAATCGCGGTGAAGGGAGATTGCGCTGAAAGAGCTGATTTTTTTGCGGTTAGTCAACAGTTTAAGAAGTCACAACTGCTGAATGCGTCAGATCCTTTATCGCTACAATCCGGAAACGTGTCAATATGAGCGGGTGCGGGTGCAGCTGTCCGGCATACTGTGGTACAGTGTGCGGGTGGTGATCGTTGCTGCATTTATCCTTGGCGGGATGTTGATGCTCCATGATTTTGTCTTCGATTCCGAGAAAGAAATTGCTTTGCGAAAGGAGAATTATGCGCTCGAACGCAATCATGTCACCCTGGCTGCCCAATTGGATGCCATCGAATCGTCACTTTCAAGGCTGAAGGAAAAGGACAATTTGCTCTACGCCAAGTTCTTTGGCGCTCCGCCAGATAAATCATCGGAGGTGTCGCCCTCAGCAGACGAAAATATCCTGCTCGCCGACGCTCAAGCATTCAGAAAGTCAGTCCGCCGCCTGAGCGACGTCACGTCATCCTTACTTGAGCGGTCGCGGGCGCGAAATAGTGCTGTCGCCGGCTCCTTCCGCGGCATCAAGGCTGATCCATCATTTCTCAAGTCTTTGCCAACGGCCCAGCCTATCAACCCATGGCAATTGGATAAGCTGATCTCCGGATTCGGTATGCGGATCAATCCGTTTCATAAGGGCGCTTACGAGCACCCCGGAATAGATATCGCCGTTACCAGAGGCACGCCGGTAGTTGCCACGGCACCTGGAAAAGTGCGCAGCATAAACCGCAGCAGCATACAGGCCGGGTACGGCAACTATGTCGAGATTGATCACGGCTCAGGCTTTATTACCCGTTACGCACACCTGGAGAACATCTCCGTGAAGTGGGGTCAACAAATTGAAAAGGGTGCAGCCATCGGAACAGTTGGAAGCAGCGGAGGGTCGGTAGCCCCACACCTGCATTACGAAATCATCAGGGACGGTGAACAAGTCGACCCGATCCCCTACATGATAGACAACCTCTCTCCTGATCAACATCATGAGATGGTGGTGCTCGGGTCAAAGAAGAACCAGTCGCTCGATTAAGTGTCTAACCAGAAGTTCACATATAACCCCGATACCTGCCGATACGAGCCCTTCTATGTAAAGGGCAAGGTACTGCGCAAGCGGCTAGCTCTATTCTTCACGTTCGCGTCTCTTGTGGCAACAAGCGGCTACCTCTGGTTGCGCAGTTATTATGAGACGATCGATGAGTTCCTGCTATCGGAGCGGAATCAGCAGCTCAAAGTAGAGTGGAATATCCTGCACAGCCGCGCCCGTAAGGCGAACGACCAGCTCGCTTACTTTATCGACAGGGATGACAATGACTACCGGGTGATCGTTGACTCACAGCCACTCCCTTCAAGCATTCGGGAAGCCGGTGTGGGTGGTAGTGATCGCATTCAAGCGGATATTGTGCGCGACTTCCCCTTGATACTTCGGGAGCACACGTTTATAGATAAGCTGAACCACCAGGTGGACATTGAGATTCAGTCATATAATGAAATTGACCGGATGCTAGACCGGAAGATTGCGATGTGGGCCGCGCGACCGGCATTGCAGCCGCTGAGCAACTCCGATCTGCTCTATTTGCATATGCGGTATGGGTCGCGGTTGCATCCACTCCTGGGATTTATCAGGGACCATCGCGGCCTCGATTTTTCGGCGGATAAGGGGACGCGGGTATATGCTACCGGCGACGGCGTCGTTAAGATGGCTTACTATTCCCAGAGCTACGGAAAAGTTATTTTTATCGATCACGGATTCGGCTACGAAACGCGTTATGCGCACCTGTCGGAGTTCAACGTCAAGAAGGGTCAACGTGTCAAGCGCGGGGAAGTCATCGGTTTCGTCGGCAGCACAGGCCTCTCCGGGGGTCCGCACCTGCATTACGAAGTGCTGGTCGATGGACAACATGTAAATCCCATCCATTTCTTCCAACGCGACCTGAGCAAGGAAGAGTTTCAAAAGATTGTCA
This sequence comes from uncultured Roseivirgaceae bacterium, assembly GCA_964563295.1. GTDB lineage: Bacteria > Bacteroidota > Bacteroidia > Cytophagales > Cyclobacteriaceae > Chryseosolibacter. The sequence goes on along the minus strand of CAZLWX010000025.1, from coordinate 1,517 downwards.
ACCGGGTCAAGGAATAACCGTCCACCCGGTTTTCTCCGTTTTCATATTTATTTACCTTGCGCCATGTTTCGCAAGATATCGTGCCTGATCCTGGCCTCCATCACTGTCCAGGTCGACCTCTATTCCCAGGATACCAAAGATATTGTTTACACCGACATCGGTACTACCTCAAGTGCAGCAAACGCGCCCTTGACGTTGGAACTGGTGGCGCGGTTTCAGCATCGGGATGCGAGTCCCGAAAACCCGAACGACAAGTTCGACACCGATATCAATTCACCCAAGTCAGTCAACTATCTTCCTTCAAAGAAAAAATTCTACGTCCAATCGCTTGAGGGTTTTGAAACCGTGGTGTACGACCTGGAGACCTTTTCGAAGATCAAGACCATACGTCATACGTTCAACGAAGCGAATCAGGATCTATTCAAAGATGGCGAGTACACCGTGTTCGATTACACGTTCAGATTTCGCAAGAGTGCATTTAATTTTTTTAGCGGAAAACCGGTGGAGAGCTGCTTCTCCCATAATGGCAAGTACCTCTGGGTGACCTATTACCGCCGGAGTTATGATCAGAATTCCGAGAGTCCTTCGGCTGTTGCCATCATCGACACTGACACCGACGAGATTGTACGCGTCATGCCCACCGCCATCCTTCCGAAAATGATCGCCTGTTCTCCGGACAACCGGTTTATTGCAGTCACTCACTGGGGCGATAACACGCTTGGCATCATCGACATCGCATCAGACGATCCGATGGAATGGAAGTATGTCCATCACCTGGTTGTCGATAAGCGACTGGACGTAAAGTTTGCTCCGGGTCAGGACGTCAATCGCGACGAGAATTGCGGCTATTGCCTCCGAGGAACCGTTTTCACCCCGGATACGGGCTACTTGTTGGTGGGCCGGATGGGTGGAGGTGGAATTGCTGTTTTTGATGTCAATGATGGATTCCGGTACCTGGGGGTGACCTTCGGACAATACCACAATATTCGCCACTTGGTCATTAGCGGCGACGATCTTATCATCAGCACGAACTCCAATGGCTATGTTCAGAAGATCGGATGGCGGGAATTTATCCAACATCGCGTGGATCACGCAGGAACGACTACGACTCTGACCGAGGGCTGGAAGAATTGCTACGTCGGACCTGGGGTCCGGACCGTCGTGGCATCATCCGACGGCCGATATATCTTCGCTTGCGTGAACAATTTGAGTAAGATTGTTGCGATCGACGCCCACATGCAAAAAGTCGCCGAGGTCGCGGCCGACTCTTTCCCCGTGGGAATGGAAATCACCGATGATAATCAATATCTGATCGTTACATCGCAGGGAAAATACCAACGCGGGGGCGGCCACTCTGTAATGATATACAAAATTTCCTATGCCAATCCATGAAGTAAAAAAAATCAGAGGGAATGCATTACCCTGATTGAAGATAAAGGTTTAATTACTTATCTTGCTTCAGAACATGGCGTATAAGGAAAAAGAAATAGAAAAGCTTTACTACTCCATCGGAGAAG
>CAZLWX010000024.1:0-41994 GCA_964563295.1 uncultured Roseivirgaceae bacterium | reverse complement strand
AATAAAAACTCTCTTTGATAATGAAAACTGGACATTCTCGCAGACCACGATCCATTCAATTTCCTTCTGACAAATTAAACTGATCCCATTCAGATTGCCTCCCACTCATGTCAACCTTATTGTATTGTCTCATTTCTATTTACACTTCTCTCCCCTATTCGGACTTGGTTGACTAACCGCCAGGTTGTCGCGAAAAATGCCATTTGATTAGGCGAAAAATTACAAAACGCAATCCATCAATCGATTGCGAATATTAATTGCGCAACGAGTTGCGGAGATGTTGCACCAGCCCGTACCTTTGATTCATGAAATACAATCAGGTCACCATCAAAGACATTGCGCGCGAATTAGGGATATCTCCCTCAACGGTTTCGCGTGCGTTGAAAGATCATCCCGACATCAGTCCGGAGACCAAAAAAGCTGTCAACGAACTTGCTGAAAAGCTTAACTACCAACCCAACATCGTCGCGCTGAGCTTGCGGCAGAGCAAGACCAACACGATTGGCGTCATCATCCCCGAACTCGTTCACTTCTTCTTCTCAACCGTAATCAGCGGGATTGAAGACGTTGCCTACATCGCGGGGTACAACGTCATTATTACCCAATCCAATGAATCGCTGCAGCGCGAAAAGACTGACATCAGGGCCCTGTTCAACAGCCGGGTCGATGGCATGCTCATCTCCGTTTCGCGTGAAACGAGCTCGTTCGATCACATCGAATCCATTCTCGCCAAGGGTGTACCCATTGTATTCTTCGACCGGGTGTATGAAAACGCCAGCTCGAGCAAGATCATTGTCGACGACCTGAGCGGCGCCAAAGAAGCAACGCTTCACCTGATCGAGCAAGGTTGCAAGCGCATCGCCCACCTCGAGGGGCCCCCTAACCTCGAGATCACTAAACAACGCCTCGAAGGATATCTCGAAGCGCTTCGCGACAATAAGATCCCTATCAATAAGAGTCTGATCATGCCTTGTCCACTGGGAACCATTGAAGAAGGTAAGAAAGCAACGGAGAGACTACTGGACCTTACACCTCCGCCGGACGCTATCTTCGCAACGAATGACCCGGCGGCGATGGGTGCCATGCAAGCCATCAAAGACGCCGGTCTGAAGATTCCCAAGGATATCGCCGTCGTCGGGTTCAGCAACTGGTTCTTTACCGCATTGCTCGACCCGCCGCTCACGTCCGTGGATCAACCCGGCTTCGAAATGGGCCAGGAAGCAGCCAAGCTTCTCATCCGTCAGATCGAACTTAAGACCAAGAACGCCGACGTCGAACTGCAGCCGGAAACGAAAGTGCTCAAGACACGACTGATTGTCCGCGACTCGTCACTCAAGAAAGGGAAGAAAACAAAATGACCGGGCCAACACCCTGACACCATTTCTGCCAACTTCGCGTTCAACATCCAAATTACATGTCGGGAAAACTGCATTCGAGCCAAAGCGCCGGAAACCTGAGGGAGTGGAAAAAAGAGACTACGGGCATCGCCGGTCAGACGACGCATGAACACTTCCGAATCGTCCCCTACAATGACAACATTTGCCGGGTCACGATCACGAGGGCGGAAGGGTTCGAGAACTTTTCCTATGCTGTGGTTGCTGAGCCGCTTGCATCTGAATGGCGGATATCGGAGGAGGAAAATGTCGTTCGCCTGGACGGAAAGCTTTTCAGCACCGTATTGCGCAAAAAACCATTTCGCCTTGCGTTCTGCACTCGGGCAGGAGACGTGATCAATGAGGACGATCCGTCGTTCGGCACCAGTTGGATCGGAGATCAGGTTACGACCTACAAGAAACTACAGCCTGAAGAGCGTTTCATCGGCCTCGGAGAAAAAACAGGTCCGCTCGACCGCCGGGGCTCGGGGTATGTCAACTGGAACACCGACAATTTCGGCTATGGTCCGGGAGCCGACCCCTTGTACTCGTCGATACCGTTTTACATCGGTATTCACCAGGGACTTATCTACGGAATATTCTTGGACAACACGCATAAGAGCTTCTTCAACTTCGGCGCTTCAAACAACCGCTTCTCATCCTTCGGGGCCGACTCCGGCGAGATGGACTACTACTTCATCTTTGGCGACACCATATCAGACATCATCCAACAATACACCCACCTCACAGGCCGGATGGAGATGCCTCCGAAGTGGAGCATCGGATATCAGCAGTGTCGCTACAGCTATTATCCCGATAAGGAAGTGATGGCTGTCGCTGAAACATTCCGCCAGAAAGACATTCCCGCGGATGCGATAGTACTCGACATTCACTACATGGAGCGTTACAAGATCTTTACCTGGAACAAAAAGGATTTTCCCGATCCAGCAGGAATGATTCAACAGCTCGCCGAGAAAGGATTCCAGGTGGTAGTGATGTGCGACCCCGGTATCAAGGTGGAGGAGGGCTACCACGCTTATGAGGACGGCGTAAAACACGACGTGTACCTCAAATATCCTGACGGCACATACTACACGGGCCAGGTGTGGCCGGGATGGTGCCACTTCCCCGATTTTACCAATCCGAAGACACGTGAATGGTGGAAATCCCTCTTCGGCGATTACGTCGCTCTGGGAGTAAAAGGATTCTGGAACGACATGAACGAGATCGCCACGTGGGGAAATATGTTGCCGGAGAATATCGAATTCAATTTTGACGGCAACAAGTCGACGACTCGCCGCGGTCGCAACGTCTACGGTTTCCAGATGGCGCGCAGTACATACGAGGGAACAAAAGCGTTGATGAAAAATCAACGGCCGTTTAATTTGACGCGGTCAGGTTTCGCGGGCATTCAGCGATACGCCGCCGTTTGGACGGGCGACAACGTTGCCTATGACGAGCACATGATGCTGGGCGTGCGAATCGTAAATAGCATGGGTGTGTCGGGTATCGCTTTCGCGGGATATGATATTGGCGGATTTGTCGGCAACGCGGACTCTAAACTGTTCGCGCGTTGGCTATCGATCGGCGCCTTCTCCCCTTTCTTTCGCGGACACTCCATGATCAATAGCCGTGACGCCGAGCCATGGGCCTATGGCGAAGAGGTAGAACAGATTTCGAGAAACTACATCAAGTTCCGGTATCAGCTCATGCCCTATCTCTACTCGCTGTTTCACGAGGCCAGCGCCAGAGGCATCCCTATACAACGCGCCCTTGCCCTCGAATTTCCGTTTGATGGCAACGTCTTCGATCATCGGTTCCATCACGAATATCTCTTCGGCCCGTCGCTGCTCGTAATTCCAGTGGAGAGTACGCGTGACTACGTGAAGGCTTATTTCCCGGAAGCAGACTGCTGGTACTCGTTGTACGACGGTAAGTGCTACGCGCCCGGCGAGATGATAGTTGAATGCCCATTGCATAAGCTGCCGGTCTTCGTACGAGGCGGAGCCATCATCCCAATGCAGGCCGCCACACCGCACAGCGGAGTAAAGCCTTCGGTGCTCGACCTGCACGTGTACGCTTCGCAGACTCCGAGTGCATTCACGTGGTATGATGACGATGGATCGACCTTTGAATACCAGGCCGGAACTTACATGCAACGCATGATCGAATTCGACCCGGCTGCAAAATCCATAGTCATACAGACGACCGAGGGTAGCTATGAAGCAGGTCTCAATAAGATACGGCTCATCCTTCATGGTTTCGATAATGCGATTGACGTTGTCCAGGTGAACGGCCGACCGCTAAGCGTGAGCCGGGGAAAAAACCGTTTTTTTGCCGGCCTGGAGAAATACGACCCGATTCAGGACCCCGAGCCACCACCCGAAGAAAATGTTTTCGTTGCCGATATCGATTACATCAGCGGAGAAATCATTATTAAGTGGTAATTGCTGATATTTAGGCTTGCGGTAAACCCCGCCAAGCATGAGCACATTAACGATGACTCCCGTCAAGCCGCGGTTGACCTTCTGGCAAATCTGGAACATGAGCTTTGGATTCCTGGGGATTCAGTTCGGATTTGCGCTGCAGAATGCGAACACCAGCAGAATTTTTACAACGCTCGGCGCTGACGTTTCCAATCTTGCCCTCTATTGGCTTGCCGCTCCGATAACGGGATTGATCGTCCAACCGATTATCGGTTACTACAGTGATCGCACGTGGCACGCGCGGTGGGGCCGCCGCCGTCCCTTCTTCGCCATCGGGGCACTTCTCGCTTCCATCGCCCTTCTCCTGATGCCCAATTCGCCCGAGCTATGGATGGCGGTCGGCGTGCTCTGGATCATGGATGCTTCCATCAACATCAGCATGGAACCTTTCCGCGCACTCGTCGGTGATAAGCTTTCTTCAGACCAACGAACTTTCGGATTCGCGATGCAGAGCTTTTTTATTGGAACTGGTGCAATCGTCGCATCGGTGATGCCCTGGGTTTTCACGAACTGGTTGTCCGTCGCTAACCAGGCCGACCCCGGCATCGTCCCGGATTCCGTTCGTTACTCCTATTACATCGGTGCCGCCGTTCTTAGCTTGACTGTATTTTGGACAGTCTTGTCAACAAAGGAATATCCACCCGGCGATCTCGATGTATTCAAGCAAGCCAAAGTGCTGAAGCGTCCGATCGATGACGAGGCCCGCTTCGGCAGGAAATTCCTGCGTATTGGGTCGATCATGATCGTCATTGGACTTTTACTATCTGCTGTGTTCTACGCCCTTACCCTGGAGAAAGAGCTTTACGTGCTTAGCCTGGGTCTTGCGTTCTTTGGTGTAGTGTTCCTGCTCTCCTATAATCTCGTCTCCAGGCAGCGCTCGCACCTCGACATCGTCCATATTACCCGCGACCTGGTTACCATGCCACGGGCGATGGTTCAACTCGCCTATGTTCAGTTCTTTTCCTGGTTCGCATTGTTCTCGATGTGGATATACACGACCCCGGCAGTCACCAGTCATATTTATCACACCACTGACCCGACGTCCGCCGTCTATAACGACGCCGCCAATTTTGTTGGAAACCTTTTCGGCGGCTACAATGGGATCGCCGCCTTGGCTGCATTTGTTTTGCCCCTGCTCGCACGTGCCACCAGCCGTCGCGTTACACACCTGATAGCAGTGGTATGCGGTGGGCTCGGATTAATATCGATTTATTTCGTCGCAAACCCCTCATGGCTATGGCTTTCAATGGCTGGAGTAGGCATCGCGTGGGCAAGCATCCTTTCGATGCCGTACGCCATGTTAGCTGGAGCCTTGCCCCCCGACAAGATGGGATACTACATGGGCATCTTCAATTTTTTTATTGTGATTCCTCAAATCGTGGCGGGCACGGTGCTCGGATTCCTGTTGAAGAACGTGCTTGGTGGACAACCCATCTATGTGCTGGTAGCTGGAGGAATCTCCATGATACTCTCGGGACTTTTAAGTTTGCGCGTGCAGGACGATGATGGCCATGCTACAGCCAGTTCAAGATCATGAGGTACCTGATACTAATCGCTGTCTGCCTGTCAAATAGTGCTTTCGCTCAGGACTATTCGGCGTTTACCAACGCCATTACCAGTCTCTATCGCGCAAGTTCAGCCAACGAGCTGGATAGTGCCTGGAATAAAATTGTCAGCAAGGGAATTCCCCTGATCCACCGGGATTCTGTAGCGTTTCTTTATCGTGGTCCTGCCAAGACCGTGGCCTGGGTTGGCGATTTCAATGACTGGGGCTATCGGCACTCGCCTGCTCAGTTGGGATCGAGGGTTGGAGCCCATGATGTCTGGATCTACAAGATCAAATTGCCCACCGATGCGAGACTCGATTACAAGCTATTGATCGACGGAGATAATTGGATACTGGACCCATACAACAAACATCATCAATGGTCGGGTGTCGGTGGAGGGAGTCCAAATTCCGAATTGCGGATGCCAGACTGGAAAGAAGACCCGATGACCATAGCCCGTGTGCCCGGAGCCAGGCTGGGCAGGGTCGACCGCGATCTTCTCATGACAAGCCATCACCTCGGCTATCAGGTAATGTATAGTGTATACCTTCCCGTTGGATACTCGTCCGACACCGTCGCCTACCCCGTTTTGTATGTCACCGACGGATACGAATACATGCACGAACGCATGGGCAACATGCTGACTGTCCTCGACAATCTGATTTACCTTCAGAAGGTCCGGCCAATCGTCGCGGTGTTCATCGACAATCGTGAGCCCATCAATCGCTCGAACAATCGTCGGATGACGGAGTTGGCCATGAACGAAAAGTATTTACTCTTTATGACGGAAGAGCTGATGCCCAGCCTTCATGATGTCTACAACATTTCGGGAGAGCCAGCGGAAAGCGGAGTTTTGGGTACTTCCGTCGGCGGCTTGTCAGCAGCCTATTTCGCTTTCACGAGACCTGACTTGTTCGGCCTGGCGGGAATTCAGTCGCCGGCGTTCTGGTTTCGTTCGGAGATCTACACCTTATGTGACAATCCGGAGAATCCGCCGGTAAAAACGTTCATGACGACCGGCGCCATCAACGATACAAACCGCGAAGGCGCGCTGAAGATGAAGTCGATCCTGGACAAAAACACGTGTACTTATCAGTACCTGGAAGTGAACCAGGGTCACTCGTGGGGCAACTGGCGAGACTTGATTGACGACCTGCTGATTTACTTCTTTCCGCACCGATAGCCAGACAAGGATATTTTCAGTTGTATCATACATGGAGTTTTCAATGTGCCAATTCCGCATTAAATTCGGGCACTGAATTTGTTTTAAGCCCCGCAACACAACACCTATACCTTTATGAAAGCACGGCTACTGGTCGGTTTCCTTTTGATTATCCTCGCCGGATGCAGTTCCGGGAAAAAAGCTTACGAGCGCGGAGATTATTATGGCGCGGTGATGAAATCAATAACCCGCCTGCGTCAGAATCCTGACCACGACAAGTCGGCGGAAACCCTTAAGGCCGCATATCCGCTTGCGGTGGACTATTATGAGACGCAGGCGAAAAACGAGATCGCATCAAACAGCCCTTTTAAATGGAAGAATGCGATCCAATCATACGATCAGATTAACTCGCTCTACGAACAAATCAAGCAATGCCCCGGTTGCATGCGCGTGGTGCCGAACCCGAAAAACTATTACGCTGAAATCGGGCCGTTGAAAGAAAAGGCAGCGGAGGAAAGCTATAATGCAGGAATTAATGCCCTGATGAAAGGCACCCGTGAAGACGCCAAGCGGGCGTATTTCAATTTTGTGGACGCACAATCTTTCGTTCCCGGCTATCGCGATGTGGTGGAGTACCTGGATAAAGCGAAGTACGAGGCTACGGTTAAAGTAATCCTCGAGCAGATACCGGTCCCTGCGCGATATAACCTGAGCGGCGGTTTTTTTCAGGATAAGGTGGAGGAATACTTGCACCAGAACTACACCGACCAGGGATTCGTAAAGTTCTATACACCTGAAGAAGCCAGGAACGTCAACCTTGAAGTTGCTGATCATGTCCTTCGAATACAATTTGATGACTTCTCCGTAGGGAATACGGTCCTGAAGGAAAAAGAAGAGACGGTCAGCAAGGACAGTGTCAAGGTTGGCGAGACTAAGGTTGATGGCAAGATGGTACCCGTTTACAACACGGTGAAGGCGAAGCTGACGACTTACCGAAAAGAGATTATCTCATCGGGTATCCTGAGCATGGTGATCGTCGACGCCAGGACCGATGGTGTTCTCTCACACCAAAAATTCAATGGTCAGCACTCCTGGGTGAACAGCTGGGCGCGATTTAACGGTGACGAGCGGGCGCTCACTGACGCGCAGTTGAATCTTTGCAAGCAACGCGAAATGCAGCCTCCTCCCCCACAGGACCTTTTCCTGGAGTTCACCAGGCCTATTTACGACCAGTTGATACCAGCCCTGCGCGGTTTCTACCAAAACTTCTAGAGCCGGTATCTTGATATTTGTCAAGCCGCCGACATTAATGTTCCCGGCGAAGAACTATTTTGCAGTGGTTTGGTTTTTTTATTAAAGCAAATACCTATGCGCCTGAGCATTTTCTCATTAGCGATATGCGTGATGGTCTTCTCCACATCTTGCGGCCAGAAAAAAGAAAGCACTATGACTGCCGATAACTCCATGAAAGCGCAACCCGCCAGTTCGGGCAATTTAGCCACCGCTACATTCGGCTCCGGTTGCTTCTGGTGCACGGAAGCTATCTTTCAAAATGTCGATGGTGTGCTGAAAGTTGAATCAGGGTACATGGGAGGAACGGTGGAAAATCCCAGTTACAGGGAGGTGTGCACCGGACAGACCGGCCACGCCGAAGTGATTCAGCTTACTTATGACCCTACCAAAGTCACCTATGACGAACTGCTGGAGATGTTCTGGCAAACACATGATCCCACAACACTAAATCGACAAGGGGCCGACGTCGGCACTCAGTACCGGTCGGTTGTTTTTTATCACAATGCCGAACAGAAAAAACTTGCTGAATTCTATAAAACGAAGCTGGAGGAAGAAAAAGTATTTGACAATCCGATTGTCACGGAAATAACTCCCGCATCTGCCTTTTACAAGGCCGAAGACTACCATCAGAATTATTATAACCTGAACAGCAACGCGCCCTATTGCACCTATGTGATCCAGCCTAAGCTGGAGAAGTTCAAAAAGGCGTTCAAGGCGAAGCTCAAAAACTGACGCCGAACAGCGCAATTTTTCCAATGAATTTCTTCCCGTAGGTGAAACTTAATGGCTCATGGTTCGTTATTATAACCGAGTAGAGTAATTCTTCTCATAGGTTTAGGTTTAGGTAACAAAAAAGCTCAGGGACGCTGAGCTTTTTTGCTTTTGGAGCCTGCAACCGTTTTCGAAGACGGAAGCCGCGGATTGTACCCGGTTTTTTATTTGACTGAAAGCGACTATCTTTTGTTGTTTATCAACCCCGCTTATGTGTCGCTTAATGGCCTACCTGGGCTCGCCCGTCGTAATTGACAAACTTCTTTATCAGCCAAAGAACTCGCTCGTCAACCAGAGTATTAACGCCAAGGAACTGGAGGAACCCCTGAACGGGGATGGCTTTGGTATCGGCTGGTATGCACGGGAGTTAAATACCGAACCGGTGACCTTTGTTTCCGTTCATCCTGCGTGGAGCAACCGGAATTTGAGGAATCTTGCTCCGAAAATCAAGACCGATTGCCTGCTTGCCCACGTCCGCGCTGCGAGCGTCGGGGAAGTGTCGGAGTCGAACTGCCACCCCTTCCAGTACAAGAACATCCTGATGATGCACAACGGCGGCGTTGAAGATTTTCCGAAGATAAAGCGCACGATCAGGACACCGCTAACGGACGAACTGTACAACTGGATAAAAGGTCAGACCGACTCGGAACATATCTTTGCCTTCCTCCTCAACGACCTGTTCAAGAACCACAAGCTGTTAAGTCCTGATAATGTTGTCGACGCATTCGAACACACCTTCTCGTCATTGAAAGCGATGATGGCGGAAGCCGGAATAACGGAACCCGCCTACCTCAACATGGTTGTAACCAACGGCTTGTTTGTCGTGGGCACCCGGTACGTCACTCACCCCGGCGAAGAACCGCTCACCCTGTACCATTCAGAGGGCAGCCGGTTTGTCGTGGAGGACGGAGTTACGCACATGATGGCTCCTGAAGACGACGATCATGCTGTTCTGGTGGTCTCCGAGAAGCTGTCAGACGACAAAGACTGGACCCTTATCCCTGCCAATCACTTTGTGATCGTCGAAAACAGTCTGAATGTGCGCATCCGTCCTATCAGGGCGTGACCAGTTTCACACATCGTTCGCTTTTTTGTCGCACGATATTTATAGCTTCGCGTTAAAATTTGATGAACTTGAACGATCCGCGAGTGGTAATCGGTGGCGGTATTGTCGGGCTGGCCACCGCGCTTAATTTTCTCCAAAAAGATCCAGGCACCAGGGTCATTGTGCTGGAGAAAGAAGATCAGGTCGCCAGCCACCAGACCGGTCACAACAGCGGCGTGATCCACTCCGGCCTCTATTACAGGCCGGGTAGCCTCAAAGCTCAGAATTGTATCCGCGGCTATCACCTCCTGATCGACTTTTGCCGACGTCACGAGATCCCCTTCGAACTCTGCGGTAAGATTGTAGTTGCTACCAGGAATGAAGAACTTCCACTGCTCGAAACCCTATTGGAAAGAGGGACTCAGAACGGACTCTCAGGGCTCCGGATGCTGAACGCTGACGAATTAAAAGAACATGAACCGCATGTGGCGGGCCTGGCTGGACTGTTTGTACCGCAAACAGGCATAGTCGACTACAAGGCCGTCGCCGGGAAAATATCTGACTTGATCCGGCAGCTCGGGGGTGAGATCAGGTTAAATGAGCAGGTCATTGGCATTTCAACATCACCTGGTGAGACGCGCGTGATCACCCAACGGTCGGAAGTCAAAGCATCACTGGTAATCAACTGCGCTGGGCTATATTCGGACAAGGTGGCGGCGCTGACCACGCCGATCGTGAATGTCAAGATCATTCCATTTCGTGGAGAGTATTACAAGTTGCGGGAGGACCGTCAGTTCCTTGTTCGCAATTTGATCTATCCTGTCCCCGACCCGAATTTTCCCTTTCTCGGTGTCCATTTTACGCGCATGGTCAACGGCGGCGTCGAGGCCGGCCCGAATGCTGTCCTGGCCTTCGCCCGTGAAGGGTACAAGAAGTCGAAGCTGAACATTTCCGAACTCACTGAGTCGCTGATGTGGCCGGGGTTCAGAAAGGTCGCAGGTAAATACTGGCGTACCGGCGTCGGCGAAATGTACCGGTCCTTTTCCAAGGGGGCATTTACCCGTGCCTTGCAGCGACTGATTCCGGAAATCAGGGAAGAAGACCTCGTTTCCGGAGGCGCCGGTGTAAGAGCCCAGGCTTGCGATAGAACCGGCGGACTAGTCGATGACTTTCTCATCCTGGAAGGCCAGCGGGTGATCAACGTATGTAATGCACCTTCACCGGCTGCTACTTCTTCCCTGTCAATTGGTCAAACCGTTGTCGAACTGGCGTTGAAGAGACACTAATCGCCGGGTTCAACCGGTGGTGGTACGCCATTAATCTTAAATTTGAGTGATGGCAGAATTATCAAAGGAAGAGTTGCGCCGGTACAGCAGGCACCTCGCCCTGCCGGACTTCGGCATGGAGGGGCAACTTCGCCTCAGGAAGGCCAGCGTGTTGGTGGTTGGTGCCGGAGGACTAGGGTCCCCGATCCTTTTGTATCTCGCTGCCGCCGGAGTCGGTCGAATTGGAATTGCCGACGACGACGTCGTTGAGATTTCCAACCTCCAGCGACAGGTGCTATTCACGATGGAGGATATCGGCAAGCACAAATCAGAAGTCGCGTCGTCGAGATTGAAGGCCCTGAATCCCGGAGTAGCGATAATGACTTATCCCTTCAGGATCACCGCTGAAAACGCCATGGCCATCGTAGGCGGCTATGACGTCGTGGTGGATGGGACGGATAATTTTGCAACGCGCTATCTGCTCAACGATGCCTGCGTACTGCTTGGAATGCCGATGGTGTACGGCTCCATTTTGCAGTTCGAGGGCCAGGTTGCAGTGTTCAACCATTTGCGCATAGATGGTACGTTCAGCCCTAATTATAGGGACCTGTTTCCAGAGCCACCGTCGCCGGAAATGGCTCCCAATTGTGAAGAAGCGGGGGTGATCGGTGTCATGGCCGGAATCATCGGAACATTCCAGGCCAATGAGGTCATCAAAGTGTTGTCAGGGACAGGCGAACCCCTGGCCGGCCAGCTGCTAATCATCGACAGCATGACCATGGAGCAAAATATTGTGAGGATTCCCGACCGTCAGTCGCGTCAATCTATTGTTGGCCTGGTCGATTATGAAGATTTTTGTGGTATTAGTCAGGAGAAAACGAAATCTTTGAACGGAAATCAAGTCCCGATGAAAGAAGTAACGGTGCAAGAGCTTAAGCAATTGAAGGATTCAAACGCTGACTTTCAGCTCATTGATGTGCGCGAACCCCATGAGTACGATATCTGCAACCTGGAAGGTGAATTGATCCCAATGTCGGAGATTCCCCACCATGTTGACAAGATCTCCCGCGAGAAGAAAGTCATTCTCCATTGCCGGAGTGGCAAGCGCAGCGGCGATATGCTGCTTTGGCTCGAGAAGAATCACAATTTCACGAACCTGTATAATCTTAAGGGGGGTGTCTTGGCGTGGGCCCGGGAAATTGATCCCGACTTCCCTACCTATTAACGTTTCGAGGGCATCAGCCTTTGATGGCCCGCTCGATATCGCCCAGGATGTCATTCACGTCTTCGAGCCCGGCAGAAATCCGTATCAATCCGGGAGTGATTCCGACCGCGAGCCTGTCATCTTCCGTCAGTTTGGAGTGAGTTGTAGATGCCGGGTGGATGGCGATGGTACGCGTGTCGCCCAGGTTCGGGGTGTGGGAAATCATCTTAAGGGAATTGAGGAACCGGCGGCCATGTTCGAGTCCACCCTTTACCTCGAAAGTTACCAGTCCCCCGCCGAGCCGCATTTGTTTCCTGGCAAGGGCGTGTTGTGGGTGCGATGCAAGGAACGGGTATTTGACGCGCACCACCTGGTCATTCTTTTCGAGGAACTGCGCGATAGCCAGGGCATTGGCACAGTGACGTTCCATCCTGACGGCGAGTGTCTCCAGGCTCTTTGACAGCACCCACGCATTGAACGGCGACATAGCCGGCCCAGTATGTCTCGCGAAGAAGCGGATTTCCTTGATCAACTCCTTCGTTCCCAGTACCGCTCCGCCGATGACTCTCCCCTGACCATCGATAAATTTCGTCGCGGAGTGAGTCACGATGTGTGCTCCAAGACTGGCGGGGTTCTGCAGATAAGGCGTAGCGAAGCAGTTGTCAACATTGAGAATGAGGTTATGCCGAGCGGCAAGTTTGCCAAGCCAGTCAAGATCGATGATGTCAAGCGCTGGGTTGGAGGGCGTCTCAACGAAAATCATCCGCGTATTCGGCTGGATCTTTCCCTCCCATGTTTCGGGCTGATCCACCATAGCGTAGGTATGGGAGATCCCGAACTTTGGAAAGATCGTGTTGAGTATCTGATGGGTGGAGCCGAATACCGACCGGCAGGCGAGCACGTGATCGCCACTCTTAAGAAGGGCCGCCATGCTGCAGTACATCGCCGCCATTCCCGAAGCTGTAGCAATACCGTCTTCGGTCCCCTCCAGCTGGCAAAGTTTCTCGACAAACTCGTCCGTGTTCGGGTTCGAATAGCGACTGTAGATGTTGCCCTGTATTTCATCGGCGAACATTGCCCGTGCCTGCTCGGCATCGTCAAAGACAAAGCTTGACGTTAGAAATAGCGGCACGGAATGTTCGCGGTAGCCCGTTCTTTCCTTCTGGCTCCGGACGGCGTCGGTCTCGAAATTCTTCTTCTTGCTCATTGACTGGAAATGATTTCAAAGCTGTGAGTAACTGTGGCAGTCTTCTCTAACGTCTTGGCTACTGAACAATATTTGCCAACGGCAAGATTGACTGCTTTTTCTGTTTTGTCGGCGTCCAATTCTCCAAAGAGCCGGAAATGGGCATGTACTTCTTTGTACAGCGATGGGATAGCGCCAGGTTCACGTTCACCGGTCACAGTGATCTTGATGTCTACCAGTGGTTGCTTCTGCTTTCGCAGGATGTTGATCACATCGATGGCGCTGCATCCTCCAAATGCGGCCAACAACAGTTGCATAGGGCGCATACCCTGGTTGGTGCCACCGATGTCAGTGGCAGCATCAATGTGAACTACGCTGCCATTTTCATTCACTGCCTCAAAATGAAAGGCATCATTCACCCGATGAAGTTCTATTTTTATCATGTACGCGCTTTCGCCGGCCACACAAGGCTACCGATCCACATGGCGAGCAGACTGACCACGGTCGCGGGTACCAGGCTCGGCGTATCGGTCTCGTAGACCTCAAAGATAATCCAACTTACCATACCGAGCATCATCGACAACACGGCGCCCACACTGCTCGCGCGGGACCAGTACAGGCCAAGCGTCAAGGGAGCAAACAGGGAGACCAGGCTCAATATTGAAGATTCGCCAACCAGCTCATAGATATTGGAACGCAGGCATGCCATCACGGTAGCCACCGCGCTGAAAATCAACACAGAAATACGCGTAACCATCAAGAGCTGCTGATCGCTCAATCGTTTTCCCGCGAGCGGCTTGACGAAATTCTCGGAAAGGATGGCTGCTGGCGCCAGAATGGCCGAACTGGTGGTGCTCATGATCGCAGACAACAATGATCCGAAGAAGAGTATCTGGATGGGCACACTCGTATGCATCAAAACCATCCTGGGAAGCGCCAGCTGCGTATCGCCGCCGAGCTGGCCAGCGTATAAGTGGCGCGCGCAAAGGCTGATAAACAACGGAAGCATGGCAATGGTCAGGTACATCAGTGCCGCGATGTAGCAGGAGCGGACGGCAATCCTGGCGGAACCGGATGACATCGATCGCTGAAAAACATCCTGTGACGGAATGGAGCCCAGTCCGAGCACCGCCCATGCCGCCGTATATGCAATAATGTCACGCGCGTTGAACGAGGGAAAGAACGTGAACGTCTCTGATGGCATCTCTGACAAGACATGCAACGCCCCTCCTGCTTTGGCGGCCATTACGATCGACAGCACCGCGAGTCCAAGAATAATAATGATGGTTTGAATAAAATCCGTGATTGAAATCGCCCACATACCACCAACATACGTGTAGATGGTCACGACGCCTGCGCTGATGACCACCCCTTGCCAGAGTGCTATGCCGGTAACAACATTGAGGATCAGGCCCATGGCAACAAGTTGGGCGGCAATGTAACCCGCGTAGGGTGGCGCCAGGAAAACGCTGGCTACAAGCTCCGTCTTTGGCCCGTATCGTACGCGGAAAAAGTCGCCAAGGGTCAGCAGATTCATCGAGTAAAGACGCCGCGCGAAGAAAATACCAAACAACACCAGGCAGAGTGCCGCGCCAAAGGGGTCTTCGATCACGCCGTAAAGACCGCCCCTGAGAAACTCCGATGATGCGCCGAAGACCGTCTCCGAACCGAACCAGGTGGCAAACAAGGCAGAAGCGCTCAACAAGATGGGCAGGCTTCTTCCTGCAAGCATGTAGTCGCTGGTATTTCTCACCCGCCGCGAGGCCCAGTATCCCACCAGGACGGTGACAAGCAGATAGGCAATGATGGAAAAAAGAAGCAACGCTCGCGGCTTTACCGCCTAAAGTAAGGACAAGCCGCGAAGTTATTCAAGAAGAAAATCAGCGATTTGGCCGCAGCTGAAAAGTGCGTGTGACATTGAAGCCTATGTGAATATCTCCGTCACGGATATCACCATCGGTCTCTGTGATGAAGGCACGCTCCGTGAGCCCACGAGTATTGGTCAACACGATTTGAAATACGTGTCCACCTGTTTCAATGTCGATTCCTATTCCAGCGGCGTTGTGGTAGGGGTTTGGACTTCCATCCTCGGCGTCCTTGACATTGAGTCGATAATAATATTCTCCGGTCAGCGCTACGCTCTTTGTTAATTTATAGCGGCCGCCAAGTCCGAGGGAGTAATGATCGTTGGATTCAATACGCTGGTCGACGGCGTTTTTGTGAATAAAGGTGGGCGTCACCTGGAGGGAAAGATTGGGGCCGAACTTTCTGGCAATCAACAGCTGGGTGACGTACGCAAGCCTGTCAATATTTTGAAAACCTTCCGGTACCAGGTCCTTTTGCGGGGATGCCTTGTATGCTGTGCCTCCGAGAAGGGTCATGGAAACCGGGAACACGCGTGCGCCGGTACTCTGACGGATGAGCTTGTATTTCAGATACCCATCGATGGTCTTATCTACCGAGTTGCGTCCAATGCTGGCACTCATATGATCGGTGATCCCATAGTCAAGTCCCAGTCGAACATATGCGTCATCAAGACCGAACATTTCATAGAGGCCGCCATTGATTTCACCAAACCGGTGGGCAAAAATGAACTCAAGCGTACCCTTCGCTTTTTGCTCGATGGTGTGGCCGTTGACCAGTCGGGTGCCCTTGAAGGTCTGAAACGCGTAATCGATCCCCTCCTCCTGGGTTTCTTCCAGCTCTTTCATCAGATCGTCCTGGGCTTTGGCGCTGGTGAACACGAACCCCACGAACAAAAGAAGCAACATCTTTTTCATATCAGTGCATTGAGTTTATGACCAAAATTAAGAAAAGCGCCATTCCGGCGCGTACTAGTGAGGCTTGAATGTAAACTCTCCGGTCACTTCGACCTGTTCGGCGATGTTTTGCCAGAGCAGTTGTGGAATGTCAATGTCATAATCCTCAAGCCTCACAATAAACTTGGTCTTCATGATCAGGTTGCTCCCTTTCTTTTCGATTGTACCGGGTATTTCAACGTTGCGGGTGACTCCATGGATGGTCAGTTTTCCGATCGCTTTTGCATCATACATTCCCGATGCATCGGCCTTATACCCATCCACCTTACCCTGAAAAGTCGCCTTCGGGAATTTTTCAGATTCCATGTACTTCTCATTAAAGTGCTCCTGCATCAGGGATTTTGCAAATTGAAACTCACGTATCGGAACCGAAAAAACGATCTCGTCCGTGGCGGCATTGAAAATGCTCGAGGTCTTCTCATTCTCGGCAGTAATATCTTCCAGGGCCGCATCTGAAAAGAATTTCACGTACGTCTTTTCAGCGACGTACTTTTGCGCGTTGCCAAGTACCGTAATAAAAAATAGAGTTAAGAGTAGCAGTGAACGTTTCATGATCTTAGTTATCTTCAGCGCCCTGGTCGACCCAGCACACGATAAGGCTTACTTGTTCCTGGGTTAATGGTCCCTCCGTGCTCGAACTCGGAGGCATAATGCGGTTCAAAACATAATTCCTGACGTTGCCAAACCTGGCACCATCCTGAAAGGTTGGAAAATCCGCCCAGTTAGGAATGTTGGGATCAGAGCCATGACAGTCGTTGATGGCGCATTTCGTGGTAATGATGGGATGAATATCAGCAGCGTAACTCACCGGGTTCGGCGGGCATGTCACGGTAGGAAAATCATGACTGACGCAAGACTGGTCCAACACAAACAGCAGCAACACAGCAACAATATGGAATTTGATCTTGCTCATGGATATCCAGAATAATTCAATGATCGTGCAAAGATTGATTTTCAGAATAAAGATTTCCTATGTGGTCGTCACAGATTGTGCGACAGGAATGGTGTCAGCAAGGAAGGGGCCAAAAAATGAAATCCCCCGAAATCCTGGACCTCGGGGGAAAATCATTGTCTATAGTTGGCTTTAATCTTGAATCAAATATATAAGCCAACCCAATTACTCGATCAGGTTAATCGCCGGTTGGAAGATTCCGGAGTTAAGCGGTATTTTTTGAAAGCCCGGACGACTGAACCGCCGATAATAAGCTCCTCCTCGCTAAAAAGAAAATCCCCTGAGTACTCGACAAAGGGGACTTTCATGTCTATAGTTGGCTTTAATCTGGACCAAAAATAGGCGAAAAAGCGATACGAGCAAGTGCCCGGATTAATTTTTTGATTTGGATGTCTCTTCCTCATGGGCGGAATCGACATTGATGGAGTCGGATTTCTTGTGTTGTCCGGGGAAACTGGTTCGGCTGGCGATATCAAAGCTGAAGTATGCCAGCAGCAGCACAAAGAGAGCGACGAAAGCAATGAATACTTTTCGGGAGCGTGTCATTAAATGAAGGCAAGCATCTTGTCGGCCAGTTTCACCTGGTCGGCCAACAATTCATAGAACTGATCCTTGTTCAAACTCACGACGATGGCTTCCGAGCGCGCGATAATCAAGTTGGTATTGACAAAGTTTGGCAACGGCAGCATCTCGCCGATAAATTGTCCTGGTGCGAACTGGGTCACAAATTCTCCTTTTTGATAGAGGTCAATCGAGCCACTGACGATCACAAAAAAGCTATTGTTGGTATGTTCATCGAGGATTAATGTATCACCGGATTTCAAATGAATCTCCTTGCTAAGATCCGCCAGGTACGAAAGGGTCAGGCCAGGCGTATTTTCGAAGACCGGGATTTTTTGGAAGAACAATACCTTTTCAAAACCAGTCATCATCAACGAGCTGATAATGAGGGTGTCAAGTTCACGCTTCCTCTGCTTGCCCAGGCGACGAGTATTCTGGTGATATTCGTCGGCGTTCAGCTGGAACAACGCCCATGCCGAGACTTCCTGGATAAAGGTGTCGGGGTTAAACATCTGGGCGATGAGATCGAGTTTGAAGTCAGCGATCCGCTGCATACCGATTTGGAATATGACACATGCCTTCGTCCAGCGGTTCGATTGAGTAAAGTCGCGGTTGATGATGAACTTTAAAACCAACTTGGCGTCCAGCTTAACCCTTGGATAGAAATCCTCCAGCCGGTTAATGCGCTCGTTTTCCGTGAGATCATCCAGCACCGGTATAACCCGTTGCTTCAATTGTTCGGCCAGAAACACATCGAGCAACTCTATAGCGTATGTTATTCCATCGGCTGTTCCACTGTCAATATTTTCTTTGACCAACTGGATCGAGCGCGTATCATACAGCATCGCCAGCAGCATATAGATGTGCTCGATGTCGTTCTGTATCTCGTTGCGCAGCGAGGACTTAATCTGCTGGCTGAAGCCCTCGTCCCCGATTTCATGGATAGCGCTCAAATTCCAGCGGATGTCGGCGATGTCAGCTTCAATCGCGTATTTGATGCGCGTGATCTGGGATATACCCGCCTTGAATCCAGCCTCTCCCAACGACAGCAACACCTGCGACACGACCACTTTGTTGGGGTAGTCGATCTTGTTCCAGAGCAACTCCTTGGCTCGCTGGCCACCAATCCTGCCCATAGCCTGAACAATCTTCAGCATCACCTGGGTATTCTGGCCACTTCGGTAAAATGCAATGTCCATGGCCTGGAGCGTCTCTCTCCCGATCTGGATCAACGCGTTCATTGCCTGGTTACTGTAAACGGAACTGCCCAGGTTCTCAATCAGCGCATTGATCACTTCGCTGTTATATCTTTTGATGGCCGTCTTAATAGCTGTATTGCGGACCTTGGGTTCAACATCGGTCAGCAACTCCATGAGGTAAGAAATGCCCTCGTCACGACCGGTGTGCAGGAGCAGCTCCGCGGCGTATTGGCGGTCATTTGGATTGGACGATCGCGTGAGTCGCTGAATCCGCGTGCGGGTAATGTCACCCCCATTCTCCAGGATCATCTGCAATTCAACCTGACTGAGGATATTCTTGGTTTCATCCCTCACCTTCTCGCGGTCAATACGAATGACATACTGGTCAGAAACGGAAAGGCCCTTGATCTCGTTGAGTCGCTCCTGGGCGTAAAGTCGGGCGGCTTCATCGCCGTTCTTCATCAGGTTATTAACCCAGGAGGCCAGCTGCGATGCCTGGAGCTTTTCCAAAAGTTTGAAGGAAAAAACCGCTCTGCCAGGGTGCGGGGTATGCAGCAACTGCTCCAGGCGATGGGTCATCTCGGTAACACCCTTTTCGAGCTTGACCTGTTGATCCGTATCCGAGGACTCCAGTTTTTCGCGAATCTTGCCGCGGTATCCGCTGTACATCTTGTTGACGAAAATGAAATACACTCCCACCAACACGAGCACGAGTATGCAAATGTGAATGATTTCAAAGAATGGGATGAACGCAAAAGCAAAAATGAAGATCCCGGCGATGAAACGCGAGCACTCATTGACCAGCCCCTCGATCTTGGATTGTATGCTGAATCTCAGGCGCCCGTCGAGGGGAATAAAGAACAGCTTGAAGACCGGATTCTCGAGCGAATCGCGGAGTGTCCAACTGAAAAGTCGACTCAGCGAAACAAAGAGGAAAAAGTAAATGAACGCTGTGCTCGAGAACTGTTTATCGAATCCAAATGCCGCCCCCGTGACCAGCGAACCCAGCACGAAGACACCAACAACGATCGGCAATATGAACAGCGAGATCCGCAGTCCGTAGTTGCCAATGATGCGGTTGTTGACGAACGTCTGCATGATCAAACTCAACGCATAGACTGCTCCGGTGAAAAACGAGTTGAATGTGGTCAGTTCCCGCTCATCGGGATACTGCACGCGCACCAGTTCCTGAAACGCATATTGCACGAACATCAGCAAGACCATCGAGATCAAAAGAAAAAAGCTCAGTGCGCGGATGTACTTGTCTCCGAAGAGCCTGTGCATCTGAGTTTCACGCCTCACCGTTGTCCCGAATTCACGCGGGTCATTCTTCGAGATCTCAAAGGAGGACGAAATCATGATCAACAGGATGAACACGATTAGAATGCTGATGCAACACAACAGCAGGTAGGTCGACGTGTCATCGATAATCGCCGACGAAAAGGGAATGACAATGAGAGTAGCGAGGATCGCCGCGATAAGCTGGCCCGTATCGATCCATCCAATGATCCGTTTAGACTGCCTGAAATTGAAGAGGCGTCCAAACATACCCCAAAAGCTCAACAGCAGGATGGCGGTGATGGGCCCCGACATGCAATACAAGGCAAAGATGTAGGTGTTGTGCCACCGGTCCGACGCAAAGTGAAGGAGAAGGTATGCGCCAAACGTGAAGGCAAGCGTGATCACTACGCTAACCAGCACAAGCGTGGTGAACTTGATCCAGTTTTGAAAAAATGAAAACAGGCCCGTCGTAAAGATCCCCAACGCACCGGCCACCAAAAACGCGCGGTTAAGCTGGTCGCCCATGCGGTTGAGGAAAAGAGAGTCGGCAGTTACCTGGTAAGTCGCTATGAAGACACCCATGAAGAACCCTGTGGTGAGCATCAACGCGATCTGCTTCTGTTCCTGCGTTTTAAGGGTTCCGGCCAGTCTCTGAATCATAGCTAATCTCAAATATAACGAAAAGCGGGTATAGGTTCACCAACTGGACAGTGAATCCGTGCTGGTCGGGTAACCAACAAGCCAAATGATTCGGTTAAGACGGTGGCTACTTTGCCCGGGTGGTGTCGGCTACTGGTTTCGAGGTCGATTTTTTCTCCAGTGCGTAAGCCTCGTTGAGGCCCTTGATGACATCCTGGCTAATGTCCAGAATTTCATGACCGAATAAGACGTCACTTGTCGGATCGAACTTAAGCACAAGCTGCAGTCCTTTTTCGCGACCATAGTCGGCCAGGTACGCTGTCAGACGCTTGTACAGTTCATCGCCAATTTTCGCGTCTTCGGTCATCAATTGTTGCTCGGCGGACTGTTGAAAAACCTGAAGGTTTTGTTGGCGTTTGTTAATATTCTCTTCGGCAACCCTGACCTCGCTCAATGTCATCGTATTAACTGTACGTTGGTAGCGCTCGTATTCCGATTGGAGTGATTGAGCCCGGTCGCGCAATTCCTGTTCAAGCTTGGTTTTCTTTTGTTCAAGCTGAGCCCTCGTCACTTTGAAATACTCGTAGTGCTTCAAGACAGTGTCGGCACGGATGTACGCGATCTTAAGATCGCCGATCATACTGCTATCGGCACCGTGCTGGGACTGTTCAGTACTACCCTTGGAAAAATGCAGATAAAACAATACACCTACTGCTGCCAGCAGCACGATGTTCAAAACGAGCGAGGCGTTCTTCATTATTGGAATGGGGTTCTAATCCGGACGGCAAATATGCCGAGGATTTATTCAGAATTCAAGCGGGCGACTGGAAATCAATTGCTGGCGACGTCCTGTGTCTGAAAGGAATAAAGCGTGTCGTCCAGGTCCAACGTATCTTCATTGAAACTGCGAATGAAATCCCTTATGTTATCGGCAGTGATCTTCTCCCGGTTGAGTCCGATGTCCAGGGCCACACCGAAGTCGGTATTGGGGTCCATGTCGACATGTTCCCTGACCTTGACGGATTCGTCTTCTTCCAGGGCCATGATTTGCTCGGCGATGTACAGGCCGATCTCCTCCTCGAGTGGATCAAGGGCGGCCAGGTTGCCGTTCTCATCCTCCTCGTACGTTATTTTTTTGTACTGCGGGAAATGCCTGGCCGCGCGGTGTTCAGCAATTTCAAACAATTCGCTTTGGTGCTGGAGCCGGAGGGTGTACATCACGGCGTCGTAAATCACATCACGTCCTTCGTAAACACCGACGAAATAAAAATGAACGTATTCCTCGGTGACGTCATCCTTGTCGTCAAACAAAAAATCTTCACCCGAGCGATTCATACGGGAGCGATATTCCCCGATCACATGGGGATCGAATCCCTTGTTGATTTCAGACATGCGCTAAAGTATTAAGTTTCAAAGGCTTACCAGAAACGTATGCGCCAACCACCGCGCGTAAGCCGATTGGTTAACGACTAAAAATTCTATGCCAAGCAACCGATCAGGAGTTCTTGAACCATTCGGCGTACATGGGGTAATTCCTCGCCGTACGCCCAATGACATTTCTCATCTCATCGCCTATGTCCTTCACCCGTTTTGCAGGAATGCCGGCGTAGACGCTGTTGGGCTCAAGACGGGTGCCGGGTAAGACAACCGCCCCCGCCGCCACAACGGTGTTCGAGCAAACTACCGCGTGATCCATGATGATGGCGCCCATGCCTACGAGGACATTGTCCTCCAACGTGCACCCATGGACGACCGCGTTGTGCGCAATGGAGACGTGGCTGCCGATGACGGTACAAGCCTTCTGGTAGGTTCCGTGAATCACTACCCCGTCCTGAATGTTGGTGTTGTTGCCGATCGTAATAGAATGCACGTCTCCCCGAACGACGGCGTTGAACCACACTGTACAGTTGTCGCCCATGATCACCTCGCCAATCACTACGGCGGTATCGGCCAGGAAGCAATTATCGCCGAACTTCGGCGTAAAGCCCCTCACGCTCTTAATTAAAGCCATGGATTTTCAAAACAGTTAACTGCCCGCAATCCTACGTCAAATTCGAGAATTTTCACCCCGATCTGACAAGATGTCACTTCTAACGCACTAAAAATAGTATTTTTGCGTCCTGAAATAGGGTGAGATGGAAAATCTGATTCGTGACATCGGGATAATGGGCCAATCCGGCGGCGAAGTGTGCGAGACATTGGTTTCACGTGAAGTCGACACAGGGAAGTCCAGGAAGTTATACATCGAGAGCTACGGTTGCCAGATGAACTTCTCAGACAGTGAGATTGTCGCCTCGATCCTTCAGAAAGAGGGATTTGACACCACCTCCAATATTGAGTCGGCCGATTTGATCTTCCTCAATACGTGTTCCATACGGGAGAAAGCCGAACTCACCATTCGCAACCGTCTCCTGCATATCCAGAGCCTCAAAAAGAACCGTCCCGAACTCATGGTCGGCGTGCTTGGATGCATGGCCGAGCGCCTCAAGACAAAACTGCTCGAGGAGGAAAAGATCGTAGACCTGGTAGCTGGTCCCGACGCCTACAGAGATTTACCCAAGTTAATTTTACAGGTTGACGATGGCGAAAGGGCGGTCAACACGTTCTTATCCCGTGAGGAAACATATGCCGATATCAGTCCGGTACGGCTCAATTCGAATGGAGTGACAGCCTTCATTTCAATCATGCGCGGTTGCGACAACATGTGCACTTTCTGTGTTGTGCCTTTTACCCGTGGCCGTGAACGCAGCCGGGATCCGCACTCCATTGTGGCCGAGGCTCGTGAGCTTTTTGCGAAAGGATACCGCGAGGTGACTTTGCTGGGCCAGAATGTGGATTCTTACAAGTGGAGCGAGGCCGACAATAACAAGTCAAGAATTGAGCGCAAGGGGATCACCGACGTTGTCACCTTCGCAGGCCTGCTTGAGAAAGTGGCCCAGGTCAATCCTGATCTCAGGGTTCGCTTTTCCACTTCCCATCCCAAAGACATCACCGACGACGTACTGCATGTCATGGCGAAGTATGAAAACATCTGCAAGTACATTCATCTACCCGTGCAGAGTGGCAGTTCAAGGGTATTGGAGCTCATGAACCGCGGCTATTCCCGCGAATGGTACCTTCAAAAGATTGCTCGCATCCGCGAAGTGCTTGGTGAGGATTGCGGTATCTCGTCAGACATGATCGCTGGATTTTGCGGCGAAACGGAAGAGGAGCATGCAGAAACGCTCTCGTTGATGGATGCTGTCCAGTTCGACTTCGCCTATATGTTCTTTTACTCGGAGCGTCCGGGTACTCTGGCGGAAAAGAAGTATCGCGATGACGTGCCTGCAGATGTTAAAAAGCGCCGCCTCGACGAGATTATACAAGCACAGACGGCCCATTCACTATTGCGCAACAGGCGGGATCTCGGCAAAGTGCACCGGGTGCTCATCGAGGGTTTTTCCAGACGCTCAGATCAACACCTGCAAGGCAGGAATAGCGCCAACAAAGTTGTTGTTTTTCCAAAGGAACAGTTTACGAAGGGAATGTATGCGGATGTGCTCGTGAACGAATGCACGGGCGCCACACTGATGGGTAAAGCAATTTAGATCATGAACATTTCGGACGCAGAAATCATAAGCGTTAAACAGCGATTCGGCATTATCGGCAACTCGCCGTTATTGAACAATGCTGTGCGCGTTGCGATGCAGGTCGCGCCGACGGACATGTCGGTCTTGATTACCGGCGAGAGTGGAAGCGGAAAGGAATCCTTTTCGAAGATCATCCACCACCTCAGCCCTCGTAAACACGGGCAATTTATTGCTATCAACTGCGGATCCATTCCTGAAGGGACGATTGATTCCGAGCTTTTCGGTCACGAAAAAGGATCTTTTACCGGTGCCCACGAGGCGCGGAAAGGGTACTTTGAGGTCACCAACGGCGGCACCATTTTCCTGGACGAGATTGGAGAGATGCCATTGGGAACACAGGCCCGCCTTCTGAGGGTGCTCGAGAATGGCGAGTTCATCAAGGTAGGATCATCAAAGGTGCAAAAGACCGACGTGCGTGTGGTCGCCGCCACCAACATCAACCTGATGCGCCGGGTCGAAGAGGGCAAGTTTCGGGAAGATCTGTACTACCGCCTTAGCACGGTGCCGATCTTCGTCCCTCCCCTGCGCGATCGCGGCAAGGACGCTGAACTCCTGTTCCGAAAATTCGCCAGTGACTTTGCGGAAAAGTATAAGGTAAAGCCAATCACTTTAACAGAAGACGCCAAAGAGCTTTTGCTGAAATACCGGTTTCCCGGGAATATTCGCCAGCTTAAAAATCTGGTGGAACAGATCTCCGTTCTCTCGACCGTGGAAAAAGAGATCAACGCAGAAGCGCTTCGCCGGTATCTGCCGCAGGAGACCACGTTACCCACCCTTTACCACGACCCGGCGCGAGAAAAGGATGGACTTTCCGAACGCGACATTCTTTACAAGGTATTGTTCGATCTGAAAAAGGATGTCATCGATCTGAAGCGCATTGTGCTGGACATGCTCAACGGCCAGGGCCGCGCGGGAGAGTTGATCAAGCAAAATCCTCAGCTGTTTGAAGATATTCACGGCGAGCCGTCGGCCAAGGACCAGGTTGTGCTCAATATCGGTTCGCGGGAGGAAAACGGCGAGCCTGCAGAAGACGTGCAGGACATCAGCCACGAAACCGAGGAGGATTCCCTGTCAATCGAGAAGAAGGAAAAGGAACTGATTATCCGGGCCCTTCAGAAAAACAACAATCGCCGGAAATATGCGGCACGCGATTTGGGCATTTCCGAAAGGACCCTGTACCGGAAAATTAAACAGTACGAGCTTGAAGACTGATTCCGTCATTACCTGGAAATACGTCAGGGTTGCCTTCGCCGGCCTGGCGTTGATTGTCCTGGCGACTCTGGCATCTTGCGGCTTTCGCGTTCAATATTCGATGACCGGCGCCGCCACCGACGCCAAGACGATAACGATTTCGGAATTCTACAACAACGCCGACCTCGGTCCGGGAAACATGGCCCAAACCCTTTCCAACGAACTCAAGAATTATTTCATTCAGAACTCTAACTTGTCCGTCGTTGCCGAAGAGGGCGAACTGATCCTCGAAGGTGAGATCTCCGACTTTCGACTGACGCCCATTGCTCCCGTCGCCACCGGTGGCCGCCAGGATATCACCAGCGCATCCTCCACGAGGCTCACCATCACTGTAAAGGCCACCTACATCAACACGCTGAAGGACGAGATGAGTTTTAAGAACAAGACCTTTTCGTTCTACAAGGATTTTCCGAATGAGCTCAATTTTGCCGATGTGGAAGAGCAGTACACGCGTGAGATTTTCCAGCGCATTATCAACGATATCTTCAACGCGTCGGTCGCCAATTGGTAAAATTTATTATTTTTACCTTGAGGCGTTATCACTGTGGATAAAAACGATCTTCTCGACCTGCTCAATCGCTATACCGATTCGTCGCCCGAGGAAGCAAAGGCATTGGCTTCCCTGAAATCGGAATATCCGTACAGCCAGCTTCTGCAGACGTTGTATGCCAGGCTATCTAAGGATCATGCCTTTGACGATCACGCCAGCGAACTTGCTCTGGCAGCGACACGCTCCGCGGACCGGTCCGTCTTGAAAAATATTATTACTGAACGGAAGTCGAACGGCCCACCAAAGCAGGCAGTTGTTGAACGTCCAACGGTCACTCCTCTGCCCGGGGCGCCTCCTGCGGACGGCGGCATTGATTATGCGGAAGAAGTGATGCGAGACCTCGAACGCCTCGTAACCCTGAAATCGAACTTTGAGATGTTGCTTGTCGAGTATTCCGAAGTGAAGGCCAAACCGCAGCCCGCGAAACGACCCGAGCCGCCGTCGCCGCCGAAACCCGCCCAGGAGCACGCGAAGGGTAAATTGAAAAAGCAACGGATAGTCGAGCTGGCGCGGCAACTTCAGTCAGACTCAAAATCGCCTGACGGCGACGAGACGACGCAAAAAGCCAATACGAAATCCCGAAGGAAGAAATCACCTGGCGACCAGGATGGACTGATCGAAGAGATCAAGTCATCCAAGAAAGAACTGCCGCTGGGTAGCGAAAAGCAAAAAGAGCAAATTGACATCATCAACAATTTCATCAAGACGCAACCGACCATTTCGGGAGCCAAAGAGAAGATCGTATTGCCGCCCGGCGATTTGACTCCGATACGGTCGGGCGAGTTTGGTGATAACATTGTGTCAGAAACGCTTGTCGAGATACTTGTAAAGCAGGGGAAGAAAGACAAGGCAATTGAAGTATTGAAGAAGTTAATTTGGAAGTATCCACAAAAAAAGGCTTACTTTGCGTCCCAAATTGAAGACTTGAAGAAGTAGGTATGTATCATTTCATCATAGGGTTCATCGTTTTTTTGGCTGCATTCCTCGTGCTGGTAATCCTGGCGCAAAACGCGAAGGGAGGCGGACTCAGCAGCCAGTTCGGTGGCTCATCGGCCAGTAATATCATCGGTGTAAAGAAGACCGGAGACCTGTTGGAGAAGGTTACGTGGGGTCTGGTTATTTCGATTATGGTTCTTTGCCTATTTACGGCAACCTCGTTTATGAAGCCGGGCCGACAAATGCCCTCGAACGAGATTCTTGAGCGCGCTGGCGAGCAGGCTCCACCGCCGGGTCCTGCCATTGACATCCCTGCTCCACAGGGAGACACTGCAGGCCAGTAGTCTCCATACTGAGTTGAATTTCAAAGCCTCTGTCACGAGGCTTTTTTGTTGTCCTCTCGGGGGTCAGGCAGCGTTGGAAAGGTGCTTCACAAACAAGCGCTTCGCTACTGGCATAAGCGTTTCGGAAAATGGAAACCTCATCCGCGAAAGCAGGAGAAAGGCGGCCGGGTTCGGAAGATCTTTGTATCTCCTGATCAGGTCCAGCTTAATCCGCTCGTATGTATTCAGGCTGTCCTTGTCGACACATTCAACGAACATGGTGTTCAGGCTTCGGTGCTGCTCCTTGCTGTCTTCGAAGATGCTGACCTGGTAGCGGTAAACGTTCGTTTGCTTCTCCGGGGGCTGGGTCACGAACAGGTAGCCTTCATTGGCATATAGTGGTGTCACCCCGACCGGCGATATCTCGCACTGGGATTCTACATAATCATAGATGACGGTGCCCTCCTCGAGGGAGTCCTTTATCTGGGGGATGGCGAATTCGATGATCGACTGGAGTTCGTTCATGATCGAATCGTCCTCGACCATCTCATTATAGCGTAGTTCCAGCCTTTTGAACTCCTCCAGCGAGATTTCCTTAGGGAATGCTTCGCGAATGAGGGCCTTGTTCTCTTTGACGAGCAGGAGGTTGCGATAGTGAAAAATCAGGTCCGCCAGGAATGGGTACAACTCCACGCGGCTAAAGGACTTCTTCACCGTTTGGAGATAGGCCAGCAGCACATACTTTTTGTATTCGAAGTCGATGAGATCCTGAGTCAGCCAGTCGTTGGGTAATTTTTCCATAATGCACACTTTCTCAGCCAAAATTTAACGGTTTTGCGCCGCACTATCAACCCCCGGACATGACAGAAAAAGGGGCAAAACTGCCAAGCTGCCACCTTATCAGGGCTAAAAACTATGCCATTTGCGGCAAATAAGGGGTCAAACCGGGTATACAAACGAAAAAATGTCCGTAATTCGCGTCTCATTTCGCACTGGCACAAAAGCTGATAAGGGGGCCATTGCGAAACTCTTTTGTTCAACCTTAAAACTATTCTACGTATATGGCTAAAATCACGTTCAAACCTAATGAGGACAGGGTGCTGGTAGAACCTGCAGCCGCAGAGGAAAAAACCGCATCCGGAATTATCATTCCTGACACGGCAAAGGAGAAGCCTCAGAAAGGCCGCATCATTGCTGTTGGCGAAGGGCTCAAGGATAAGCCCGTCACCGTAAAAGTAGGTGACAATGTGCTCTACGGTAAGTATGCCGGAACTGAGATCACCATTGACGGAAAAGAGTACCTGATCATGAGAAACTCAGACATTTTCGGAATCATTTAATCAACACAAAAAACCAAGAAGAATATGGCTAAAGAAATAACTTTTGACACCTCAGCGAGAGACCGGATCAAGAAGGGCGTAGACAAGCTCGCTGATGCCGTAAAAGTAACGCTGGGTCCTAAAGGCCGGAATGTAATCATCGACAAGAAATTCGGTGCTCCTACAGTGACGAAGGATGGAGTGACGGTTGCAAAAGAGATCGAACTGAAGGATCCCATTGAAAATATGGGTGCCCAACTGGTAAAGGAAGTCGCCTCCAAGACCGCCGACGCTGCCGGTGATGGTACGACGACAGCTACCGTTTTGGCGCAAGCCATCTATGCCCACGGCATCAAGAACGTCGCCGCTGGGGCTAACCCGATGGACCTCAAGCGCGGAATCGACAAGGCCGTGGAAGCCGTTGTCGACAACCTCAAGAAGCAGTCCAAGAAAATAAAAGACTCCAGCGAAATCGCTCAGGTCGCCACGATTTCATCCAACAACGATGAAACGATCGGTAAGATGATTGCCGACGCCATGGATAAAGTCGGAAAAGACGGCGTTATCACCGTTGAGGAAGCAAAAGGAACGGAAACCGAAGTGAAGACCGTGGAAGGTATGCAGTTTGACCGCGGCTACCTCTCCCCTTACTTCGTGACCAACACCGAGAAAATGGAGGCTGAGCTGGAATCTCCCTTCATCCTGATCTACGACAAGAAGATCAGCAGCATGAAGGAACTTCTCCCGATCCTGGAGCAGTCTGCTCAAACCGGAAAGCCCCTCCTGATCATCGCTGAGGAAGTAGAAGGCGAAGCTCTCGCTACCCTGGTGGTGAACAAGATCCGCGGTGCCCTGCGCGTTGCCGCCGTGAAAGCGCCTGGATTCGGCGACAGAAGGAAAGCCATGCTGGAGGATATCGCTATCCTCACCGGCGGCCAGGTGATCAGCGAAGAGCGCGGATTCAAACTCGAGAACGCATCGCTTGACATGCTCGGCAAAGCTGAGAAAGTCAATATCGATAAAGACAATACGACGATCGTCAACGGCGCTGGCAAGAAAGCCGACATCCAGGGCCGCATCAACCAGATCAAAGCTCAGATCGAGACGACCACGTCCGACTACGACAAGGAAAAACTCCAGGAACGTCTGGCGAAACTGTCAGGCGGCGTGGCTATCCTCTACATCGGCGCTGCTACTGAAGTGGAAATGAAGGAGAAGAAAGACCGTGTTGACGATGCATTGCACGCTACCCGTGCTGCTGTTCAGGAAGGTATCGTTCCCGGTGGTGGTGTCGCCTACATTCGCGCTATCGAGAACCTCAAGGATACGGCAACTCTCGACATCAGCAACGAAGATCAGGCTACCGGTGTTAACATTGTGAGACTTGCCCTTGAAGCTCCGCTGCGTACTATCTCCGAGAACGCTGGTCAGGAGGGCTCTGTCATTGTGAATAAAGTTCGCGACGGGAAAAAGGACTACGGCTACAACGCCCGTGACCACAAGTTCGACAACTTCTTTGATGCGGGTATCATCGACCCGACCAAAGTAACGCGTCTCGCGCTGGAGAACGCAGCTTCAATTGCCGGTCTCCTGTTGACGACGGAAGCTGTTGTCTCCGAGATTCCGGAAGAAAAAGAAGCTCCTGCAATGCCTCACGGAGGCGGCGGCATGGGCGGAATGATGTAATTGTTTCGGCTACGAAAATAGAAAGGGCTCCGTACGTGGAGCCCTTTTCTTTTATCTCTGGCTATTGGCTGTTGGGTGTTGGCTTTTGGCTATTAGGTGTTGGCTATTGGTTTTGGGTGTTAAGGTGTTCAAGTGCTATGTGCTATCGTGCTGTTGTGCTATTGTGCTATTGTAAATACCTGATTCCATCGAATGTCATCCGTCGCGCGGTGGCTCCCTTTAGGGAAGCAAGGGCGAGCGAGGGAAAGGACAGTCGCCTTTATTCCTTCCCGCGCCCTTTTGTTCCCTAAAGGGGCCCACCCGCGTCTGGGGTGTTGGCGACGGCTTTTGGTATTAAAAACCCCTGCGCTGAGCCCGTGTAACGTAAGCCCGCCTCTTACTCTACACAAAACCCGGAACGCCGGAACCTGATCAGTCTTTCTTAATCGCCGTACGATATAGAATGGTGATCATCGCTGCGAAGAAGAGCACGCCCAGGAATTCATAGATCCCCGTTCCGAATATTGACACCATCCAGTGTTCGAGGCCTACCGCACCCATGACGTTCGGCACCACAACCATCAGGATGGCGACGAAGACTCCAGTCAATGCGCCACCCGCGATCAGTCCCGTTGCAAACAGATTGCCGCGTCCTAACTCGCCCTCATCTACTGCCAGGCCCTTGCGTTCAGCGCGCCAGTCCACGATTCCCTTAACAGCTCCGCCAACGAATATGGGCAGCGTTGTAGCCAGCGGAAGGTAGAGACCTATCGCGAAGGCCAGCGCCTTAATTCCACAGAGCTCGATCATGACAGCAATGAATACTCCTACGAGCACAAATTGCCAGTCCAGGTTGAATGAAAGAATTCCCCTCGCCAACGTCGCCATGAGGGTGGCCTGCGGGGCGGGATAGACGTCACTTCCAATGGCATGTTCGATGCCTTGCGCCTGTAACTCCGGCGTCGGTGTGTCGAGCAAATGAACGACTCCTCCAATGGCGATCGATGACACGATGGCTCCTATAAACAATGCAAGCTGCTGATACTTCGGAGTCGCTCCAACGATGTAACCCGCTTTCAAATCCTGTGATGTGCCACCTGCGTTGGCCGCTGCAATACAGATCATTCCTCCGACCACGAGCGCCAGTGGTTCATAGAACTTGCCCGACCATCCCACGCTAGTGAAGATCAGACAGGTACCCATCAATGTCGCGATCGTCATGCCGGAAATAGGGTTGTTACTTGTGCCCACCAGACCAACGATACGGCTAGACACCGTCACAAAGAAAAACCCGAAGATGACGATCAGTATCCCGATCAATATTTTTTGAATGAAATTGTCGCCCGGTATTCCCGGAAGGAAGGCCGTCAGCAGAACGAGCGCAATGCTGCCGAAGATGACGAGCTTGAAGGAAAGGTCCTGCTCGGTGCGAAGGACACCTTTCCCTTCCTGGCTTCCCTTGAGTGACCCAATGCTCTCGCGAAAGGATGTTACGATCGTCGGAATGGTCTTGATCAGTGTGATTAGTCCGCCCGCGGCAACCGCACCCGCCCCAATCTGTCGGATGTACGCCCGGTAAATGGCGTCGGCATAGCTGGCAAATGTTCCCGTCTGCGGATCCCAGCCGATCGCACCACCGGACGCTGTATTCAAGTCAGGAATATATCCTTGCTTCACCAATTGCAGGGCGATTGTTTCGGCCGGCACGAGTGTGGCCAACAAAGGGATCAATCCCCACCAGGCGAGGACAGATCCAGCTACGAGCACGCCGGATATGCGGGGTCCAATTATATAACCAACGCCAAGGTACTCGGGCGTAATTTCGCCGCGTATCGCCGCCGACGGCCAGTACTTGTTGACCTGGCTTGTCACGAACGCGGGTGTCTCCGCTATGATGTGCAGTACTTTTTGCAGAACAGCGTAAGTAAATGCTACGCCCATCCCCACGAACGCAGTCTGGGCAAAAACTCCGCCCTTCTCTCCTGCCTGTAAAACGGACCCGCAGGCGGTCCCTTCGGGGTATGGCAGCGTGCCATGTTCTTTCACGATCAACGCCCTCCGCAGCGGTATCATCATCAGCGTTCCCAGCATTCCACCGAAAGCCGCGAGAATGAGGATCGTCAGGTAACTGAAGTACTCGTCTCCCACGCTCGCTCCGTTTTCTCCTGGCGAGAGGAACAGGAATCCCGGCAGCGTAAACACGACACCAGCGGCGATCGATTCACCCGCGGAGCCGGTCGTCTGAATGATATTGTTTTCGAGGATGGTTGTCTTCAGGAATTTCCTTCCCAGCGTAATCGCGATCACTGCGATTGGAATGGATGCCGTCACGGTAAGGCCCGCCTTTAGAGCGAGGTACACTGTTGAACAGCCAAACAGAATGCCGAATAGGGAACCCCATATGATGGACTTCGCAGTGAATTCTGCCACATTTTCCTCCGGTCCGACGTACGGCCTGAATGTCTTGCTTTCCTCCATGGTTTTTAGTGCGGGTTTAGGTCAGTTAGTCACCGGGTTCAGGCCTTGATTGTTTGTGCCGTTGGTCCAGTTGTTTTCCGTCTCAAGTTTAGGTTTTTGGTGTAATGTAGTAAAGGATTTTATGTTACCGGACATTGCCCATGAGGCGTTTCAGCGGTTTTCCAATCGCCAGCACCAGGACGGCGGATGCTAACATAAGCATGGCAATGAAACGGAACAAGTCCACGAGCAAATGAGGATCGGCGGCGACTTTGGTCTCATCGATGTCACCGGCAAACAATCCGGCAATAAGATTGCCGAGCGCCAGCGCCATAAAGAACACACCCATCATGCTGCCGACAATGCGCGGCGGTGATAGCTTGGTGATGCCACTCAATCCAATTGGGTAAAGGCATATTTCTCCAAAGGTGTGGAGCATATACGTCAGGATCAACCACGTTGGCAGTGGCCTTCCCCCATCGATAACCACATAAGATGCTCCCATCATCGCCACGTATCCCAGTCCCATGAATGCCAGTCCAAGAGTAAGTTTAATCGGCGTTGGTGGGTTGAGGTTTCTTGTCGCGAGCCACGACCAGAGTGATGCAAAGACCGGCACGAAGATGATGACAAACGCCGGAGGCAGGGATTGCATCCAACTGGCCGGCATCTCGAAGGTGCCGATGAACATGTTGGTGTATCGTTCGGCAAACAGGTTCAGCGTGGAGCCCTGTCCCTCATAGCCCGTGTAAAAGACGGCCGTGATCACAAAGATGAGGGCAATTGCCACGACTTTTTTCTTTTCTTCCCTGTCGAGCGGCTCGACCAGGAGGACATAAATGAAATAGGCGGCGACTGCGATAACGATGAGCCACTTGAAGGCATTGGCAATCACGACCGGGTTGATCTCGATCACCTTCAGAACCATGAGCGCGACAAATGAGACCAACAGAGTTCCGGTCACCCACAGTCCTGTCCGTATCGACTTTAGTCTTTTCTCTTCCTGGGTCTTATCCGGAAGGCGTGACGGTTCGAGGCCGGCGACCCCGAGGTACTTCTCGGTGAATTTATATTGCACCAATCCCAGCACCATGCCCACGCCGGCCGCGGCAAAGCCGTAGTGCCAGTTGATCTTCTGTCCAAGATATCCGCAGATCAACGGCGACACCAATGCGCCGACGTTGATGCCCATGTAAAAAATGGAGAAGCCGTTATCGCGACGCACCTGGTCTTCGGGGCTGTACAATGATCCCACGAGGCTGCTGATGTTGGGCTTTAACATCCCTGTTCCCAATACGATAAATAGGAGACCGATGAAGAATGTTTCGCGCTGAGGTATGGCGAGGCAAAAATGGCCAAGTGCGATAAGGCATCCGCCGTAGAAAACTGACTTGCGAAGTCCGAGGAATCGGTCGGCAAGCCAGCCACCTGGCAAAGCGAGGAGATAAACGAACATGGTGTAGAGGCCATAGATTGCGCCTCCTTCGGTGTCGGAGAGCCCTAATCCTCCGTGCTCGACGCCTGCAACCATGAAGAGCAATAAAAGAGCACGCATGCCATAGTAGCTGAAGCGCTCCCACATTTCCGTAAAAAAAAGGGTGGCCAGCCCTCGTGGATGACCAAAGAAACTTTTGTCTATAGCCATTTATCGATCAATTCTTTGACAGTATGCAGTCATCACTTCCAGAATATTTTTTGCGGCTCAAAGTAGGGCGATTAAGCCACATTCGCAAGGAGCCAATGCTGAACGCGAGTATAAGAAAAAACGGCTTCGCAATCGATTGAAATGGCATAAGATTAGTATCTTTACGGCAACTTCATAACCCAAACGCACATGTTAGAATTAGGTGTAAAACCGGCGAATGCGTCGGTCAAGGATCTCGGTATTTCGGACGGCAAAGCACACTGGAATCTCCCTCCTGACGCGTTAGTACAAGCGGCCCTGCAATCTGGCCAGGCCAAACTCGCAAGCTCGGGTGCGATCGCCGTCGACACAGGTGAATTTACGGGCCGTTCACCGAAGGACAAGTTCACCGTAAAGGATCAGGTGACAGAATCTGCAGTTTGGTGGAATAATTTCAACATCCCGTTCGACCCGGAAAAGTTCGATCATCTCTATATCAAGATGATCCGGTATTTTGAGGGCAAAGAGTTCTATGTCCGCGATGTGTTTGCCTGCGCCGACTGGCGATATCGCACGAGTATCCGGGTGATCAATGAGTATGCGTGGTCGAATCTTTTTGTTTACAATATGTTTATCCGGCCAACGGAAAAAGAGCTTCAGAATTTCGAATCCGAATGGCTGATCTTAAATGCGCCCGGGTTTCGCGCTAACGCGGAAGAGGACGGTACCCGCCAGCATAATTTTTCAATCGTCGATTTCAAGCGCAAGATTATCCTGATTGGCGGAAGTGCGTACACAGGCGAGATTAAGAAGGGCGTTTTCAGCGCGCTGAATTTTATTCTTCCCCATCAAAAGAATGTGTTGTCGATGCACTGTTCGGCGAACATCGGCGACAAAGGCGACACTGCGATTTTCTTTGGTCTCTCAGGCACCGGAAAGACAACCCTTTCTGCCGACCCTAAACGCAAATTGATCGGCGACGATGAACATGGATGGACTGCCGACAATGTCATTTTCAATTTCGAGGGAGGATGTTACGCGAAAACAATCGACCTGTCACCCGAGAAAGAGCCGGATATCTTCAACGCCATCCGGCACGGAGCAGTCCTCGAGAATGTCGGCTTCAAGAAGGGCACCAATGAAGTGGACTTTCGCGACAGCAGTCGTACCGAAAACACAAGGGTGAGCTATCCCCTCGATCATATTCCGAACATCGCCCGCCCTTCGATCGGGATGAATCCGAAGAACATCTTCTTTTTGACATGCGATGCGTTCGGTGTGCTGCCACCAATTGCCAGGCTGACACCCGGGCAGGCGGCGTTTCATTTCATTAGCGGGTATACGGCGAAAGTAGCTGGCACGGAAGCGGATGTAAAGGAACCCACGATGACCTTCTCCGCATGTTTTGGAGCTCCTTTCCTGCCGCTGCACCCGACGCGCTATGCTGAAATGCTCAGTACCAAGATGCAGGAAGCGGGTGTTTCGGTCTGGCTGGTGAATACCGGCTGGACAGGCGGCGCCTATGGCGAAGGGCAACGCATGAGCCTCAGCCATACGAGAGCTTTGGTGGCCGCAGCTTTGAGTGGCGATCTCGCAAGAGTTGAGTACGAACACCACGATGTATTCGGACTCGAAATGCCTAAGTCATGCAAAGGCATACCGGCAGAAATCCTCAATCCAAGAAATACGTGGAAAGATAAGAACGCTTATGATCAAAAAGCGGCTTTTCTCGCCAATGCTTTCATGAAGAATTTCGAAAAGTACCAGTCGTACGCCAACGAAGAAATTCTTGCCGGTGCGCCTCGCGCAGACGTGCACGCTTAAATAAAATATTAAAATAATCTTAATGGATCATTAAGAGCCGCTTCTTGTCGAGCGGCTTTTTTGTTTGGTTTGGATTTTGCTGAACGGAAAAGCTAATTCCCGCCGCAATTTTTTGTGATTGTGGCCCGGGCTTTTTATAATTCGGGATTGTGAAATTTTAACAAAACAAATAACCTGATCCTATGAAACTTTTGAGAATGTTGATGCCGCTGGTGTTGATCACATTGCTAATCACCACAGGTCGCGCGCAGACGGAAGAACAGCCGGAATTTAACGATGAGGATTTGAAACGATACGCCATAACAATGGATTCGGTCGATGCCATGAAGGAAAACCTTCGAGCCGTTGTTACGGAGATGGTGCAGACCAACACGGTGATGAGTGTGGCCCGTTACAACGAGTTATTCAAAATTGCCGACGACTCCGCGAAGCTTCAGGCCGCAAATGCTACTCCTGAGGAGATCGACTTCGTAAAAAAGGTTGAGGCCCGCCGCCAGGAGGAAATTGCCAAGATCAATGCCAACTACCAGGCGCTGGCCAAGGACTTCGTCGGACTTAAGCAATTCAATGCGATCCGCAAATCGGTCAAGGAAGATGAAGAGGTGAAGGCGAAGCTGGATACCATTTCGAAAGAGCTGGATTCGAAGGGAAGCTAGTGTAAAAAGCACCAATCCCGATAGCCATCGGGATTGGGATTTGGTTATTGGAATTGGCGGTAGCCGGGCGTCTTGGGCCTTGCGAACTACGAATTAACTAGTTGCTCCGTAGAACTCGCAGTTCAACTCGCCGGTTGGCGGCCCGCGCTTCCGGTGATGCGTCCGTTCTCAACGGCTGCGAGCCACCAAAGGCTTTCGTTTTGATGCGCGCCCTGCTAATTCCTTTTCCCACCAGATACTCCTTGACGGCATCGACCCGATCCTGCGAGAGTTTCAGGTTCGCATCGGCAGCTCCGATATTATCCGTGTGGCCTTCCAACTGGATGACGATGTTTTCATACTCTTCCATCATGCTCACAACCTGGTCGAGTTCGTCAAATGATGTCGGATCGATGGTTGCTTTTCCTTGCGGGAAGATAAGTCGGTCCAACCGGATCGCTTCTCCTTCCGGCAGCAGCCGGATTTCGCGATAAATGCGAAAGTTCCGACCCATCTGTCGCGGGTCCACAATCACCGTCCGGGAGATATAACCGGGCGCCTCCACACTTACTTCATAGCGGGCAGTTCCAAAGATTGAAAACGAGAAGGTGCTGTCATTGAATTTGCCAAAAATGCTGCCCGTCGGAATGCTGCTATAGCGGATCAGTGATTTGATACCCTTGTGGGTCATGGCGTCGACGACCTTGCCTTCCGCCCGCATTTCCGGCCGCTGTTGCGCAACGCCGGTGGTGATCCCGGTCATGACCAGGGCAATTGCTAGCACCGTGGAGTTCACTTACGAAGTTAACGACGTTTAGTCGCAAACTCAACCTGAGGCCTGTACAGTATGCTATCGCTTAGCCTCGCTGGATCTTGACTCTGCACTCCCGATCACAGCTCGAGTTCGATCGTCTCTCCTGCGCGGAATGATTTTCCCGACGCTTCGCCGTTCTTACGCGCAGATGTTACTTCCTTAGCCGGACTTTTTTCGTCCTTTGTTTTTTCCGGAGCGGCGAAGAGGTCTTGCTGGACTGGCTGGTTTTTTGCCTTTGGCGCGGGCCGTTTTTTTGGGGCCGCGTTTTGGTTGGGACTTTCCTTTTCGTTGCGCGGCTGCTCCGGCTCGGTTTCTGATTTTTTTTTTGACGACTGAGAATCCTCTTCGGATTCAGCCGTCGTTTCATCGTCGTCGACTTCTTCTTCGGTTGTCTCGCCCGTGTCGAGGGTGACCTTCGTAACCCGGTATTCCGAGAGCCTGTTGCCGAGAGCTTTCCATCCCTTGACATCGACAATCTCGTCAAGGCTCACGGTTTCCATCTTCCTGGTTTTGTCTTTCCCTTTCACCGCTTCCACGCTGACCTCAGGGCTCTCCGCTGTAGACACCACCACGAGCCTGGACCCGATCCCTTCGGAGATAAAGCCAAACTCCTTGTCGAGCGTGCTCGTTTCGATAACGAATCGCTTGACCATGTACTGTTTGCTTTCGCCGTCGACATACACCGCGGAGATGACCTTGTTGGGGTTGAATTTCTCGACGTGAAGGGTCTTCTCGGGGTCGTAGCGGTTAGCAAGATCGTAAGTCGTGATTCTATAGGCGCCATTCCGGGTAAAGGCGATGATTCGGTCGTCGCCATCGAACTTCCCGAGTTTCTTTCCCCTACCGTCTTTGTTCAACCTTCCGGCAGCATCGTCGTACCACAGATCCATCTTGCTCAAGGTCGAAGCACCGGCGGCCAGGAATTCCACCCTGCGAACAGGGTAATGAGTAATTGTATTACCACGGGAGCCTCTTCCCTTGATGTCCAACTCTGCAAAATCGTATTCGAAGATTTTCTTTCGCGCGGTGCACCCCGGTGTGAGTTTCACCTGAACTTTCTCCGCTTCGCCGTTAGGGTTTGCCGAAACGTAGTGTATGCGGGAGTTTGGATTTCCCTGGGTGAGGTCATACTCCTTGTCGCGAATGACTCCAGGCAACGTAAATCTCTTTGCAAACGTGCGTCCCGACTTACCGTCGGAATAGATGACGTTGTACACCATCCGGTCGTCACCTTTTTTCCAAACGCCGGCATAGAGGATATCCTTGCCCATGAAATTCTTTTCCTGGATTCGGGAAATCAGAGCCTTTCCATCCTTCCGGATCACGATCACGTCGTCGAGGTCGGAGCAGTCGCAGATGTATTCATCGCGCTTGAGTCCATAGCCCACAAAACCATCCGCCTTGTTAACATAGAGCTTTTGATTGGTGGCGATCACCTCTGCGGCGGCGACAGACTGAAATCCCTTGATCTCAGTTTTGCGCTCACGGCCGGCGCCATACTTTTCCAAAAGTTTTTCGAAGTAGCTGACGGCAAAGTCCGTGAGGTGACGAAGATTGTGCTGCGTCTCTTTGAGTTCCTTTTCAAGATCCTTCAGAAGTTCATCGGCCTTGAAGGAATCGTATCTTGAAATCCGCTTGATCTTGATTTCAGTAAGCTTTACAATGTCGTCCTTGGTGATCTCGCGGTAGAATTTCTTCTTGTGAGGTTTCAACCCCTTATCTATGCGGCTTATGACCTCATCCCATGTCTTTGCCTCTTCGATGTCGCGGTAAATCCTGTTTTCGATAAAGATCTTTTCAAGTGAGGAAAACAGGATCTTTTCCATCAGCTCGGCCTTCTTGATCTCGAGCTCCTTTTTCAGCAGGCTTACAGTCTGGTGAGTGTTGTACTTGAGGATATCGTTCACCCCCATGAACTGGGGTTTATCATCGACGATCACGCAAGCATTGGGCGAAATACTGATTTCGCAGTCCGTAAACGCATAAAGCGCATCCATGGCAATTTCCGGCGACTGTCCAGTCTGCAGGTGGATGACGATCTCAACGTCTTTAGCAGTATTGTCCACCACCTGCTTAACCTTAATTTGGCCTTTTTCGCTGGCTTTCACGATCGATTCCATCAATGAAGTGGTCGTCGTGGAGAACGGTATCTGTTTGATAATCAGTGTTTTCTTATCAAGAATATCAATCTTTGCTCTAACTTTGATCTTCCCACCCCGGGCGCCGTGATTGTATTCCGAGAAATCGGCGATACCTCCCGTAGGAAAATCGGGATAGATCCTCGGGTTCTTTCCCTTGAGTATATCGATGGAAGCCTTGATAAGCTCACAGAAATTGTGAGGCAGAATCTTGGTCGACAGTCCGACGGCAATCCCCTCGACGCCCAGTGCGAGCAGAAGCGGAAATTTCACCGGTAACGTAACGGGCTCTTTTTTGCGGCCGTCGTACGACAACTGCCATTCCGTTGTCTGCGGATTGTAAACGACATCGAGAGCAAACTTCGAAAGGCGGGCCTCGATGTATCGCGGTGCGGCGGCGCTATCTCCCGTGCGGATATCACCCCAGTTACCCTGTGTGTCAATGAGCAGGTCCTTTTGTCCAAGGTTGACGATCGCCTCGCCGATCGCAGCATCCCCGT
The DNA here is from genome assembly GCA_964563295.1 of uncultured Roseivirgaceae bacterium. Classification (GTDB taxonomy): domain Bacteria; phylum Bacteroidota; class Bacteroidia; order Cytophagales; family Cyclobacteriaceae; genus Chryseosolibacter. The sequence goes on along the minus strand of CAZLWX010000024.1, from coordinate 1,546 downwards.
GCGGGTGGTACTGCATGGCACTCCCTATCACATTGGCGACTTTATTGAAACGGCCGTCGTCCATTTCTTTTAGCGCGTGCATGATGCGGCGCTGGACGGGTTTCAATCCATCCTCGATCCGCGGAACTGCCCGTTCGAGAATAACATAGGAGGCATAGTCGAGAAACCAGTTTTGGTACAGGCCATCCAGTGGCAACGCGTGGATGGCCTCGTCGGCCTCGCCGTTCGAACGGGATCCTGTTGAAACAACGGTGGGTTTAGCTGGTGTTTTTTTCCGTTTGCTCATGTCTCAACGTCTAGGCGGCAGGTTGTTCTTCTTCCAATGCAATTTTGTCCTCGGCAGTTTTGTCGACGAGATCGAGTTCAATCCTGAGATTGTCGATGATGAACTCCTGGCGATCGGGGGTATTTTTTCCCATATAGAACTCCAGGATGTTGTGCAAATTCGTATCGTGCAGCAACACAGGTTGAAGCCTGATGTCGTCGCCGATAAAGTTTCCGAATTCATCGGGAGAAATCTCGCCCAGTCCTTTGAATCGGGTGATCTCCACCTTGCCCCCGAGGCGTTCCATCGCCTTTTGCTTTTCTTCCTCACTGTAGCAATAAATCGTTTCCTTTTTATTGCGCACGCGGAACAACGGAGTTTCAAGAATGAAAACGTGGTTTGATTTCACGAGATCAGGAAAGAACTGAAGAAAAAATGTCATCAACAGCAACCGGATATGCATTCCGTCAACGTCGGCGTCGGTGGCAATAATGACCTTGTCGTATCGAAGTCCCTCAATTCCCTCTTCGATGTTCAGCGCATGCTGAAGCAGATTGAATTCCTCATTCTCATAAACAACCTTCTTCGTCAGGCCAAAGCAGTTTAATGGCTTTCCGCGAAGGCTAAAGACCGCCTGCGTTTCAACATCGCGCGACTTGGTTATCGAGCCTGATGCCGAATCGCCCTCTGTAATAAAGATCTGGCTGTTCTTGCCCTTCTCGCTTTTGTCATCAAAGTGAAAACGGCAGTCGCGCAGCTTGCGATTATGCAGATTTGCTTTCTTTGCTCGTTCATTGGCCAGTTTCTTGATGCCGGCGATGTCCTTGCGCTCGCGTTCGGACTGGAGTATGCGTTTTTCCAGCGCATCGGCAACAGCCTGATTCTTGTGCAGGAAGATCTCCAACTCCTTCGCCACAAAATCGCCGACATAGTTGCGGATTGCCGGCCCTTCCGGAGCCATATTGAGCGACCCCAGTTTTGTCTTCGTCTGCGACTCAAACACCGGTTCCTGTACCCGGATGGCGATAGCCCCGATGATACTCGCCCGAATATCGGCCGCATCGTAGTCCTTCTTGAAGCGCTCTCTCACACCTTTCACAATTCCTTCCCGGAAAGCGGCCAGGTGCGTGCCTCCTTGCGTCGTGTTCTGTCCATTTACAAACGAATAGTACTCTTCTCCATATTGATTCCCGTGGGTGAGCGCAACCTCGATGTCCGCGCCCTTCAGGTGTATGATCGGGTAGCGAACTTCTTCGGCTACCGTCTTCTGTTTCAACAGGT
>CAZLWX010000023.1:0-42700 GCA_964563295.1 uncultured Roseivirgaceae bacterium | reverse complement strand
TCTGCTCGAAGTCAACCGGTGGATTTATGGAAAGACCGATGCGCGCCTGGAAAAAGGAAAACAGGAAGTTCAACTTGGTGTAATTGATCGCGCTGACACCCTCATCCTTTATGTCGAGGATGGCTGCACGTCATTCGGTGCCCGGGGGAAGGGTGACAGCTGGAATGGCCTCAACTATGGGTATAACTGGGATTGCCGCGGCAGGAATTGCGATAAGGAGTATGACTACAAGATGGATTTCTCGCTGCGCGTGCCCCGGTCGGTCAACCTCATCGTCAGCACGGTCAATGAAGGTAATGTGAGCGTGTCGAATGTCAAGGGCGCCGTCTCCGCCTACAATGTTAACGGTAGCATCAAGCTCAGTGACCTGACACGCGAAGCGATTGCCAGCACGGTCAATGGGGACGTTGACATCGACTACGTTGCAAATCCCGCGGGAGATTGTCGATTCTATAGCCTGAACGGTGATATCAATGCAAACTTCAGAAAAGGGCTTGCCGCCAGCATGAGTTTCGAAAGCTTTAACGGTGACTTCTATTCAAACATCAGTGACTTGACACCGCTCCCGGTTAGCCTGGTTCAGACTGCCGAAGGGGAAGGTATCAAGTACAAAGTGACCGGCAACCGATATCGCATCGGAAAGGGAAGCAACGTTTTCCTGGATTTTGAAACCTTTAATGGTGATGTATACCTCAAAGAGAATTGAACACCACTGAAAAAAACCTGAAATGACATTTGCGTACTTAATTTATAAACTGAAATGAAAAATAGAATTCTTATCATAGGCATGGTGCTGGTTGTTATCGGCCTGATGCTCGTCACAACTTCGATCACCTTCGGGCAGAGCTCCAATGAATTCGTTATCCCATTGACCGACCCGGCAAAGCGCGGTCGTTTGAAGGCACACATTAATTCGGGCTCGATTACCGTGAAGGGGACGGCGCGCAAGGATGTGCTGGTGCGATACAAAAGCGAAGCGGACGACCACGGGGACCACGATGAAAATCAACAGAACCGCGAAGGGCTGAAAAGGATTGCCGGTGGCGGCCTGGACCTCGAAGCGGCGGAAAACAATAACTTCGTCAGTGTGCAGTCGAACTCGTGGAGCAACGAGATCAACCTGGAAATTGAAGTCCCATCAGGCTTTGACGTGGAGGCTCATACCTACAACGACGGCGACCTCATAATGACGAATCTTCAGGGCGAGCTTGCCCTGACGAACTACAATGGCGAGATCACGGCCCTCAATATTTCGGGCTCAGTAATTGCCACGACCTACAATGGAGAGATTCGAGTGACGTTTGATAATGTTGCGGCAGATACGCCGATGTCATACACCACGTACAACGGCGACATTGACGTGACATTTCCCCAATCAACCAAGGCGACATTTAAAATGAAGACGGAACAGGGGGAAATTTATACTGGCTTCGACATGACCATCACCAGTCCGGGCCCAAAGCAGACCAAGGACGCGCGGTCTGGGGCATTTAAGATTGTCATAGATGAATGGAAAAAAGGTGACGTAAACGGAGGCGGGCCGGAGATCACCATGAAGAACTACAACGGCGACATTTACATTCGAAAAAAGTGATTACCGTGAAATAGCCAGGAATATCTCCTGGCTATTTTTATTTTAGGTAGATCCGTTCTTCTTTCCCACGTAGATCATTTCGCCCTTAACAAGGCCAAACCGCTTCCGTTCCCCTTCCGTTTTTTCATTAACGAAATCGTCTTCCACAACGGATAATCCCGAGCGTTCGAGCCGAACACGATAGTCGCGACCATACCGACGCACATGGTCATCCTGGCCGAAGACTTTCTCCCGCTCACGGCGCGACATAATTGACGCGTCTTCAAACGTTGTGTCAGGGACTGGATTAAAGAAAGGCACCTGGAGGATTGAAAAGCCTCCTGGCTTGAGAACGCGGTTGATTTCACGCGCAGCCTGCAGGTCATCCTGAACATGCTCAAGTACATGGTTGCAAAGCACGACATCGAAGCTGTTGTCTGCGAAAGGCATCTCATGGATATCCATCTTCACCCTCGCCAACGGCGACTCCAGGTCAGCCGTGACATAGCCCTCTCCATGCTGTTGCTCGAAGCGGTTGATGAAACAGGCCTCCGGCGCGATATGCAATACCCGCCATTTGCTTTGAAAAAAAGCTGTTCGTTCTTTCAGGTATAGCCAGATCAGCCGGTGACGCTCGAGCGACTGACACCGTGGGCAAAGGGCGTTAGACCGTGGGTTGATTCTCCCGTAAGGAAGGAATTTTCGAAATCTGCCGCCGCAAACGGGGCAGGTGACGGCCTGGCCGGAGTAGAAGATCGCTAGCACTTTCAGGCCCCATCCCGCCACGTGTTGCAAATACCGGCGAGGAACGTAGCGTATTATGAAAGCGATCAATTTTTTCATTTGGGCCCAAAGATAAGCCATCGATGCATAGCCGCCCGCGACACTCCGAGCGGGACCAAATAAAAAAATGCCGGGGCATAAAACTATTTGGGGCGACGTCCCATCTTTAGGGCATAACACGACGCGAGGGCGGCCTGGGGGCGCAAGTGACTGAGAGAATGGTAGTTATGCATGCAGAGACTCTACTGGACATCGCTATGATGCATTCGGACGCCCTCATCCAAAGGGCGAAACAAGGAGATCAAAGTGCCCAGGGTAAACTGGTTCAGCTTTGGTACAAGAGGATTTACAACTTCGGGTTCAAGTTTTTCCTGGACCACGACCTGGCCATGGAAGTGTCGCAAAAGACCTTCATTTCGATGTGCCGCAACCTCGCCGGGCTTCAGGAAGTTACCAGGTTCAAGTCATGGTTGTATAAGATCGCGATCAACTGCTGCCGGGAGGAAGCCCGTAAAATGAAAAACAGCCGCTCGCTTTCGTTCGACCGCGTGTGGAATCCGGAGGCGGAAGATTCACCGGCCTGGGAGTCGTCATCGCGCCGCGGCGACAACCCACAGCGACAACTGGAACAGTCGGAGATCACCGACATTCTGCAGGACGCCCTGCTTAGTTTGAGCCATGAGCAGCGCGAGGTGGTTATCATGAAGGAATATGAAGGGCTAAAGTTCCGTGAAATCGCCGAGGTGCTAAACGTCTCGGAAAACACCGTCAAGTCAAGAATGTATTATGGACTCGACAGTCTGAAGAAAGTGTTGGAAAAGAAGAATATCAATAAACATACAGTTGGTTATGAGCTTTAAACCGGATGAAAAGGATTGGATGGCTTACCTGTATGGTGAGCTGGAGGGGATCGAAAAAGAGAGGATCGAGCGATACCTGGAAGAACATCCCGAAGCCCGGGAACACCTGGCGAAGTTGAACAATCTTCGAGCGCTTTTGTCGCAAGCGGAGGATAAGGAGGTTATCGCCCCGCCGATCGTAATCGATTCAGGTTCGCGGAGGTTCCTGTGGAATATCCCTTACGTTCGGACCATCATCAGCATCGCCGCGTCATTGCTGGTGGTCATCCTTGTCGGGAAGGCGACGGATGCCCGCGTAAGCTTTGATAACAACGAATTCAGGCTTTCTTTCGGCGAGCCGAAGACTGAGCCTGCCACGCCGAAGACGGATGTTGAGCCGCGCTTGACTGCCGGGGACGTTCAAGAGATGATCAATGCTTCGCTTGCTGAAAACAATTCAAACGTGGAAGCAACGATCAAGCGTTCACAGGCCAATCTGACAGCATCGATTCGCAGGAACCTGGATGATAATTCGGGCAAGATCGATGCGCTGATGCGCCAGGTCGTCACGGCTTCACAGGACCAGGTCCGCCAGTACGTGACCTCGATGCAGGCGGAGAACATGCAAATGGTAAAAGACTATTTTCAATTGTCTTCAGCGGAACAGAAGACTTATATCGAAGATATCCTTGTTGACTTTAGCCAATACATGCAACAGCAGCGCAACAACGACTTGCAGGTCATTCAGACGCAGCTCAGCAGCCTGCAGAAAAACACGGATGTATTCAAACAAGAAACAGAACAGATTCTGACGAGCATCATTAGTTCGGTCGGAACTCAACCGATAACAAATGAAACCAGGAACTAAGGCTTAGTGAAAATTAATAACAGGAACGATCAACATTAGTCAATATGAAAAAGATAATGAGGTACGGGGTTGTCGCAATCGTGGGTGTTGCGATTCATATGCAGGCTGCAGCGCAACAAGGCGACGAGCGCATGAGACGGGACATCGAAGTCGCGGAAAACGTGCTCTCAACTTTGATCAAACAGGAAATCAGTCCGGAGCGGACATATTTTGGACTCGAAGTGCAGGGGAATTACCAGCAGGGCTACGGTGTAACGTTCCGTGTGCCGGGTGATTACAGTATGCCGTTCATCGTTGGTGGTGTGTCGACTCCGACTGCAATATATGCGCCGGCCGGTGGTGTGGAAGTGATCACTTACGCGCAGGACGCGCACGGCGAAGCGGCACCAGCAAAAGAGAAGGCGGACGTGGAACGCAAGAGAGCCCGGGAGGTGAGGGCCGGGAGCATTTCGGTAAATCGCAGTAACTCCATCGACAGCATTCGCGAGGAGTATTATAAGAGTATCGTGGCGGCTGCGACGAACTTCATCGTCGACTATGGCGATTTTATGTCGCAGCTGACCCCGAACGAGCGGATCATCGTCACCAATCAACCCGAACGGTCCCGCTACTGGTTTTCCGACACGAAAAGGACGCACATCCAGGTAGAAGGAACAAAAGCTGATGTAACGGCCTTCAAGCAGGGTAAGATCACACGTAACGAGGCCGTCAAAAGGTTGAAAGTCGTCAATACCGAAACTGTCGACGTCCGCGAAAAGGATATGGAGTTGCTCGCCAGTATCTTCAACCGGTTGTATAGGTCCGATCTTTCAACCACATACTTTACTGAAAACAACACATACTACGAGCGGCTAAAGGATTACGGGGTGATCTTCTACATGCAGGTCTACAGCAGCACCGGTGAACAGATGAAGGTGATGCCGACCCAGGGCAACGAGATTATGGACGAAGCTGCGCGCAACAAGCGCGTAACCGAGCTCTATCCCAAGTTCGAACAAGAGCTGAAGGAGAACATTCTGGAGTATGGGCGCACGATTAGCTCGCTGAAAGACAATGAAACACTAGTCTTCAACGTTACGCTAACGAAGTGCGGAGGCTGCGGAATACCCTCCACAGTCGAACTGGCCATCAAACAGAGTGTATTAAAGGATTATTCCGCTGGAACGATCGACAAGAACGCCGCACTCAGCCAGTTTTCAGTAAGGAAAGGTCCCAATCAGTAGCACTAAAGGACCTTTGCCACAACAGCGGGAAGCTTATTTTTACACGGCAGGGGAGGTCCTTATTCAGATGGCGGAAAGCAGTGTAACCATTATTCTAGTTTTGAGTATATAGTAGGATAACTTTATTCCTAAATCATGAAAAGAAACCTCATTATTGGCGCCGGAGTGATCGTGCTGGTCGTAATTGCCTACTTCATTGTGAAGGGGAACAAGGCCGCCGAAGTTGCCGATATCATGGCGTACGTGAAGCGCGGACCGTTCAAAGTGGAAATCGAGACCACGGGCGAGCTTGAGGCGAAAAATTCGGTGAAGATAATGGGTCCCATGCAGCTTCGGAACTTCGATATTTACCGTGTAGGGATTCAGAGTATTATCGACGAAGGCACCGTGGTCAAGAAAGGGGAGTGGGTGGCCACTCTTGATCGTTCGGAGTTTCAGACGAAATTCGGGCAGAAACAAATCGACCTGGAAAAAGCCAACTCCAAATTCGTTCAAACTCAGCTTGACACGACGCTCCAGATGCGCCAGTCGCGCGATGACCTCATCAACCTGAAATACGAGTGGGAGGAGAAACAGATCGTTCTCGAACAATCGCAGTTCGAACCGCCGGCCACGATAAAACAAAACGAAATCAACATGGAGAAAGCCAGGCGGGCTTATGAACAAGCTGTCGAAAACAACAAGATCAAGAAGCAGCAGAATATTGAAAAGATGAGAGAGGTTGCCGCTGAACTGCGGAAGATCAAGGATGAATTCGATGCCATGGTAAAAATTATGGAGGCGTTTACGATACTCGCCCCGGAAGACGGCATGGTGATCTACCAGAAGGACTGGGACGGGAAACCAATCAAGGCGGGCTCTCAGGTCGGCATGTGGAACCCGGTTGTGGCGACCTTGCCGGATATGACTACGATGATGTCAAAAACCTATGTCAACGAAGTGGATGTGAGACGTGTAAAGACCGGCCAAAAGGTTGAGGTGGGTCTTGATGCCTACCCGGACAAGAAACTTTCCGGGGTAGTGACGCGGGTCGCCAACGTTGGGGAGCAGCGCCCCAACTCTGATGCAAAAGTGTTCGAGGTTTCGATTGAAATTGCTGGCACTGATCCCACCCTGCGTCCATCGATGACAACCAGCAACAAGATCATCACCAGCGTTAAGGATGCTGCCCTGTTTATTCCGCTGGAAACCCTTCATAGTCATTTCGATACCATTACCTATGTGTACAAACGCGATGGCGCCTCAACGATCAAACAGGAGGTAATCATTGGAGAAACCAACGCCAATGACGCGGTTGTGCTTGGCGGCCTCCAGGAAGGAGACCGGCTTTACCTGTCAATACCGGAGGGGCTCGCAGACAAGGACTTTATCCTCTTGCCTGAGATGAACGGAAAGCGGAGGAAGAAAGAGGAAGAAGAAAAACCCGCTGACCAGGGCACACCCGCGATCATGAGCGCTCAACCCGGCGCCCAGGTCCAAACCACCGTCAGAAAACGCGGTTAGCCATGTACCAACGCCTCCTGGCCAATTTCAGTATTGCCATCAGTGCCGTGGTGGCAAACAAAGTGCGCTCCCTGCTCACGGCGCTCGGGATCATTTTCGGTGTCGCGGCCGTAATTGCGATGCTCGCGATCGGCAACGGCGCACAACAGGAAATTCTTGACCAGATCAAGCTCGTCGGTGTCAACAACATCGTCATAAAACCCATTATCGAACAGAAGGAAGAGAAGATTGAGGAAGAGCCCGGCAAGAAGGAGAAGAAGAAGTTCTCGCCTGGGCTGACGGTGCGCGATGTGCAGAGCATCGAGGCTTCGATTCCCGGGCTAAGTCGCGTCAGCCCTGAAATTATACTTGAAACGAACGTGATCAGACGGGGCTTCAGACGATCGGCTAAACTCGTTGGCGTGGAGCCCGCATATTTCGAGATCTACAATTTTGAGCTGCAGGAAGGCCGGATGTTCAATGACGATCAGCGCGAAAGTGGGTCCCCTGTGTGTATCGTCGGTCAGTCCATTAAAACGAAATTCTTCCCAACGGAGAACGCCGTCGGTAAGAATATCAAGGTGGGTCCTCACTGGCTAACGATCATCGGCGTGTTGAAGGAACGGGTAGTCAGCCAAAACAGTATCAGTAAGCTCGGCATCCGCGACTTTAACATGGACGTTTACACGCCTCTACAAACCATGCTCATTCGCTACAAGAACAGGGACCTGATTACCGAGGAGGAGCTTCAGCTTGCCGCAATGCGGAGCAGCGGCATGTTCTTTGGTCCGGTCACTGAAGAAGAGTCGTCGAGCGATGCGTTGGAAAAAAAGAACTACCATCAACTTGACAGGCTTGTGGTCCAAGTCGATGAGACCCGGCTCCTGACGCCCGCGGCGGAGATTATGTCGCGCTTGCTCCAACGCAAACATTTTGACGTCATTGACTATGAGATCGAGATTCCTGAGCTCCTGCTTAAGCAACAACAACGGACGAATGATATCTTCAATTATGTCCTGGGCGCTATCGCTGGCATTTCGCTGCTCGTAGGAGGGATTGGTATCATGAATATCATGCTTGCCTCCGTGCTTGAACGGATTAAGGAAATCGGATTGCGGCTGTCCATTGGTGCAAAGAAGAGCGATGTTATTCAGCAATTCCTCTTTGAGGCAATCATGATCAGTGTTTCAGGCGGTATCATCGGGGTCATACTGGGTGTTTCCATGGCGTACCTGGTTTCCGAATTCGCTGGAATTCCGACCATCATAAGTTTTGGTTCTATTCTATTGTCCTTTGGTGTTGCTGCTACTGTCGGTTTGATCTTCGGAATCGCTCCGGCACGAAAGGCTGCGAACCAGGATCCTATTACATCACTTCGATATGAGTAAAGCGCTATATACCGTTTCATTTATCCTATTGTGTTTCATCACCGGTCCCGTCGACGCCCAGAAGCGACTGACGATCGAAGACATCATCGCTCATGCCCGCTCGCAGTCACCTGCTTCGCGGCAGGCAGAAACACGGAAGGAGAACAGGTACTGGTTTTATCGCTACTATCGCACGAACTTCAACCCCCAGCTTCGGCTGAATGGAAACCTTCCCTATAACAAAAAAGTCTCCCAGGCGCCTTTGTCCGACGGTACTTTCAACTACGCGAAGGTCAACCAGTTCAACAGCTTCATGAATCTCGGCCTTGAGCAGCCCATACCCTGGACCGCTGGAATGATATCGGTAAACTCAAGCTTGGGTTATTTCAACAATTATAATCACGACCCTGAAAGCCTAAGCCCGAAGGAACAATGGAGCGGCACCGTGATGAGCATCGCCTTGACCCAGCCCTTGTTTTCCTTCAATCAACTCCGGTGGGATCGGAAGACCGAGCCGCTCAGGTATGAGGAATCGAAGCGCGAATTCGTTGAACAACTGGAATTTGTATCGGCGGAGGCGGTGAGTCGATTTTTTAATGTGCTTCAGCAACAGATCAACCTGCAGATTGCTCAGTTTAACCTGGCGAACAATGACACCATCTACAAAATAGAACAAGGTCGGTACAATATCGGCACGACATCCGAGGATAAGCTGCTCCAGGTCGAATTGCAGTTACTGCGATCGCGGCAGGATGTCGCCCAGGCCCGACTCGAACTCGAGACTGCCAGGCTTCAGCTGGCTTCTTACGTGGGCTTGAAAGAAGACATCAAGAGCGTTGAACTCACACTCCCGGAGATCATCCCGGACTTTCAAGTCGACGTCGATGAGGCGCTGGAGTATGCCCGCAAGAACAGGGCAGCCTTTATCGCATTTGAACGGAGAAGAATTGAGGCGGACCGCGAGGTGGCCCAGGCGCGGGGAGAGCGCTGGCAGTCAGAGTTGACCGCCGCGTACGGGCTCAATAACAATGGCCTCATCCTGAACGACATCTACTTGCAGCCAACGGAACAACAGCAGTTCAACCTGACGCTGAGTGTGCCGGTGCTCGACTGGGGACGGAATAAGTCGAGAATGCGCACCGCCATCGCAAACAAGAAGTACAATGATTATGTCATCGCCCAGGAGCAGGTGAACTTTGAACAGGAGATTATGACAAAGGTGCGTCAGTTTGAGATGCTCAGGCTCCAGATTGAAATCACCAAGAAGTCTGATGAAGTGGCCACCCAGCGCTATAATGTAGCCCAGAACAGGTACCTGATCGGCAAGATCGACATCACAAACCTCAACATCGCCTTACGGGAGAAAGATGATGCGAAAAGAAGCTATATCCAGGCGCTGAGAGATTTCTGGGTTGCTTACTACGACCTCAGGAGATTGACGTTATACGATTTCGCCAATGGCCAGTTGCTGTACGTTCCCGAGGATTAAAAGCCAGTTCTAGATTCCTGTATAGTTTGAAGGAGTGATCGACTTCAGCTTCTTGCGGACCTTTTCGTCGACGTCGAGTGAGTCGATAAATTCGGCGATGCTTTTCTGCGTTACTTTTTCACTTCGCCGGGTAAGCTCCTTAAGCGCTTCGTACGGATTTGGATATCCTGATTTTCGCAATATCGTTTGAATGGCTTCTCCTACGACCGCCCAGTTTTCGTTAAGGTCGCGGTCGAGTGCGGGCTTGTTAAGTTGAATCCTCGACAGCCCGCGAATAATCGAAAGAAATGAGATATGCGTGTGCGCAATCGGGACGCCGATATTCCGGAGCACAGTTGAGTCGGTCAGATCGCGCTGCAATCGGGAAATTGGAAGCTTGGCGGCCAGATGTTCAAAAATGGCGTTGGCTAGTCCGAGGTTGCCTTCAGCATTTTCGAAGTCAATTGGGTTGACTTTATGAGGCATGGCCGACGAACCGATTTCTCCTGCCACAATTTTCTGCTTGAAGTATTCGATCGATATATAATGCCAGATGTCGCGGCAAAAATCAATCAGCACGGTATTGATTCGTTTTAGGTTATCGAAGAGTGCGGCGAGGTTGTCGTAATGCTCAATTTGTGTCGTCGGCACACTGCGCGACAAGCCCAGGCCTTTGCAAAACTCATCGGCAAACGCGTGCCAGTCGATCTCGGGATATGCCACATGATGAGCATTAAAATTTCCCGTCGCTCCGCCAAACTTCGCCGAGTACGGAATGGTCATCATCAGCGAGCGCTGTGCTTCTAACCTGGAGGCGAACACGCGCACCTCCTTACCGAGCCGGGTGGGTGACGCGGGTTGACCGTGTGTGCGGGCGAGCATGGCCACATCTTGCCATTCATTGGCTAACGTGTGAAGGAGGTTGGTCAGCTTTTCCAATGCCGGCAGATATTCACGCTCCACATATTCCTTTATGGATAGCGGGACCGCTGTGTTGTTAACGTCCTGCGAAGTGAGGCCGAAATGGATAAATTCTTTGAGAAAGCCCAGCTTGAAGGTCTCCAGCTTTTCTTTGATGAAATATTCAACGGCCTTAACGTCGTGGTTGGTTTGCTTTTCGATGTCTTTAATCCTGGCCGCGTCTTGTTCAGTAAAGTCACGGTAGATGGAGCGGAGATTTTCAGCACCATTTGATGGGAATTGGGCGAGTTCAGGCAGGTGGCGGGCCAGGGAGATAAGGTATTCGATCTCGATCAGGATCCGATATCGGATGAGACCATATTCGGAGAAGTAGGGGGAGAGAGGTTTTACAGCATCGAAATATCTGCCGTCAACGGGAGATACAGCGTTCAGGGGCGTTAATTGCACGTGTAGGATGTTAAGATGTAAAATTAAGCGCAAACACAGGTTTGAACAAACGCTATGCGGCCTAAAACAGGCCGAATGGCGCGGCCGAGGCTTTTTTGAAGGGGCATTTTTATTAGTTTTGCCGGCGTCGGACGAAGTGAGGAATTATAGCTGTGTGCTGTGCGTTGAGCAATTAGCGGCTGAGACGGGCGTGCCCGTTGGACACATTGAGTTTGGCATTTGATTCGTACGCCCACGCGGGGCAATTGTGATAATTGGGTATGGCTTTCAGTTTTTTCAAGAAATCTGACAATTCGGAGAAAAAGGACACCGTTCATAGTGGTCCGCGATATTATGATCTTCAGGTGAAGAACGTTGTTCAGGAGACCAACGAAACCATCAGCATTGTATTCGAACAGCCCGTCGGCAATGAAATGACCTACAAGCCGGGGCAGTTTCTGACGCTTATTGTGCCGGTTGCGGGAAAGGAAATTCGCCGGGCGTACTCTCTCTGCAGTTCGCCGTACGTCGATGAACATCCGGCTGTCACCGTTAAGCGGGTGGAGAACGGCATGATGTCGAACTGGCTGGCCGACAACCTCCGGGTCGGCGGAACTATTCGCGTGATGGAGCCCATGGGACAGTTCACCACTGAATTTGACCCCGCCCGTAAACGCCATCTCATCATGTTTGCCGGCGGTTCCGGCATAACCCCGATGATGTCGATTATCAAGAGCATCCTGTTGAAGGAACCCGACAGCATCGTCTCCCTCATCTACTGCAACCGCGATGCAGACAGTATCATCTTTAAGGATGCACTCGACAAGTTGCAAACACAGTACGAAGGGCGGCTTCATGTCATTCATGTGCTGGATAACGCGCCCATGAACTGGCAGGGATACTCGGGACTCCTCAGCCACGACATGCTGACGAAGCTGTTTGAACGAATTCCCGACTGGGGAATCGAAAAGTCAACCTACCTGATGTGCGGACCGGAAGGGATGATGAAGAATGTCGACTCGCTGCTCGCCGTGCGACAAATTCCAAAGGATAAGATATTCAAGGAAAGTTTCGTACAGGGGACTATCGACAAAGACCAAAAGAAAGAGATCGTCTCGGCGCCGTCGGAGGAATTGAAGGAACGCGAGGTGACGATTCGGTATGACGGGCAAGAGTACAAAATCCTGGTTCCGCCGGACAAAGCGATCCTCGAGACGGCCCTGGATCAGGGCATTGATCTGCCTTACTCATGTCAAAGTGGTTTGTGTACCGCCTGCCGCGGCAAGGCACTTTCCGGCCAGGTCAAACTCGACGAAGAAGAAGGACTTTCCCAATCAGAGCGCGCCGAAGGATACGTGCTAACGTGTGTTGGCCATCCACTCACAGATGATGTCGTGATTGAGATCGGCTAGTTGGGGTGTTGGTCCCGATCCCGATAGCTATCGGGACTATCGGGATTGCCCCTTAGCTTTAGCCTTTAGCCTTTGGCCTTTAGCCCTTGGCCTTTGGCCTTTAGACTTTAGCCTTTAGCCTTTGGCCTTTAGCCTTTAGCCTTTAGCCTTTTTCCTACTTCATCCTCACCCGTAACAAGTACTGCTTCGAAGTAATAAACAACGTCTTCTCACCATCCGCGAATGCGCAATTGGAGGCTGGTTCTGGCAGTCGGATTTTACCGAGGAGTTTTGCGTTTTTATTGAAGATCCATATTCCTCCCGGCCCGGACGCGAATACGTTCCCATTCCGGTCGATCTTGAAACCATCAGGCAATCCCGGGTCACCAACAGCGTCGCTGGCATCGTAAAACACTCTTGCATTGGCAAGGGAGTCGGTCTCCGTGAAATCGAATGCATACCACACCGGCTTCGCGGGATCGGAATTCGCAACCAGGAGTGTCTTTTCATCGGGCGTAAACCCAATACCATTAGGTCGCGTGATGGTGTCGACTAACAACGCAATGTCACCGGTGCGCGTTACTTTGAAGACGCCGTGAAAGTCCAACTCACGAGCAGCGGCCGCGCTGTCGGGAAGACCATAGGGCGGATCCGTAAAAAAGAGATCGCCGTTACTGCGGTAAACTGCATCGTTGGGACTATTGAACTTTTTGCCCTGATATTGTCCGGCGACGGTGATGAACGTCGGAGCGGGATTGGAGAGCGGGGCGTCCATGCGCGCCAACCTCCTGTCCCCATGCTGGCACAACACCAGCTTCCCATCGGGGTCGAGGACCAGACCATTGGATCCGGGTTCCCGCCTTCTCGAGGGACCTTCCCCCGTGTAGCCTGATGGACTCAAGTAGCTGGTGACTCCCTCATCCTCCTTCCAGCTGAAAACAACATTCGCCGGAACATCCGAAAACAGCAGCGTCTCTTCAGCGGGAATCCACAATGGACCCTCACTCCAAACGTATCCCTCTCCGATGATTTCTATCACAGCATCAGGCGTAATAATTTTGTCAAGTGCCGGATCGAGCCGCTCGATAGAGCCGATTGTTCTTATTTCACGGCTAACACATGAGGCCAATAGAAAGATAGGGGTGAGCAGTAACAAACTTTTCATAGGGTTTCAATGAGGGTGAAGTCTGCATCAACCTGAGAAACCAATATATTAATAAACATGGGATAACGGCTGTCAGCCGGTGCACTTTATTTACTCAGCATCCCACCAGACGCGGCCGTACAGACTTTCTTCGTCTCCGAACTGGCGTTCAACAGCCTGCTGATAGTTCTCAGCGTTATTGAATTTTTCAGCTTCAACGTAGTTCAGCCGTCGCGGCACTGCTACTCCACCCGGGGAAACCAGGTCATCAGGGAAACCCGTGCGGCGCCATTCGGACCACGCTTCATATCCGTGCATGAACAGGTGAATCCAACGCTGCATGCCGATCTTGCGATACCCGCTTACAGGGTCGTACTTTACATCCGGATGGTCAAGCATTTCAGCCACGCCTTCGTCACTCCCGGTCCATTGTAACACCGATTCCTTTATTGCCCGATTATAATTTTCTTCGGCTTCAGTTTCACCGCCGGCGATCCATCCCAACTTGGCAGCCTCTGCCAATGCAAACAGTGCCTGAGCGTATGTTACCAGGTATACCGGGGCATCCTGAGCCCATATAGATTTCCCTAGCAGGGAGTATTTCTCCGTATCGAAATCTTTAGTATCACCATACAGTTGTCCGACATACATTCCTTCGCTTCGGTTGGGCTCGCCATACACGAACAGCCTGGGATCGTTGACAGGAAGCATCTTGTCAACCATCCCGCGAGTTAATGCCCACCATTCACGGGATTGATCGTGGATTTGTCCGTACCAGTAGTTCTGGTGATTGGCGTCGGCGAGGTGCCTGAAAACCAGGTTGTCGTCATTCGACTCCATAATTCCGTCTTCCAGGGCAGCGTTGAATTCAGTCATCCCGCGCTGGGGGTCAACACGTGACAAGCGCAGGGCCATCAACAGCCGGATGGTATTGGCGAGTTTCTTCCACCGAGTCAGATCTCCACCATAGAGGATATCATTTGTCAGGCTACCGTCAACCGGCGAGGCGTTGGCTTCCTTCAACAGGAGGAACAATTGGTCGTAAATGGATTCCTGGGTGTCGTATTTCGGCGTGAAATCTTCATCTCCCTTCAAGGCTTCGGAAAACGGAACATCGCCCCAGCGATCGGTGATGTTCCAAAAGATATAGGCCTTTAATATCCGGGCTACGACCAGTTCGTCCTTGTCCGTAGCGTGGTCAAGAACCATTTGGATGTCCATGAGCGGTCCCTGGTACCATCCGTAAAAGCTGGTGCTGGTCTTGGGATAAAGGGACGCGGTGACATATTGCGTTTCAGCAAGGTATTGAGCCAGAAATTCGCCTTGCTGGGAGGAACTCAATTCCGGAAGAGACAACATGGCGGATGCCAACAGCTGGGGTCCCGTTGCAACCGTTGGGAGATTCGGATTCCGGTTGATGTCCTCATCAAAATGATGACACGCCACGCAGAGGAGGACGAGAAAAATGATCTTATAACGGATGTGGCCAGGCTTCATTGTTAAAACGTCACGTGTAAGTTGAGTCCATATGACCGAACAGTATTGATCTGACCCGACTCAAACCAGCTCATCGCCTGGCCGCCGGTGGAAAGCTCTGATGGATCCAATCCCCTGGGCGCTGTTTGATACAGCATCGCCGGATTCCGCGCCACGGCAGCGACGGTCAGGCGTTGAAAGGGGAGTTGTTCGAAGTCAGCGCGATCAAATGTGTAAGAGAGCTTCAGCTCTCTCAGTTTGAAATAAGTTGCATCATAGAGCCACTCCTCGTAAATCCTTCGACCTACGACGCCGTAATAGATCTGCGGATCAACATAGGCGGTCACCGGCTCGCCAGTCCTGCCGGAAATTCCGTCTACCCGCACTCCGCCGCCTTCGTCAATAGGGTCGCGAACATTGTGACCTTTGTCGTTGGTCGCAACCGTGATCGGGTCGAGCCCTGTTCTGACTGCGAGCATTTTCGAACGACTGAAAAATTGTCCTCCGATCTGGAAGTCAAGCATCGCGGAGAGCTCAAAATGGCCGCGGCGGAGGATGTTCTGAAGCCCGCCTGTATAGTCGGGGAGAATGGTGCCAAAATCATGATCTGCGCTCGTGAACATGGGCAGGTTGTTGTCGTCGAGCAAGATCTTATTGGTCAGGGAGTCGCGCTGGTATCGTTGTCCCACCAGGCTGCCGAAGGGCTTGCCCTGATAGGAATTCATATAGCTTGTCACAGACGAATAGGTTGTTCTCCCGTAGCCATACACCGTGATGCCCGGGTAAAGCTCTACAACCATATTCCTGTTGCGCGCGACATTGAACACAAAGTCCCAGCTGATTTTTTCATTCTTAACCGGCGTGCCGGCGATCGTCACCTCGATGCCTTTGTTCTCGATCTCACCAGCGTTTATGGTGGCTGACCCGTACCCACTCGTTCCGGAGACATCAAGTCTTAGTATCTGGTTTTTGTTGACTTGCCGGTATAAGGTGACACTTGCGCCGGCACGGCCGTTGAAAAATTTCAGATCGACACCAGTTTCATACGAATGCGCGAACGACGGTTTGATGCGGGGGTTGCTTAAGTTGTCAGGCACCGTCAACGGATTAGCCAGTACAGCTCCGGTGTACACGACTCCCGGCGTGAAGAATGTCGATGTTTCATAAGGATTCAAGTCCGCCCCGGCCTGCGCATAGCTCAACCGCCACTTTCCAAATGTCAGCGCTTTCGAGTCCAACAGTTCACTGAAGACAAAACTCCCTGAAACCGAAGGGTACCAGTAGGAGTTGTTTGATGGAGGAAGCGCAGACGAGATGTCATTGCGGAAGGAAACATCCACGAAATAAGTACCCTTATAACCGAGTGACGTCATGCCGTAGGCACTGCGGATCTGTTTCCGCAACAGCGAAGAAGTGACCGCCGGGCGATCAACGGACGCCGTAATATTGTAATAGCCGGGTGCCGTCAGACCACCAACAGTTGCCATGGTAAGCAAGGTGTAGTCGCGATCGTAAATATTTCCTCCCAGCAAGGCATTGACGGAAAATTCCGCAATCGACCGTTTGTATTCAGCCAGGAACTCGTAGTTCATTTCCCGGTTCTGATATTTTCCCGTCGAGTAACCCGGCAGCCCCGTTCCGCCGAAAGCCTGGCGCGACTCGATGTGTTGGGTATACATGTCCGACCGGATAAACCCGCTGAGCTTCAGGTCTGGAATCAGTTCGTAGGTCAGCCCGACATCGCCAAAGAGCCGATCGCGTGAATCGTTCGTGGTATTCTCGTTGGCAAGGAAATAAGGATTCGACCAATAAAGCGGATCAAAATCTTCAATTTCTCCACTCGAGGAGCTCGGCCTTCTCAGGTTCCAATGCAGAATGGTTCCGTCGTCATACCGGTAATTGCGAAGGCGTTTCATGTCGACGTTGCGTTGAAACCATTGACCCAGGTAACGCGAGCCTTCTTCCGACCCCTGGGAAGGCCGTTGTGCAGCGTTTCCCGCATAATTGATGTTGGTTGAAACACTTAATCGCGTGGTAATATCGAGGCCAGCGCTGATGCCCAGGTTATCGCGGGTGAGGAAAGTATTCGGTTCCACGCCGTTGATTCGCGTGTCGTTGACGCTGATGCGGAAATGGCTGTTCGGGCCTCCGCCAGAAATGGAAACACCGTTGTTGATAGTGATGCCCGTGTCGAAATAATCTTTTATGTTGTCGGGGTGTGGCACGAAAGGCATGACCTTTCCATACTCCGCATCCTGCGGATAGAAACTAAAAACATGTCGAACGAGAGTTCCATCCATTTTCGGTCCCCAGCTTTCATCCACAGACATATCGACGTACTTCTGACCGTTGGGAAGCGTTCGCCACGCTTGGCTCGAACCACCGCCGTAAAGATCCTGGTAAGGCATGAAGTTGCCGGCTCTTTCCATGAGGAATGAAGTGTTCAATTCAACACACGTTCTTTTGGTCGCCTTTGACCCTTTTTTTGTGGTAATCATGATTACGCCGTATTGGCCGCGGATACCGTACAGGGCTGATGCAGCCGGGCCCTTCAGTACATCGATTGACGCGATGTCCTCAGGATTGATGTCCTGCGCCAGGTTGCCGAAATCAACACCGGAACTTCCAGCATAGTTGGCATTCGAAATCGTTGTGCCATCGACAACGATCAAAGGTTGATCCGTGCCCGTAATTGAATTGACACCGCGAATCTTAATCTTTTGAGTGCCGCCCATGCTTGCCGCCGAGGAACCAACAACCTGAACACCAGCAATCTTCCCGGCCAGCGAGCCGAGTACATTTTGTTCCCTGCTGAACGTAATACGGTCACCATCCACTGACTGGGTTGCATAGCCGAGCGACCGTTCCTCACGAGACACCCCCAGGGCTGTCACCACGACCTCCCTGAGTGCCGCCACATCCGGGAAAAGCGTTACGTCGATCGTGGTTCGATGGTCGATATTAACTTCCTGAGTTGAGAATCCGATAAACGAAAACTGTAACACGCTGCCCTGATCTGACAGCCGGATAGCAAAGTCTCCGCTGGCGTCAGTGGTTGTGCCCGTCGTGGTTCCTTTGACCAGGATACTCACCCCCGCCAATGGATCTCCGCTTTCGTCCAGAACCCTCCCCGAGATACGGCGGTTTGAGAGGTCGGTAACAGACGCTGGCCTGTGCACGATCAGGACATTTTGCTTCATTTCCCGGAAAGTAAAACGCGTATTCTCCAGGATCAGGTCAAGCGTTTCCTTAACCGTGCGTTCCCCTTTGGTCAGGCTGATGTTCTCAATTGATTTTATTTCATCAGCGCGATAGACAAATCGGAATGGCGTGGCGCGCTCGATCTTCCTGAGCGCCGATGCAAGGCTCTCATCGCGAAGCTCAAGTGTCAGCCGCGTTTCGCCGGTTCCCTGCGCGCGACCCGTCAGCGCCAACAGAAATTGGAGGCTGGTAAGCAACAGAAGAAGATGTGTGAGACTAACTCTCATTGCGATAGTTGCGGGTCAGCTAGCGTGGAACTGACGCAAAGAATACGGAAAAATGATTAATTTAAATTGTTTTAGATGACCGAGAGTTATTTAAGACGACCGCCCGTCTCCAATGGCCGTTGGATTCAGGGCAACACGGTCTCCCTGCCAAATGGCGGGGGGACTTTTTTTTTGATTATCCGTTACTTTGGAGCGCTAGCCAATCGTCAATTGGTTGCGGCGGGATTCGGCGTGCAGCCTACACCCGATATTTCTATATTACCGGCATCATCACGAGTGTAATGCAGGTTGTTGAATGTGCAGATCACATCGAGGATCTGAGCCAGATCTTCATCCTGCGCGAAGGTCGCAGTGAACCGGCAGTCCCTGAACCGTTCCTGCTCGAATTTTATCGACACGTTGAACTTCGACTCGATGCGGGACACCGCGTCGCCGATTGAAACATCGTCAAAATAGATGTCCTCGTCCGCCCATGCGACAAAATCTGTCGCCTGTACAGCCTGCTGCTGTGCGCCTCGCGTTGGCTTGTGAAAAGTGATTTGTTCATTTGGGGCTATAGTGCCCAGCACCTTATCACGATCGCTGACCCGCACGCTTCCCCTGGTCACGGTCACCGTGACGTCGTCCTGGTCGTCATATGCCCTAACATTGAACGCGGTGCCCAACACCGTTGTCACCAGCTGGCCTGTGCGAACGACGAAGGGTTTGTTCTCATGGTGAACAATATCAAAAAAAGCTTCGCCCGACAGGCTGACTATGCGATCAGCAAATGACGCCGGATAATCCAGTTTACTGCCCTGCCTGAGAATGACTGTGCTGCCGTCCGGGAGTCTGATGAATTGGTGGCCATAGTCAGGCGGTGCCACAGTAGCCATAGCTTCCGTGGTTGATTCGACGGTGGTAAAACGGTATACTCCAAACGCAACGGCGATTGCAAGGCCTAGTGTGGCGGCGACTCCGATCCACCGCCAGCGGCTGGTGGTGCTTTCAGCATTCCTGGTCCTCGCCAGAATGTTGCTGAGCAGGCGTTGTTCCTGGCTCACGGACAGCGAGTGGTCTGGATTGTTCCAGATGTTTTGGAGCAATGCCCTCACTTCTTCGGTGTCATATTCCGCCAGATAGGCGAGCAGTTCCGATTCCTCTTCGCGACTGCATGATCCTCTCAGGTACCGCTGGAACAAAGAGGTGAGACGGACATTGTCCATATAATAATAATTGTATTTCCTGTCTTAAGGTATGACAACCAGTGCGCCAGAAAGGAGTAAGGGCGCGCACGAAAAAGGTCAGACCACGATCAGCAGGGCAAGGACAAGGACATTCAAAATACCGTAGAACTGCATTTTGATGGTCCGCCTGGCCTGTTGCAAGTGGGACTTTACCGTCAGGCGTGATATCTTAAGTTTGCTGGCTATTTCTTCATACCGCAGCCCCTCCTGTTGACTCATGCTGTACACGAGCCTTTGTTGAGGCGGTAAATGATTGATCACGTTGTTAAGGAACTGTTGGTAGTCACTATAGACCACAGCTCCTTCCGTATCTTCATGGGCGAACGCACTATATCGGAATGCTTGCTTCGCTTTATCTTCGATCCTCTTGTGTTTTATGACGTTGAACGTCAGGTTGCGCGTTACGGTGAACAGGTAGGCATTGAAATTTTCAATTCGCGATAGCGATTCGCGATTGACCCATAGTTTGAGAAATGCTTCCTGGACGATCTCTTCCGCAGTGTGCCTCGATCGCGTCAATCGCAGTGAAAACGAGTAGACGAGACCTGAAAAGGAATGAAACATCCGCCGAAAGGCGATCTCGTCGCCGCGAGAAATACGGAGGAGAAGATCGTTGAGATCAGAAGCGTCAGGCATCAACAGATGTGGGCTAATGGTAGCTAAACTTAGCAAAAACAGGCTCATGAAGCAATAATCAGCCAGTCGGGAATTTTCGTTATTATTTGCCGGCTGGCCTGCGGCACCGTGTTTGCATCCACGTTGTTGATAAACTATTTTTGCGCACCATAAAAAGGAGCAGAATCATGGCTGAAGCGATTGAAATTCCGAGGCGACCAACACGCAAATTCCTACCAGAAAGCTTTGCCGTTACAACATGGGACGGCTTGAAACCCTATTTTGACGACCTGCTCAAAAGGCGGATCGATTCCCAGCCGGATTTGAGGAAGTGGTTCCTTGATCGCAGTGAACTTGAATCAGTGGTGGCAGAAGACCTCGCCTGGCGGTATATCCGAATGACGTGCTACACGGAAAACAAAGAATACCTGGAATCTTACCAGGATTTCATTCAGCACATTCAACCGTTGATTGCACCGGTTTCAGACCAGCTCAACCGCAAGGCCGCCGGGTCGGAGTTTCTGGACGAACTTTCAACGGAAGAGGGTTACGACCTCCTGATTCGCAACCTGAAAAAGGATATTGAGATATTCCGCGAGGAGAACGTACCCTTGTTTACCGAAATCGCGACCCAGTCGCAAAAATATGCTCAGATATCAGGGGCTATGACTGTAACGGTTGACGGCAAAGAGCTTACGCTTCAACAGGCTTCGGTTCTATTGATGTCGACAGACCGAAACAAGCGGGAAGAAGTATATCGGAAGATCAGTGAGCGAAGATTGCGCGACCGCGATGAATTGGATAATTTGTTCACCACCCTCGTGAAACTCAGGCACCAGGTCGCTGTCAATGCGGGATTCGCGAATTTCCGCGATTATATGTTCAAAGCTCTTGGGCGGTTTGACTATACGCCACAGGATTGTTTTGATTTTCACGATGCCATTCAACACGAGGTCGTTCCCCTGTTGAATGAATTCTCGCGCGAACGAAAATCTTCGCTCGGTGTCAGTGAACTGAGGCCCTGGGATAAGGCAGTTGATCCGATGGGTAGGGAAGCGCTCAAGCCATTTACCAGCGGCAAAGAGCTTACCGAGAAGGCGATTTCTGTTTTCGCGAACCTGGATTCCTACCTGGGTCAATGCCTTTCCATTATGCAGGCGATGGGTCATCTCGACCTGGAATCGCGTATCGGAAAAGCGCCCGGTGGCTATAACTACCCGCTGGCAGAAATCGGAGTGCCATTCATTTTTATGAATGCGACTTCCACCTTACGCGACATGGTGACGATCATGCACGAAGGTGGCCATGCTGTGCACAATTTTCTGACCCGAGACCTCGAACTGAATGACTTCAAGTCGACACCTTCTGAAGTGGCCGAGCTTGCTTCTATGTCGATGGAGCTGATCTCGATGGACCACTGGGATATTTTCTTTACCAATCAGGAAGAACTTCAGCGGGCGAAAAGGGAACACCTCGAAGACGCCATTGAGACGCTTCCCTGGGTTGCAACGATCGATAAGTTCCAGCACTGGGTGTATGAGAACCCCAACCATTCGGTCGAAGAAAGGAGGGAGGCGTGGAACAGGATTTACGATCAGTTTGCCGATGACCAAACCGATTGGTCCGGCCTGAAGGAGGCGAAGGACTTCCTTTGGCAAAAACAACTCCACCTTTACGAGGTCCCATTTTATTACATCGAATATGGGATGGCTCAGCTTGGAGCTTTCGCCGTGTGGAGGAACTTCAGGCGCGATCCTCAGGCCGGGTTGAAGGGATACCAGGATGCCTTGCGACTGGGAAACCTTAGAACGATCCCCGAAGTTTATCGGGCCGCAAACATCCGGTTCGACTTTAGTCGCGATTATATCCGCGAGCTGGTCAGTTTTGTGCGCAGTGAGTTGGGTAGCTAGTGTGTCGTCCGGCCCTTGTCCAGCAAATCACTGAGTAATTCCGCTTCTGCAGGGGTCAGATTCAACACGCTGTCAATTTCTTTCTGCACTTTGTTCAAATGGTGAAGCAGGTCCAGCCCTTTGTCGCTGATATAGACATCAGAAGCGCGCTTATCATTCGGACAGGTCGTTCTGGTGATGAGATTCTTTCGCGCCAGACGGTCGAGCAAACGGGAAACATCAGAATTGCGATCGAGCATTCGCGATTTTATCTCACTGGCTGAAATGCTTTTCGGAAATTGTCCTTTGAGAACGCGGAGGATGTTAAACTGGGTACCGGTGATTCCAAAGGGCTTGAAGAAGTCGAGTTGCCTGCTTTGAAGCCAATTGGCTGTGTAGATGAGATTGATGACCGCTTTTTGGTTGGGAGACCTGAATTTATTCTGTTGGATTTCTTCTCCGATTGTTTTCATAGTCAGGAAAAGAGAAAGCCCTTCGTGAGAAGGGCTTTGGTTTCTTAGGCTTTGTTCAATTCAATCTTACAAACGATATCAACCATATCGCTGATGACCAGGTCACCACCTGGCGTCTTGCCGCCGTAGGAGACACCGAATTCCTGGCGGTTAACCTGTCCCGCCAGCCGGAAACCTGCCTTCAGCCCGCGTCCCGTATCGATCGTTCCGCCGTAGGTCACGTCAAACTCTACTGGTTTGGTAACACCGCGCATCGTAATGTCGCCTTTCAACTTATACTTGCCAGCTTCCTTCACCAGCTTGCCCGTAAAGGTAACTTCGGGATGCTTTTCGGCTTCGAAAAAATCAGCTGACTTCAGGTGATTGTCCCTCCGCTCGTTATCGGTATCGATAGATGCCGTCTTTGCGGTGAATGTCACCTCGGCGCCGTCAAAGTCGTCAGCATGCGATACTACAGAAGCGTCAAAGTCCTTGAAGTTGCCCTCCACTTCGGTGATCGCATAATGGAGTACCGAGAAACCAATGTGCGAGTGTGCCTTGTCAATCTTCCACGTCGTCTGTGCGAATGCGCTGCCACCGACGAGCAGCGCAACTAATAGTGCGTTCAATCTCTTCATAAATTTGACTTAAGTGTTTCGTTTTTTGGTCTAGTGCGCAAGTATAACACCAGAAACAAATTGGATGTTATAACATCTAATTAAAAAAATTGTAAACGACTGATAATCAACTAAAAAAAATGATGCCGGTCTGCTTGCTGAGTCAGAATTTCAGGTAAAAGTCGCCTGTCAGGCGGCGATAATCGGTTGTCCAATGGCCCTGTTCATCGTACAACATCAACTCCTCGCGTTCAGCCATGCCGTTGGAAGGACTGAATTCCATTAAGAGGCGCTCAATGGCGCGCCCCGGACGCGTTCGAAACGCGCATTCGCGAACGCAACTCAATCTGTAGTTGGAGGCAAGTTTTTTGAACCGCTCGGCCTCGTCGACCGGCAGGATGAGCGCCAATCTTCCGCCTGTTGCCAGATGGGTTGCTGTTGCAGAGAGGAGTTCGTCGAACGACAGCTCATCGGTATGCCGTGCGAGGCGTCGCCGGGTGTCGGGAGGTAATAAGCTATTGCTAAAAAATGGAGGATTGGTTACGATGAGGTCGTAGGGCTTGCTTCCTTCGAATCGCTGAATTGCCGTGTGGTGCACCATGATCCTATGCTTCCACAAGCTCGCCGCCACATTTTCCCGTGCCTGTTCGGCATCGTCTTTTCCAATTTCAACTGCATCGATGCGGACGTCATCAACGGTGCGCTGCGCAAGCATCAGCGCAATCACTCCGGAGCCCGTGCCAATTTCAAGAATACGCTTTGCACCGCCAGTGCCCACCCAGGCCCCTAACAGCACACCGTCGGTGCCAACCTTATGCGTACTGCGGCGCTGCTCTACGGAGAATTGTTTGAAATGGAATTGCGAACTACCTTTCATCGTCAAACCTGCTGACTCTACGACAAATTAATCCATCCTTTTCTATGCACGAAAATATACGCTGGGGAATACTGGGCTGCGGTAAGATCGCTCATAAATTCGCATCCGATCTGAAGCTGGTCAAGAACAGTGAACTTGTTGCCGTCGGCTCGCGTGACGCCGCCAGGGGAGAAGCGTTCGGTAAAGTCCACGGTGCCCGCCATGCGTTTACGGATTATGAAGCTCTCGCGGCGTCACCAGAAGTAGACGTGATCTATATCGCGACGCCCCACGGAATGCATTATGACAATGTCATGATGTGCCTGGATTATGGGAAAGCGGTGCTATGTGAGAAAGCCTTTGGTTTGAATTCCAGACAAGTAAAGGAAATGGTCGGCAAAGCACGTCAGAAGGGCATCTTCCTGATGGAAGCGTTCTGGACCAAGTTTCTGCCTCAATACCAGGAAGTGACGCGAATCGTCAGAGACGGTTTGATCGGTGACATCAAGGTGGTTCAGGCAGATTTTGGATTCAAGGCCCCGGTTCCTCCCGCACAACGTTTATACGACCCCTTGCTTGGTGGAGGGTCGTTGCTCGACATCGGGCTCTATCCTGTATTCATGGCTCAGTCGATTCTTGGCAAGCCTGTCGAGGTGCACGCCATAACCAGCAATTTCGACACCGGTGTGGATGAGCAATGTGTAATGACGCTGAAATTCGGCAACGGCGCGCTCGCCGTACTTTCTTCGACATTTGCCGCAGAAACTCCCGTGGAAGCCATGATCGCGGGTACACTCGGACGAATACACCTGCGAAACCGCTTTCACAACGCAATGGCTACCATGGAACTGGTCATCGGCCGAGACGATCTCAGAAAGGTCGAGGTCCCTCGTGAAGAGGGCTTTGGCTATCAGTATGAAGCGAGACACGTCGCGGAGTGCCTTCGCAAAGGGTTGACCGAAAGCCCAGTGATGAGGCAGCAGGATTCTATTGATCTGATGGACACACTCGACCGTTTGCGCGAGGCTTGTGGCGTACGCTATCCTGCAGACTAGCCGCGTTCAACGACTATTCCCCAAGTGAAGCAATAACTCCTTTCAGAAATTGGTTGTCGTCGAGATAATCACCCGTTGATAGACTAAGCTTGACTACAACAAGGTCTTTTGACGGCAGGATGAAGACGTTTTGTCCTTCGTAGCCGTCGGCCCAAAACAAGTCGCGTGGAACATCCGGAAAATAGCGGTTAATCGAGTCCAATGGTGAGCCCGCGTTCAGCCAGAATTGCGCGCCGTACTGGCCTCGTTTCGCCGCCGGTGCTGGCGTGGTGGTGTATTCCACCCATCCTTCGGGAAGGATCCTTTCGGAGCCCCAAACCCCATCGTTGAGATAGAGAAGCCCGAAGCGCGCCCAGTCGCGAGCGGTGGCATGGGCGAACGACGATCCCACAAAAGTGCCCCCCGGATCGGGCTCGAGTACTGTGTTCAACATGCCGATTTTGTAGAACAGGCGCTCGTAGGGAAGGCGATAGTATTGCTCGTCGCCGACCGTCTTGCGAATGATGAGTGAGATGATGTTGGTGGTACCACTCGAGTAATAGAATTTGGTTCCAGGCTCGTATTCACTTTCGAATCCGGCAGCAAAGGCACCCGCGTCGCGTTTCATGAAGAGCATTCGGGTGGCCGGGCTCGGCCCGGAGTACACTTCCGACCACTCCAGGCCGCTACTGGCGTGCAGCAAATGATTCAGGGTGATACCGGCCCGGCCGTCATCTTTCCATTCTTCGATAGGGGCGGGCGCGTTCACATTCAGCGCCCCGTCGCTGACCAGAATGCCGACCATGGCGTTGGTGATGCTTTTTGCCATCGACCAACCGTTGAACTTCGAAGTTGCATCGAATCCCGGTGCATAACGCTCAGCAATGATCTTTCCTTTATATACTACGATCACTGCGCGCGTTCGTCGCCGCGGCTCGGCGCCAGGTTCACGGAATGCGTCGTCGAGCACTGCCATAAGCTTAACCGAATCATAAAGGGGCTCATCGCCTGTTGGTCTGTCGCCGGTCGGCCAGTTGATGGAGTCCTGATTGAACCTGGGAGGTTCCGGCAAGGTGGGCGCTTGCGAGCGAAGTTCCCCTTCCTCGATCCCGACAACAAGCGTGCATCCAAGCCCTTTTCGGAAAATCGCTTTGCGCGTGGCCAATCCAAATACGTGGGCGGATGCCGAGGAGTCGGCAAAGTTCACGGAATAGCTTCCCAGGGAAAGTGGAAAAGATCCCAGCTCGTTCCGATAAACGTCGTCGGGTGACCGGCCGGCGACCATCACGCAGGAGCAGGCGATCTTCGCACCGTAGCCGCTGATGATGGGAAAAGTTTGCCACGCTAACACAATCAAGGTGACCGCGAAAATCCCTGTAAAGGCGAGGAGAATTCGTCTAAGAATTTTCATTGAACTGTCGTCCGCCAAAGATATTGAATTTCGGAATGAACATTCCGGTTGAATGTCGTTCTTGCAGAAAATTTGTGTTGTGTCTTTACGGAAAATCCCCCGCGGGGCAATGAAGGAATTCCTGGACGCGAAGGTGGAAAAATTCAATTGTCCGGACTTTATTGAAAATGATCCGATATCCATACCTCACCGGTATACCCGAAAACAGGATATTGAGATTGCCGGTCTGTTTGCCGCTGTGCTGGCGTGGGGACAGCGTGGAACAATCATCAAGAAATGCTCGGAATTGATGGAGCTGATGGACAACGACCCGTATGGATTTGTCCTGCACCATCGCGATTCCGATCTAAAGGGCCTCACCAACTTCCGGCATCGGACGTTTAATGGCACCGACGCTCTCTACTTTATTGAAGCATTGCGAACGATTTACAAGGACGTTGAGTCGATGGAGGAATTATTTCTTCCAGGCATCGATTCGCAAACTGTCGAGCCCGGGTTGATACGTTTTCACCATACTTTTTTCGGACTTGAGCACCATCCGCACCGCACGAAGAAGCACTTATCCACGCCGGAGAAAAAATCAACCTGCAAGCGCCTCAACATGTTCTTGCGTTGGATGGTGAGGCGCGATCATAAGGGCGTGGATTTTGGCCTGTGGCAACGCATCTCTCCCTCGCAGCTCGTGTGCCCGTGCGACGTTCATGTCGATCGTGTGGCGAGAGAACTCAAACTGATTCGAAGAAAGCAAACGGATTGGTTCACCACCCTGGAACTCACCGCAAGTTTGAGGGAGTTTGAGCCGGTTGATCCGGTGAAGTATGACTTTGCGTTGTTTGGATTGGGAGTCGAGATGTCCACGGTCGACAGTCGACGGTCTGCAGCATTTTGATTGGTGTCCTCATGCCCGGCTAAAGGCCAACAATAGCACACTACCACATCAGCACAATAGCCCAACCTCAACACCTGAACACCTGAACACTAATAGATCTTCTGGTTGGCGAGGGCAAGACTGACTACCAGGATGGTCAGCAGCACAATTGCGATCAGATGATGAACAACACTGTTTTTGGATTTGGAGATCACCATCGCCGACAACACACTGAGACCGATCACATGAGGCACCTGGGTTTGTAAAGGCAATTTCAGAAATACCAGGTTGTGAAGAATGCTTAGTAACACGAGGACAACTGTTCCGCTGAATAGACGGGGAAAGTTCGTCATGTAAAATTCTTTGGATGTGAATGACGATGAAAGTCCTGCGGGGAAAAGGAGGTGCGCGAGGATGTAAAGGTTGATTGGATAGAGCAGGATGAACAAGAACTTCTGCAGCGTCCACTCCAATTCGGTTCGAAGGTCGTAGCTCACCGACCATTCCTGAATGTGCAAGACAAAGATGAGGATGATCCAGATGAGATAAGGCGGGTAGAGGGTGAACAGCCTTGAATGTTTAATGAGCTCCGCGACGCCGGTCAGTATAGTTGTAATGCCAAGCCCTAGAATAATGGAAATCAGTACGATAACATACTCAAACGGGCTCATGATCAATTTATAATGATTCTAAATTAGTAATTTCATTGGTGTTTCATCACGTGCTTCGATGCGAATGAAGAGTGTGTGAATCGACGTCAAAATACTGATAATTTATTGTGTGGAATTGCAAATAAATTTGAAAAAATGAGTTCCAATAGTAGATTTGTGCACCTTGTTTTGGAAACGGACACTAGCTCAATCATGATAAAAATTTATCAACACCCCGCGTGGAAGTCCATCTCATTCATTGTTCTCTTTATCTTTCTTACACTACCGACTCTCTCTCAGGAAATATCCACCGACCCCGCAGCAATTTCCGCCGGTCAACAAATTTTCAATTCCAACTGCAAAGCATGTCATCGCGTTAAGCAAAAGTTGATAGGCCCTGCGCTGGCAGGTGTGACTGACCGCGTGCCTTCCATCCAGTGGATCGTTAATTTTGTTCACAACTCTTCTGCTGTTATTGCGAGCGGCGATGAATACGCCGTCAACTTATTCAACGAATTCAACAAAACACAGATGACCGCCTTCCCGACGCTGAAGGAAGAGGACATCATGAACGTGCTGGCCTACATCCAGGCCGAAGCATCGAAGGTTGAGGCTGCGCCGGAGACGCCTGGCCCGCAGACCCCTGGAGGAGGAACTGGCGAGGGAGCAGGAAAATATCTCAACGTTATCCTGTTCGGGATGGTGCTCATCCTGCTGCTACTCATTATTATATTGTCATTCCTCATCTCGGCGATCAAGCGGTTCCTTGACCAGCGCCCGCTGACCGAAGAAGAAAAGGAGGTTGTTCATTCGCCTATCACACTGGGCACCATTACGCGAAGTCCTGGTTTTATCTTTGTCGTCGCCTTCATCGTCGTAGCGCTCGGCTTCAAGACGGTGATCAATGGATTGTATTCCATTGGTGTGCAACAGGGCTACGCGCCAAAGCAACCAATCGCCTTTTCGCACAAGATCCATGCTGGCCAGTACCAGATTGATTGCCAGTACTGTCATATCGGCGCAAGGAATGGCAAGAACGCGATGATCCCTTCCGTGAACATCTGTATGAATTGTCACAATCAGATCCGCACAGGAACAACCACCGGCGATCTCGAAATAAACAAGATCCTCACAGCATACAATGAAAACCGCCCAATCCGCTGGGTGCGCATTCACAACCTTCCAGACCTGGCGTATTTCAACCACTCACAACACGTCACCGTTGGCGGCATCGCCTGTCAGACGTGTCATGGTCCGATAGAAGAGATGGACGTCGTTCGTCAGTTTTCCCTTTTGACGATGGGATGGTGCATCAACTGCCACCGGACCACCGATGTGAACTCGCGGGGCAACGCCTACTACGACCAACTCGAAAAGATCCACAAGGAAAGCACCCGCGCCAACATGAAAGTGGAGGATATCGGCGGACTGGAGTGTTCGAAATGCCATTATTGACGCATGAAGTACGAGGCGAGACCGTGCGAGGCTACAGAGTTTAAACGAAGAATTTTGTTGCGATAAACGAACCTATGGAAGAACCTAAGAAGATATACTGGAAAGGCATTGAGCAATTGGCAAACCATCCAGAGTTTGTGAAAAATGCTCACCTTGAATTTCCACCTGACCCAGGTCCGGAAGAAGATCCCGGCCACTCGCGAAGGGATTTTCTGAAAATGATGGGGTTTGGCCTTTCTGCTGTGACCATAGCGGCATGTGAAGCTCCCATTCGTCATGCTGTGCCTTTCGTGCAGCATCCGGTGGACATGTTGCCAACTGTTCCCAATTACTACGCATCGACCTACCTGAATGGAGGTGACTACTGCAGCATCGTGGTGAAAACCCGTGAAGGACGTCCTATCAAGGTCGACGGAAACGCTCTCTCGTCGGTGACGCAGGGAGGAGTAACGGCACAGGTGGAGGCATCCGTCCTTTCATTATACGACCAGGGGCGCCTGACTTCTCCAAGAGCGGCCAAACAGCGCGTGTCGTGGGAGGAACTTGACGCACAGGTGAAAGCAAAACTCGGAGAGATCGCCGGTCGCGGAGGACAAATTGCTATTGTCAGCAATACCATTCTCAGTCCCAGCACCAAGGCTGCCATTGAGCGTTTCAGAACAAAGTATCCGACCACCCGGCATATTCAATACGATCAGAATTCCCACTACGGAATCCTCAAGGCGAATGAAGAATCTTTCGGACGGGCGTTCTTCCCTTCCTATGACTTCAGCAAGGCTGCTACCCTTGTAAGTATCGCCGCTGATTTCCTCAACTGCTGGGGATCGCCGATTGAAAACACCAAACAGTACGGAAAGTCGCGCGAGGTCAGCGAAGAAAAACGCGACATGTCACGCCATTATCAGTTTGAAACGGTGCTCACGATCTCGGGTGCGAACGCGGACTACAGAACACAGATCAAACCATCGGAAGAGGGCGCAGTGGTAGTGCAGCTCTATAATCTGATTGCCGAAAAGGCGGGGAAAGCAACCCTTTCCGGAGGTGTGGACAAACCTCAACTCGCCAAGGCCGCGAACGACCTCTGGAACAATCGCGAAAAGGCGCTTGTCGTCGCTGGTTCGAATGACAAAGCTGTTCAGACCATCGTCAATGCCATCAACGACATGTTGGGCAGCTATGGTTCGACCATCCTGCCGAACAAGCCTGTAAACTTCCGCCAGGGAAATGATGAAGCGATGATGACCTTTGTCGATGACCTGGCCGCCGGAAAAATTGAAGGTGCGATCTTCTACAATTGCAATCCGGTGTACGATCATCCGCAAGGAGAAAAGATCGCCGCCGCATTGGGCAAAATTGCCCTTTCGGTTGCAACAGCGTACAAGGAAGACGAAACCGGCACCAACGCCCAATTCCTTGCACCAGACCATCATTACCTGGAATCGTGGAACGACGCCGAACCGAAGCCTAATACGTTCAGCCTGGCACAACCGGCGATCTCACCGATTTTCCGCACGCGTCCCGCGCAGGAAAGTCTGCTGACTTGGGCCGGTGAAGAATCACCCAATTACTTTGAATTCGTTAAGTCCAACTGGAGAAACTGGTTCTATAAGAATCAGTCCATGGATTTCCAGACGTTCTGGGATAAATGTGTTTACGACGGCGTATACGAGCTTCCATCTCAGGCTGGTGCGAATTCCGTGACCTTTGCCGGTGACGTTAATGCCGCCGCAGCCGCGATAGCCAGCAACTACAAACAAGGTGGATTTGAGCTCGTCATTTACGAGAACGGCACGGTGGGCAATGGCTCGATGGCGAATAACCCTCTGTTGCAGGAATTGCCCGACCCAATCACCAAGGCTGTGTGGGATCACTATGTGACCGTTTCTCCGAAGGATGCCGCTGGCATCAGCTTCTTTGAGAGCAAGACGCGCATGGCGACCATCACGGCCAACGGTAAGTCTATAACCCTTCCGGTGCTCGTGCAACCTGGTCAGGTGCCGGGAACCATTGGTATACCCCTTGGCTATGGGCGCACCAAGGCCGGAGCCGCTGCCGACGGCAAAGGGGTGAACATGTATCCCTTTGTTGGCGTAACCAACGGATCACTCCATTACAGGGTCAGCAATGTCAAGTTTGAGATCACAGATGATCGTTTCCAGCTTGCTCAGACCCAGATTCATAACACGGTGATGGCCCGGCGGTCTGTCATTCAGGAGACCACGATTGACAAGTTCAAGGATGGGAGCTTCCGTGAAGATCATTACCAGCCGGAGGTACACACCTGGAAGGCGGAAGGCAATAAGTCCGACCCCGATGCCATTACGATGTGGCATAACCACGAGTACCACAATCACCATTGGGGCATGGCGATCGATTTGCAAACCTGCACGGGATGTGCGGCGTGCGTCGTCGCCTGCAACGTGGAAAACAATGTTGCGACCGTAGGTCGTGAAGAGGTTATCAACCGCCGCGAGATGCATTGGTTGCGCATCGACCGGTATTACAGCAGTTCAGCCGACGTCGATGACTGGCGGGGACTCGAGGACGCTGCGGAAAACCCGGAAGTTGTATTCCAGCCGATGTTGTGTCAGCACTGCAACAACGCTCCCTGTGAAACGGTTTGCCCTGTTGCGGCAACAACCCACAGCACGGAAGGTATCAATCAAATGACTTATAACCGTTGTATTGGTACCCGCTACTGTGCCAATAACTGCCCTTATAAAGTCAGACGTTTCAACTGGTTCAAATATCACGACAACCGTCAATTCAAGGACGTGAACCCGCAGATGAACTCCGACCTTGGCAAGATGGTGCTGAACCCGGATGTGACGGTTCGTTCGCGCGGTGTGATGGAGAAATGTTCATTCTGTATTCAGCGTATTCAACTCGGCAAACTCAACGCGAAAAAGGAGAAAAGAAAAGTCCGCGATGGTGAAGTGGTCACCGCTTGTGCTGCCGCCTGCTCGACAGGTGCGATCGTATTCGGCGACATGAATGATCCGGAAAGCCGGGTTGCCAGGCTGTTGAAGATCCGGCCCCTTGATCCCAAAAGGCCGATGCTCAACGATAAGGAGGCGGACAACCCGAGGGCCTACGCGGTGCTGGAGGAATTGAACGTCAGACCCAATATTTTCTACCTCACCAAGGTAAGGAACAAGGACAACGGTAATGCTTAACAGACAACGCTAACAACAACAATGCAAGTAACTTCGACAGTTCGTGAGCCTCTTATCACCGGTGGAAAGACCACCCACGATGTATCCCATGATATCGCCCGCCAGGTCGAGGCCAAGCCAGCCCGGTTGTGGTGGATGGCTATGGCCGTGTCGCTGGCCTTGCTTTCCTTCGGGTTGTATTGTATGGGCATGTTGTTGTGGCATGGTGTGGGGGTGTGGGGTCTTAACAAGACAGTTGGCTGGGCCTGGGATATCACCAACTTCGTCTGGTGGGTCGGTATAGGTCACGCCGGTACACTCATTTCCGCGATTTTGTTGTTGTTCCGCCAGCGCTGGAGGATGTCGATCAACCGCGCGGCTGAGGCCATGACTATTTTTGCCGTGATTTGCGCGGCATCATTTCCCGGACTGCACATGGGCCGGCTCTGGCTTGGGTTTTACTGGGCGCTCCCGTTGCCCAACACGTTCGGGTCACTCTGGGTGAACTTTAATTCGCCACTGTTGTGGGATGTGTTTGCAATCTCTACCTACTTCACTGTTTCGCTGGTCTTCTGGTACATCGGACTCATTCCCGACTTCGGCACGATTCGCGATCGGGCCATTGTGCAGGGGAATAAGATCCGCGCCGCTATTTACAATGCGCTGAGTTTCGGCTGGCAGGGTGGCGCACGTACCTGGATGCGTTACGAGTCAGTTGCCCTTATACTCGCCGGACTTTCGACTCCGCTGGTGTTATCGGTTCACACCATTGTGTCGATGGACTTTGCCACATCAGTCATTCCGGGCTGGCACACGACCATATTCCCGCCCTATTTCGTTTCCGGCGCTATCTTTTCAGGATTCGCTATGGTGCTCACGCTTCTGCTAATCACGCGCGTCGTGTTCAAGCTCGAAGACTACATCACCATTTACCACATCGAGCTCATGAACATCATCATCATTGTCACCGGCTCCATTGTGGGGATCGCGTACATGTCTGAGTTGTTCATCGCCTGGTATTCCGGCGTCGAATATGAGGGGTACGAGTTTTTCAACCGCGTGCAGGGACCGTATGCATGGGCATATTGGTCAATGATGACCTGTAACGTGATCTCCCCCCAGTTGTTCTGGATTAAGAAGATTCGGACCAGCCTTGTGTCGACGTTCGTGTTGTCTATCATCGTGAACATCGGAATGTGGTTTGAGCGATTTGTGATTATTGTTATTTCCCTGCACAGGGATTACCTGCCTTCCAGCTGGAATATGTTCCACCCGACGATGTATGACGTCGGAGAATACCTGTTCACGGTTGGTTTCTTTTTCGCCGCTTTCCTGCTTTTCGCCAAGTTCTTCCCCGTGATTAACATTGCCGAAATCAAGAGCGTGCTGAAAGCGACATCGGAACGAGTGACGGGAACACCAGCAGAAGGTGGAAAAGGACATTGATATTTCACATTGATAACGGATAGCAATGGATAGTAGTAAGAATTTTCTGGTCGGCGTTTTCGATGACGAGGACGTGCTGCTCGACGCGGTTCGAAAAGTCCGGAAAGGCGGCGTCAAAATACATGAGGTGTATACACCGTTTCCGGTACACGGTCTCGATGAAGCCCTCGGATACAAGCGCACGCGTTTGCCGATAGCGGCTTTCCTTTTCGGAATAACTGGAACAACGCTGGCGCTCGTCATGCAAATCTGGATGCTGGGGTATGACTGGCCAATGATTATTGGAGGTAAGGATCATGCTGGTCTGCCGCCGTTCATTCCTGTGACCTTTGAGCTGACCGTGTTGCTGTCGGCACTGGGGATGGTCGCCACTTTCCTGATCGTCAGCGATATGAAGCCGTACGCCTGGCCGCGCCAGTTCGACGTGCGGAGTACCGACGACAAACATGTGATGGCCGTAGACATCGCCGCCAACGCGTCCAGGAGCAAGGACGAGATCACCCGGGTGCTTCGCGAAGCCGGCGCCGTGGAGGTCAATCAGAAAACTTTTGAATGAACTTTAAGACCGTGACTATGCGCTCGTTAATAATAACTTCTGGATTGGCTGTTTCAGCGCTGATCGTGATGTCGTGCGGAGCAGGTGGCGACAACCCCGGCCTCGAGTATGCGCCGAACATGTATCATTCGGTAGCGTACGAACCCTATTCGCAGATCGAGGATACGGATGCCGGCCGATGGCTGACATCCATCGAGTATCCAGCGTTCCAGGGCGAAGAGCAAGGTCACGCTGAATTCTTTAATACGAACCGGTTCAATCCAAACTCGATGAACATGCGGGCACCGGCGCCCAACACAGTGCCCCGGAACCCGTACGGGTGGCTGCCCTACCGTCTCCCCAATGACGAGCAGGGACTCGCTCAGGCCGACTTACTTAAGAATCCACTGGATTCAACAGCCGCGGTGATTAGCGAGGGCAAGGCATTGTATGAGATCTATTGCGACCACTGCCACGGCGCCAAAGGCGAGGGGGATGGAAATGTAGCTGCCGGCGTCAAAATCGACGGCGTGCAAAAAGGAAACTACAACGGGGTACCGAATTACAAGGCCGATGCCCTCAGGAATATCACAGAAGGTCATATTTTCCATGTCATCACGTACGGAAAAAATCTTATGTGGCCCCATGGCTCGCAGTTAAAGCCGGAGGATCGATGGAAGATTGCCAAGTACGTAAAAGTGCTGCAAAAGTAGACCCAACCCAATGAATTACCGGTAACGGATAACGATACGAACAATGGCTCATCAACTAGTAGAAGACGAAAGGTATTTATTCAAGACAGAAACTAGAAACAAGTTTCTCATCCTCCTGGGCGTTGGGGTAGTAATTATGGTCCTGGGAATGTTGCTGGGTGGAGGATCCAATCATGAGACCGAGGGTGGACACAGTATGGTTGCGGCCAGCAACCTGGTGGCCAGCACAGATGCATCGGTGTCCCAACACCATGAAGCAGTGCAGGAGCACGGTGGTGGTCACCAGAAAGGTATGTTGGCGCGCGTGTTGGCGTCGCTCTGGTTGAATAATATCTTTTACCTCGGGTTGGGTGTTATCGGATTGTTTTTTGTTGCCATCCAATACGCATGCGCCGCCGGGTGGTCCGCCGGTTTGCTTCGCGTGCCCCTGGCGATGGGAAGTTGGTTGCCGATATCGGGCATCCTGATGCTTGTACTCTTCTTCGTCGGAGGCCACGAAATCTTCCATTGGACGCATGATGGGCTTTACGATGAAACGGGCGGCGAATACGACCCGATCATCAGTGGCAAGGCACCGTATTTCTACTTCCCCGGCGAGGCAGGAGGATTCCCCATCTTCTTCATCTTCCGGATGGTTTTGTTTCTCGGATTGTGGTACTGGTTCTTCCTGATGATCCGAAAGAATATGCTGGCGGAGGACCTGGATAACTCGACTTCCTACTGGTTCAAGAACCGCTCCCATTCGGCTGTCTTTCTGGTGATTTTTGCTGTCAGCTCGTCCATCGCATCGTGGGACTGGGTGATGAGCATAGACACGCACTGGTTCAGCACAATGTACGGCTGGTACATCTTCTCCACCTGGTGGGTTACCGGTCTTGCAGTTATTACGCTCGTGGTGTCTTATCTGAAGGAGGCCGGCTATCTGAAGATCGTCGATGCCAACCATCTTCATGACCTCGGCAAATTTGTGTTCGCGTTCTCAATCTTCTGGACGTACATCTGGTTCGGGCAGTTTCTTTTGATCTATTATGCCAACATCCCCGAAGAAACGGTGTATTTCATCGAGCGCATGCGAACAGCGCCATACAATTGGATCTTTTATGCCACCCTTATTCTTAACTTTGTGCTGCCTCTTCTGTTGCTGATGACCCGCGACTCGAAGCGGCATATGTCCGTATTGAAGTTGGTTTGTATAATCGTTGTGGTAGGGCACTGGTTCGATCATTACAATCTGGTTGTTCCGGGCATCATGCAGGAAGGTGGATCTGTCGGGCTCGTTGAGATCGGGATCAGCATCGTGTTTTTGGCGGTATTCTGCCTGGTCACGTTGACAAGTCTTTCCCGCGTGCCGCTGATCGGCAAGAACCACCCGCTGTTGCAGGAGAGTTTACATCATCACATTTAACAGGTAAAGTATATGGCGAGTTTGCTCATTGGTTTAGGCGTAATTCTTGTACTGATCATTCTTTACCTGATCTTCCGGGTGAGTAGCCTGGTGAATATTGCCAAAGGTCCACAAGAGGAGAAACCCGATAGTTCCAACGACGTCAACGCTTTCCTGTTCCTGGTGTTTATGGTAGTGAGCCTGGGCGGATTCTTCTGGTATTCCTACACGCATTTTGATTCATATCATTTGCCGATTGCGTCCGAGCACGGCGCCTGGACCGACACCCTGTTCTGGATTACGATGGCCGTTACCGTGGCGGCGTTTACGATCATCAGCATTGTGATGTTCGTGTTTGTATACAGCTACCGCTATCGCGAGGGGAGAAAAGCTAAGTTTTATCCGGATAACCATTATCTGGAACTCGCCTGGACAATCATTCCAGCGATCGTTCTGGCAGTGCTGATCTTTACCGGTCTGAGGGCCTGGAATCAGATTACGGCGGAAGCATCCGAAGACGCTGAAGTAATTGAAATCATCGGCCAGCAGTTTGCCTGGAATGCCCGATATCCCGGTGTCAAAGACAACACGCTCGGCGCCCACAATTTCCAGTATATCGACGACATCAACCAGCTTGGTCTGGACCTGAATGACAAGAATTCCTTTGACGATTTTCAGGCCCTTCAGCTTCATATTCCAAAAGGGAAGGAAGTGTTGCTCAAGATCAGGGCCAAAGATGTCTTACACAGCGTTTACTTGCCGCATTTCCGGGTAAAAATGGATGCCGTCCCCGGGATGATTACTCAATTCAAGTTTACAGCCACCAAGACAACACAAGAGATGCGCGAGAAGCTTGGCAATCCGGCGTTTAACTATGAGTTGGCATGCGCCGAGCTCTGTGGTCGCGGTCACTTCTCAATGCGGATGGAGGTCATCGTTGAGGATGAGGCGGCGTATGAAAAATGGAAATCCGAGCAGGACCCATGGCTGAAGAGCAATCCCAGCTACCTCGAGAAGGTGCCGGCGGAATTGCGTGAAGCCGCCATGATAAAATCCGGAATGCAAAAAGATCCGGGACAAACCGTGGCCACGATTGATGTACAATAATTAACGAGAAGAACATGGCAACTACCGATATTCACACTCATTCCGGCGTACACGAGCACCATGAAGAGCATGGGCATGACGAGCATCATGGCAACTTCTGGACAAACTACATCTTCAGCCAGGATCACAAGGTAATTTCGAAGCAGTTTCTTTTCACCGGTATTTTCTGGGCCATTATCGGAGGCGCGCTGTCGGTGATCTTCCGGCTCCAGTTGGGATTTCCTGATATGGATGTCAGCTTCCTTCGCCCGGTACTCGGCGGCTGGATTCAGATCGATCCCGCCACGAATGTTGGTAAACTGGATCCCGAATTCTACCTGGCCCTGGTGACGATGCACGGCACCATCATGGTGTTCTTTGTGCTGACCGCCGGATTAAGCGGAACATTCGCCAACTTTCTTATCCCGCTTCAGGTGGGAGCGCGTGACATGGCGTCGGGATTCCTAAACATGCTTTCGTACTGGTTCTTTTTCATCTCCAGCGTGATCATGTTCATCTCCTTGTTTATTCAAAGCGGGCCCGCTGCTGGCGGATGGACTATTTACCCGCCATTGAGCGCTTTGCCACAGGCGATCAAAGGGTCCGGATTAGGAATGACACTCTGGCTTGTGTCAATGGCGCTCTTCATCGTGAGCCAGTTGCTGGCGGGTATCAACTACATTACGACTGTAATCAACCTTAGGACGCGTGGCATGTCGTTTACCCGGATGCCGCTTACGATCTGGGCGTTGTTCTTTACCGCCATTATCGGCGTGCTTTCTTTCCCTGTCTTGTTTGCGGCGGCCTTGCTTCTGATCTTTGATCGCAGCTTTGGCACAAGCTTCTATTTATCGGACATCTTTATCGCCGGTGAGGCGCTACCGCATACCGGTGGTAGTCCTATCCTCTTCCAACACCTGTTCTGGTTCCTCGGCCACCCGGAAGTATACATTGTTATCCTGCCTGCGCTGGGCATTACATCGGAAATCATTGCCACCAATTCGCGCAAGCCAATCTTTGGTTATAAGGCCATGATCGGGTCCCTGCTGTTTATCGCGATCCTCTCGTTTGTCGTTTGGGCGCATCACATGTTTGTGACCGGCATGAATCCCTTCCTGGGCTCCATCTTCATGCTGCTGACGCTGATCATCGCGGTGCCGTCAGCGGTGAAGATATTCAACTACGTAACTACCCTATGGCAGGGCAACATCAGGTTTACACCAGGGATGTTGTTCTCCATCGGCATGGTATCGTTCTTCCTGACGGGAGGTATCACCGGGATTTTCCTGGGAAACTCGGCCGTCGACATACAGCTACACGATACCTATTTCGTCGTCGCACACTTTCACCTCGTGATGGGAAGCGCCGCGTTCTTCGGTATGCTGGCAGGCATCTACCACTGGTTCCCGAAAATGTTCGGTCGGATGATGAACGAGAAACTTGGGTACATTCACTTCTGGTTGTCGCTCGTGGGCGTGTACCTGGTATTCTTCCCCATGCATTACATTGGTATTGCCGGATTCCCGAGAAGGTATTACAGCTTTACGAACTTTGAGACGTTCAGCTCGTTTACCGACCTGAACATGCTGGTCAGCGTGGCGGCGATTGTAACGTTCAGTGCTCAATTCCTTTTCCTGTTCAACTTCTTTTACAGCATTTTCCGCGGCAGGCTGGCGCCGGCTAATCCCTGGCGTTCGAATGCCCTGGAATGGACAACGCCGCGCGTGCCTGGTCATGGCAACTGGCCCGGGGAAATTCCCGCGGTCTATCGGTGGCCGTATGATTACAGCAAGCCCGGAGCAAAGGAAGATTACATTCCACAGACTATTCCTTACTCGGAAACGCCGGAATCCAATCTGCCTCATGAGAATGAGCTCATCAAGCTGGAGTCATCGAGTGGACAGGGCGCCATTATTGTGGAAGGAAAGCACTAGGCGAACAGCGGAAGGCGGGGATGCCGGAAATGGCGATCCAGGCTGTGAGTTGGTAGTGGTAGAAACGGGGGACTTGCATTTATGCGATCTTATCGCAAGCTCACGCGATCGACACTGGTCGCGGTTTACGTTCTGATACTCGTCGGCGGGATAGTGCGGAGCACAGGATCCGGAATGGGTTGCCCGGACTGGCCGAAGTGCTTTGGCAATTGGGTCCCCCCAACTTCGATATCGGAGCTTCCGCCCGACTATAAGACGATCTACTCCGATTATCGCCACAAAAAGAACGTCCGCTTTGCGCGTTACCTTAGGTTGATCGGGTTAGGGACGACGGCAGAAAGAATTTTAGAGGACGAGTCGGTGAGAATAGAAGCCGACTTTAATCCGCAAAAAACCATGGTGGAATATTTTAACAGGCTCGTAGGCGTTACCATCGGCATGCTCATCTTTGCTGTGTTGGTGAGTTCACTGCGATT
Organism: uncultured Roseivirgaceae bacterium; assembly: GCA_964563295.1. Taxonomy (GTDB): domain Bacteria; phylum Bacteroidota; class Bacteroidia; order Cytophagales; family Cyclobacteriaceae; genus Chryseosolibacter. The sequence continues at coordinate 2,449 of CAZLWX010000023.1, read as the reverse complement.
CCGAAAATCCCACCCGTGGATCACCATCATTTCTGCCGCAACATTTTTGCTCGTCGTGTTTCAAGGTTGGATCGGTTCAATTGTCGTATCCACCAACCTTACACCCTGGACGATCACTCTTCACATGTTTCTTGCTCTGCTCATCGTCGCTTTGCTCGTTTACCTTGATCACGTCAGCACCACGGATCGTCCCATAGTCCCATACAGCCCCGTTGTACGATTGTGGTTGGTGGCCTGCATGGTGGTGTTGCTTGTACAGGTCCTGCTGGGCACACAGGTGCGGGAGGCCGTTGACCGGGTGGCACCCATCGCGGCCCGCGATCAGTGGATTTCGGCGATCGGCTCTGACTTCATACTCCATCGTTCTTTTTCATGGGCCGTGCTGATCCTTCATGCCGGTTTGATTATTACGCTGGTGAGGACCACGGGCTGGGGATTCTTTCCGGTTGCTTTTTCCGTGATTGTCCTTGCTACAGTGTGCAGCGGAATTGGCATGGCCTGGTTTGGAGTACCTCCATTCCTGCAACCCCTACACCTTCTACTGGCTACCCTGGCCTTTGGAGTTCAGTTCATGCTTTTGCTCAGGGTAAACAGTGCTCAAAAAACATTGGCTTATTCGACATGATTGCTCAACAACCTATCGATACATTATCCGGCATATCATTCGCTGCGGCGAAGTCCAGGGCGTATTGGGAGCTTCTGAAACCACGATTGTCATTTCTGGTTGCCTTTTCATGCGCGTTCGGTTATATACTGGGAAGTCGTGAGACCGATTGGCTGGTGCTGACGGTGTTATTTATCGCGGGATTTCTGACATCGGGTGCTTCCATAGCGGTAAACCAGATTCTCGAACGAGACCTCGACCGCGTGATGAAACGGACTATGCATCGCCCGCTACCGACAGCACGGGTTTCAGTTCAGGAGGCTGCCGTCTTTGCCGCTCTTTGCCTGTCGCTGGGCGTCGTCTTACTAATGGCGTTCACGAATTTACTGACAACCGTGCTGTCATTGGTTTCGATGGTGCTTTACAGCTTCGTGTACACGCCCTTGAAACGCGTTGGCCCGGTAGCAGTTTTTGTGGGAGCCATCCCCGGGGCCCTTCCTCCGTTGTTGGGTTGGACGGCGGCTACAGGTGCCATCACCTATGAGGCGCTCATCATTTTTGGAATACAATTCATCTGGCAGTTTCCGCATTTCTGGGCAATCGCCTGGGTAGCAGACGATGACTACAAGCGAGCGGGCTTCAAGCTCCTGCCATCCAACGGAAAGCGGGACCTTAACACGGCAATACAGATCATGATTTATACGATGTGCCTTATACCGCTTGGATTGCTGCCGGCGACATTCCGGATTACCGGCATCAATTCAGCAGTCATTGCGACCGTATGTGGAGTGATTTTCTTTGCACAGACGTTTTCATTGATGAAATCCGGCGACCGAAAATCGGCACTCAAGATCATGTTCGGATCATTCCTGTACTTGCCGGTGGTACAGATTGCGTATTTGTTGGATAAATTATGAGGGGAGTTTATGGCGACTGAAATAAGAATCATTGAAGAGGCCAGGAAGCAAATGGCCATGCATCCGAAGAAGTTTGCACTGTGGCTGTTTATGGTCAGTGTCGTGATGGTCTTTGGTGCCTTTACAAGCGCGTACTATGTCCGTAGAGCTGAAGGCAACTGGATGGTCTTCGATCTCCCATCGACCTTTTGGGTGACGACGTCCATTATCATCATCAGCAGTGTGACGATGCACCTGACGTATGTGGCCGTGAAACGGGATGACCATCGGGTGGCCCGGCTGACGATAGCGGCTACACTGATCCTCGGGCTGGCCTTTCTTGTCGGGCAGTTTATGGCTTATGGCCAGCTGGTTTCCGGTGGAATCCATTTTGTAAATTCCACTTCCAGTGCGATATCAGGGTCATTCCTGTATGTCATTTCGGGTGTTCACGCCCTTCACATCATCAGCGGCGTAATTGTGCTCGCCGTTATGATGAAGTCGATCTTTAGCATGCGAGTCCATTCACAGAATATGACACCGGTGGAAATGTGTACCACCTACTGGCATTTTTTGGGTGGACTTTGGCTATATTTGTTTGTCTTCCTATTATTGAACCGTTAAATCGTTAACAATGTCAAGTACCTCAACTAGTGTTCAAGCCCCGGGTAGAAGCGTATGGGATGGCGGTGTATCGCCCATGGGTGCCAGCTATGGCAAGCTCATGATGTGGTTTTTTCTGCTCTCCGATGCCTTTACGTTCTCGGCCCTGTTGATCACTTACGGACTGATACGCTCGGCTCACCCGGCTTATGCTGGGGCTGTTGAGGAGTTTGTATTCTCTCAGGCATATTGGCCAATCCCGGAAAAGGTATTTGAGGCTGTGCCATTCTTTCATGGCTTGGAAGCTCCCCTGGTTTTCGTGGGTCTAATGACCTTTATCCTCATT
>CAZLWX010000022.1:0-42751 GCA_964563295.1 uncultured Roseivirgaceae bacterium | reverse complement strand
GGAGGATCGACTAAGCATGGAGCAAAATCTTCGTACGCTGGATACCAAGCTTGGAAAACTCGAAGAACGATTTGCGTTTGGTGAGATCGACCGGGAAATATTTGAAAAAGTCGGAGGCAAGTTGAAGCAGGAGATCAAGTCAATAAACGAAGAGATGAAACGATCCGGAATTGAATTATCGAACCCAGCACCATTGATCGACCATTCCCTGGAAATCATTTCAAATCTTTCTGATTTCTGGGTTTCCGGGGATTATGATGACAAGCGAAAGCTTCAGGAAGTCCTCTTTCCGGGAGGGGTTCTGTTTGAGAAGCAATCCAACAATTATCGAACCCCTGAGGTCAACTGCATTCTTGAGTTAACCCACTCGATATCAATTGATTTGGGAGGAAATAAAAACGGGCAAATCAAAAAATATTCTGATTTACCCGGTCTGGTAGTCCCGATAGGAATCGAACCTATACCTTCAGAATCGGAATCTGAAATTCTATCCATTGAACTACGGGACCAATATTTCGTTAAACCCCAGCGGCCGCCCGCCGATTGCATCAACGAACTGCAAAAATAACGATTCCTGAAGCCCGTGGAAATGCCAAGTTCGTCATTTTTCACGCTTTTTGAGCAAACCTGCCGCGTTCGATAGGCGGCGTGAGATGCGCGACACACACAAGTTTTCAAACACCTGGGCGTCGGTCTTGAAGTACTTTAAGAAGGTCAAGCAAAATATTTGAAGCGAAGGTTCACTCTGCCCTTTGGATCCGATGAATTTTTCCATCAAAGGCGCATATGTAAAGCTCGTTTGCCTTGTCGACGCCGAAGGACGAAATGTTGAAATCCACTTTCATTAATTCGGTATTCATGGGGTTGCTCAGATTGTTCGCGCTAATAGCCCAAACGCGCCCGCTGCCGTAATCGGCGTAAATATATCTGCCAACGAGTTCAGGCAATTCTGCACCGCGATAAACAAAACCGCCGGTGACCGAAATGCCCTGGTCATGGCTATACTCGACGATTGGCGGTTTCAGGCCGCTCTGGTTGCACCCGGACGAAGGCTTATAACAATGCTTGCCTTCCATAATGTTCCAACCATAGTTTCCGCCTTTTTCAATTACGTCGATCTCCTCGTAATTATTTTGCCCGACATCACCAGCCCATAGTTTTTTTGTCTCGCTGTCGAAACTGAAGCGCCAGGGATTTCTAAGACCATAAGCATAGATTTCCTCGCGGTATCCGGAAGTATTTCCGTGAAATGGATTGTCCGGGGGTATAGCATATAGCTTCCCACCCTCCTGTTTGTCGACGTCGATCCGCAGAATGGCTCCCAATAGGGTTGAACGATTCTGACCATTGCCGTGCGGATCTCCTCCGGAACCGCCATCGCCCGTAGCAATGTACAAGTATCCGTCAGGACCAAACGAAATTTGACCGCCGTTGTGGTTGCTGTAGGGCTGTTCGTAGGTAAGCAACACCTTTTCGCTCGACGGATCAGCCAGTAGTGGGTTTTGCGAAACCTTAAATCGCGAGATCACAGTCCTGCGGGGACCCGAGGCTGTATAATTAACATAGAAATAACCGTTGCTTTCGTAGTTTGGATGGAAAGCCAGGCCCAACAAGCCCTCTTCATTTCCCGAATCATTCACTTTCTGGCGTATGTCAAGAAAAACGTCTATCGCTGCGGCGTCAGATCGATTTTCGAACACTGAAATTATTCCCGACTGCTCGAGTACGAAAAGCCGATTGCTGTTGTCTCCTGGATGTTGAAGATCAACCGGTCGATTGAAAGAAAGATTGGGAAAGGCAACCACGGTGCGATAGGTACCCTTGATATCATCGCCGCTGGCATCACCCGATGGAGGTTCGCTGGTTGTATCCGAGCAGAAAGTGAGCAACACCAATAAGAGCACAGCGGATTGGGAATCAAACAGTTTCATGCGATGCAAGGAATATACAAAGATATGAGCTTCCCGACGAACGGGCTATAAAACTGTAACATTGTCTGTTTCAACCCGGCGTATTACATTCAGGCTACCAATCTTGTTCCAAAAACTACCTACAACCATGAGCCGCGCTGCATTCTTTTTGCTCTTGCTTATCCTGGCATCGTGTGAACAGCAGCGGCAATACGACTTGATTATACGTGGAGGCATGCTATACGATGGTTCTGGCAATGCCCCGATGATTTCTGATATCGCGATCCAGGCCGACACCATAGCTTTCATCGGCGACCTGGGTGATGGCTCGGCCAGAAAGGAAATTGATGCCACCGGCCTTGCGGTGGCGCCCGGCTTTATCAATATGCTCAGTTGGGCAACAGAAACACTGGTGGTTGATGGAAACGGCGAGTCGGACATTCGCCAGGGTGTCACCCTTGAAATCTTTGGAGAAGGTGTGTCTATGGGACCACTGAATGATGCAATGAAGGCTGAAATGCAGAAGGACGTCGATCGCGACGCGGAGCTCCGATTCGACATTGAATGGACCACTCTCGCCGAATACCTGCAATTCCTGGAAGATCAAGGAGTTTCGCCCAATGTGGCTTCTTTCATTGGGGCTACAACGTTGAGGCTACATGAAGTAGGCGCCGAAAACAGGGCTCCAAGGGCGGATGAATTGGATCGAATGAAGGATCTGGTCCGAATGGCGATGGAGGAAGGAGCTCTCGGTGTGGGGGCCTCGTTGATTTATCCGCCTGCAACTTTCTCCACTACAGACGAACTGATCGAGCTTTCGCGGATTGCGGGCCAATACGGCGGCATGTACATCGTCCACATGCGAAGCGAGGGCAACGCTATCATGGATGCCATTAATGAGACCATCACGATCGCGCGAGAAGCCAGTGTTCCTGCGGAAATCTATCATCTCAAGCTGGCAGGCCAAAACAACTGGAATAAGCTCGACGCCGTTCTCGAAAAAATTGACAGGGCGAACCGATCTGGCATTAAGATCACAGCTGACATGTACACCTACACAGCAGGCGCGACTGGACTTGATGCATCGATGCCACCATGGATACAGGAAGGTGGCTTGTTTAGTTGGATTAAAAAGATGAAGGATCCAGCTCTTCGCGAACGTGCCTTGAAGGAGATGCGACGCCCCACAGCGCAATGGGAGAACCTGTTGCTGATGGCCGGCAGCGCCGACAGGGTGTTATTGTTGAGTTTTGCCAACGACTCCCTGAAACGTTTCACCGGGAAAACCCTCGCCGACGTGGCTCGCATCCACGGCAAGTCACCGGAAGAAACGGCCATGGACCTGGTCATCTCCGACAGCACGCGTGTGGGCGCAGCATACTTTATGATGAGCGAAGAAAACGTTCGCAGGCAAATTGCGCTTCCGTATATGAGCTTTGGTTCAGATGCCGCTGCACCCGCGGCCGACGGGGCTTTCCTGAAATATAACCCTCATCCTCGTGCCTATGGCAACTTCGCACGATTACTTGGAAAATATGTGCGGGACGAAAAGTTGATTCCTCTGGAAGAAGCAGTCCGGAGACTCACTTCTTTGCCTGCTCAAAACCTTAAACTGAAGAAGCGCGGCACGCTGCAGGTTGGATACTTTGCAGACATCGTCGTATTTGACCCGCAACAAATCGAGGACCATGCGACGTTCGAGAATCCACACCAATACAGTACCGGCGTGATTCACGTCATCGTGAACGGAACACCAGTCCTTGCAAACGGGGAACACACCGGCGCGCGGCCAGGACGATTTCTTAAAGGGCCGGGGTACAAAAACCAACTACCATGAGATACCTGAACAATGCGATCATAACAATTGTGCTGACGGTGGTGGCCGCCGGCTGCACGACCAGGGCGCACGAAGATGAATGGATCCAATTATTCAACGGCCGCGATCTCGACGACTGGATTGTGAAAGTCCATCACCACGATGTTGGAGTTAATTTCGGCAATACCTTCCGGGTTGAGGATGGAATGATCAAGGTCCGTTACGATCAATACGGAGACTTCAACGATCAGTTTGCTCACTTATATTACAAAAAACCTTTCTCTCACTTTCACCTGGCTGTCGAATATCGTTTCACGGGTGAGCTCCAGCGCGGAGCCCCCGAGTATACGCTTTTGAATAGCGGCGTGATGTTTCATTCACAGGACCCACGCACCATGCCTCGGGAACAAAACTGGCCGATCTCCGTCGAGATGCAATTTCTCGCCGGTCTTGACGACGGCCAACCGCGACCAACAGGAAATATGTGCTCGCCTGGAACCGACATCGTTAACCACGGAGTCAAATACGACGGCCATTGTCTGAACTCTTCGTCAAGGACATTTCGCCGCGATGAATGGGTGCGCGCAGAACTCGTCGTACATGGAGACTCGCTCATTACGCACATCATTAATGGCGACACTGTCCTTCAGTACAGTCATCCCACTATGGGAGGTGGTGTTGTGCAAGGTTACGACAGTACCATTTGGCAGGAGGGTAAGCCCCTCACTTCCGGGTTTATCGCTCTGCAAAGTGAGGGGCAGCCAATCGATTTCCGAAAGGTGGAAATCAAGGATTTGTCAAACGAGTAAGCGGTCACTGGGGTTGAGTCACCGCGTGTTTTTCGCAGACTTCTTTCAACTTTCTAAGCGCAGCCGGCCATCCATCGTTAAACATAGATTCCCACGCAGGCGCTGTATCAATGTCGACGCGGATTCTCGTCTTGCCATTCTTTTCCAAAAACGTGTAGCGCTCCAACGTTCCGATCCAATCATTGGCCGTACCTGGTTTGCGATCCTGCGTCCCGTCGGGATTCACTACGCCAACGTGGCGGGCCAGCACGGTTTCATACGGTTTGTACTCATCAATGTGGGCGACCGTGCCGCCTCCTTCCGGAGAAATGAAAAGTATCTCCTCGCCTTTTGCCCACTTGCCCTTATAGGTTGATCCAGGCCAGCTAGCCTGCACCCATTCCTTGTACGTTTCTGGCTGCAACATGACGTCCCACACAGTTTTGCGGTCTGCAGCAATGTCGATGTCATACTCGAGGTGTTTCATGATTGAAATGTTTTAAGTGTTCAGTTAATCAATTCTAAGAGCCGACAATCCCCGTTCCTCATGGCCCCGCCCGCAAGTTCGGCGCGACGAGTGGCGGCGTCAGGGGACAATTCGCCTTTGGCCGGCTGGCGGTCTGGCAATCCATTGTCATTACAAAGGTGCAGTCTGTTGCTGAAATAAAAGGGGTGTCAGACCGACATCCTTACAGGTTGAATCCGGCAACCGGTGTCGCGCCTTCCCGAATACTCATTTGCAAATTTTGGCGACAGCCCGCAAATTAGAGCGTTGGACAATTTTATTATGGTCAGAACATTGCGCTTCCAATTAATCCGTTGGGCCATCCTGGCGCAAATGATCGTGATGACGGCATGCGCGCCCTCATCCGAAAAGGCCCCGAAAGCATGGATCAACGATCACGCGAATCTACTGACAGAACAGGAGGCTGACTACCTGGCTCAAGTGGCGATGTCACTTGAGGACAGTGTCGGATCTCAAATGGTTGTGCTTACGATCGATTCGCTAAACGGAGAGTCGATTGAAGAACTCGCCCGCAGAACAGCAAATGAATGGGGCATTGGGCGAGCTGAATATAACGACGGCGTGCTCATCGCGATAGCAGTAAGAGAACGTCGCGTGCGGATTGAAGTCGGAAAAGGACTGGAAAAAATCCTTCCCGATCAAATGGCAGCCCGCATCATCAGTGAAGACGTGGTACCGCAATTCAGAACGGAGCGTTACTTCGAAGGACTTCTTGCCTGCATGCAAAGAATAAAGAGAATGATCATCCTTCATGCAGACAGAATCGGTAAGGAATAGCATAGTCGGTGATTGCACGCCTATTCGGGACCTCGAAACACGACTGACACCGGAGCTTAATGGAGTTGCATCACACTGACCAAGCGCAACCCAAATCAGTATGAACACAAGGATGGTTCCGAAGCAACCACCGCCAAGCTTATAGGCGCCATAGCCTGAAATAAGTCCTCTGAGAAAATTATTCATATCGCTGATTAAGAAACTACAACCTGATGGTGGCCGATCCAGCCGCGGGCGCTAAAACATCTGTGCCATGACATGATGCTGTGGCGAATTATTTTTCCCGGTTGTGGAAAAAGTAAACACTTAAACCGTCCTGGCAATTCTGCGTCTGCAACGGGACGCACATTCAATGTCTGCAACCCGACACGACTATTCGCCCGCCTATCTTCTTTTTTGTCATTCGGGAGGATGAATTTTTTGTTCAATAAGCGGCATGCTGTAATTCCGGTACACTTTTCCCGGTATCCGTGGCGAAACTAACCAAACGCCAGGTGGCAGTGAAGCCTATGACTATACTGTATGCCGACGACGATCCGGACGATTGTGAATTGCTGACTGAGGCTGTCAGGCACATTGACCCATCAATTTCATGCATAACGGCCAACGACGGCAGGGAGGCATTAACGCTCCTTCACCACTCGAAACGACTGCCTGACACCATTATCCTTGATGTGAATATGCCTATAATGAATGGCAAACAATGTTTAATGGCAATCAAAAATGATCCAAAGTTACGCAGCATACCGGTTGTCATCTATTCGACTACTTCCGATCAGAAAGAAAAAGCGGAATTGCAGGGACTTGGTGCACTTGAATTCATTCACAAGGCCAGCAGCTTCGCAGATCTGCGTCGGGTGATGAGCCAACTCATCTATCGGCTACAGCGCGTCGAAAAAATCAGTCGTTAAATATTACTCCTTTCAATTTTCGGTTCGACGAGTACGCCCGCAGCTTGCATATTATCGCTTGTCCCGGCAAGGCGTATTGTGTACATTCGTCAACGTCTCCAATTAATGGGCCATGTCATGGAATTAGTTATTAACGACCGGAAATATTCCGTTCAAGCGGAAGCCACCGAACCTTTACTAATAGTATTGCGGGAATACCTCGACCTCACTGGAAGCAAGTATGGCTGCGGTGAGGGATCATGCGGCGCATGCACAGTTCTTCTGAATGGCACGGCCGTGCGTTCCTGCAGCGTGACCGCTGGTGCGGCTGAAGGTAAAAGCATAACAACCATCGAAGGGCTGGCCAGAGATGGCAGACTCCATCCCGTCCAACAAGCGTTTCTCGAACACGACGTCTTTCAATGCGCCTATTGCGCTCCGGGTATGGTCATGTCGGCTGTGTCGCTCTTGAATAAGAACAGCTCACCAAGCGAAGTCGAAATTGTAAGGGCTATGCAAGGAAACATTTGCCGTTGTGGAACCTATCCCCGCCTGGTGACGGCTATCGCGAAAGCCGCAGAACAAAAATAAAGTCGCTTATGAAAAAGGAAGCATCAAATTCGATTGCACCCGAACAATATGAGTTACTGGAAAGTCCGGCGCCCGCTTTCAGTATGAATCGCCGCCATTTCTTCAAGACACTTGGCAGTGGAATTGCGATAACGTTCACCGTCGCCGAAAGTCTGTCAGCACCCTTCGACGACGCCCAGGCGGCAGAAGATGGAATTGGCGCCTGGATCCACATTAATGAAAAAGGTATGGTGACGGTATACACAGGAAAGGCTGAAGTCGGCCAAAACATCCGCACCTCTCTTGCCCAGGCGGTTGCTGACGAGTTGGAAGTGCCAATGGACAAAATCGCTATGGTCATGGGTGACACCGCATTGACCCCGTATGATCGCGGAACATTTGGCAGTCGCTCCACGCCATATATGGCACCCCAGCTGCGCAAGGCCGCTGCATCGGCGCGCGAGGTTCTGATCAACTTGGCTGCAAAACGGATGAATTGGCAGCGCGCTGACTTGTTCGCGGAGAACGGTGTCGTGAAAAACCGAAAGACAGGAAAATCCATTCCGTTCGGGGAGTTGACCGAGGGAAAGAAACTCATAAAACCGGTTAACGAATCAGTGGCACTGAAACCTGTGAACGAATGGAAAGTGAGCGGAACTTCCGTGCCCAAAGTGAACGGACAATCATTTATTACCGGACAGCACAAGTACACTTCCGACATGAGGCTGCCGGGCATGTTGTTTGGAAAAGTTTTACGCGCACCGTCATTCCAAGCAACGCTCAGCTCAGTCGATTTGTCCGTCGCCAAATCAATTCCAGGCGTCATCGCCGTGCGAGATGGTGATTTTGTCGGCATAGCTGCTCCTGACACGAAGACTGCCGAAAAAGCGCTTAAGGCTATCAAAGCGGAATGGAAAACATTACCTCAACCTTCGCGGAAGGAACTCTTTGACTTGCTGAGGACGAAAGCGGATGGTGTCAACGACGAGGAGGTCGCGGGAAATGTGGATGATGCTTTTGCGAAAGCGAATATCAAGGTTGAACGCACATTGTTTGTTGACTATATCGCTCACGCGCCGCTCGAACCGCGCGCAGGCCTTGCGCAATGGACCGATGGAAGGCTTACGGTATGGACAGGCACACAGCGCCCGTTTGGAGTACAGGAAGACTTATCACAACTGTTCAGCTTGTCGAAGGAGAATGTCCGGGTGATACAACCTGATACGGGCTCAGGATACGGCGGCAAACACACCGGCGAAGCTGGCATCGAAGCTGCGCGGCTTGCACGAGCCGCCAACAAACCCGTAAAAGTGGTCTGGACCCGCGAAGAGGAATTTACATGGGCATATTTCAGGCCTGCAGGAGTCATTGAGATAAAAGCAGGAGCGAACAACGATGGCATCGTGACCTCATGGGAGTTTCACAATTACAATTCGGGAGCGTCAGGCATCAAAACAAGTTATGAAGTTGCCAACAAGAGAGTACAATATCACTCATCCGACTCACCCTTGAGGCAGGGATCATACCGCGGACTTGCCGCAACGGCCAACGTCTTTGCGCGCGAATGTGTGATGAATGATATCGCAGCAGAACTAAAGGCCGATCCGCTGGAATTCCGCTTGAAGAACCTGAAAGACGAACGAATGATCAACGTGCTGAAAGCTGTTGCTGAGAAGTTCGACTGGAACGGCAAACCCAGGAAGTCGGGGACCGGCGCCGGTATTGCCTGCGGTACCGAGAAAGGCAGCTATGTCGCTGCTTGCGCCGAAGTCATGGTTGATGAAGATGAAGTCAGAGTTGTCCGTGCCGCGGTGGCCTTCGAGTGCGGCGCAATCGTCAATCCCAATCACCTGGAGAACCAGATTCAAGGTGCCGTGATCCAGGGACTTGGTGGCGCGCTCTTTGAATGGATCGACTTTCGTGATGGGCGGATATTAAACCCTCTGTTTTCAAAATATCGCGTACCGCGTTTCGGGGATATTCCAGAGCTCCAGGTGGTGATGTTAAACAGGAAGGATATTCCGTCAGCGGGTGCAGGGGAAACTCCTATTGTCGGAATCGCTCCCGCCATTCGAAACGCGATCGCCGATGCCACAGCGAAGAAATTGTACATGCTTCCACTCGTGCCCAACGGATTGCCTGCATGACCCCATCACTTAGTGTGCACTATGGCACAGCAATGGAAAATCCACAGTAGGTGTTACAACGGATAAGCTAGTCGTCCGGCAAATACGTTATTGAACGAAAGAATATTCAGGCATAAATTTTTGCGTTTGAGCTTTTCTTGATTTTCGCTAAAACCAAAAAATCAAATACCTATGCGAAAATCAAGATGGTGGTTATCCCTTGCTCTCATCTTCGCGCTGAATGCGTGCGAAGAACACTCCTTAAAGAAAATCGATGACTCCTCATTCGCCCGGCCTGGCGGCGGTGATGTTTCGGCGCTGGAGAGTGTAACACCCATTCAGATCTACGGTGCCTGGCACTGCGGTGATGATGCATGCACGTGGTCGAATGTTCGAACCGTGTCCGAGTTCGACTCGAAAAATCATTGGTTGATTGACCGTGGCAACGGCCAACCCTCCGTCAACCTGGTCATCCTCAGTTTTGTGAATCCGTTGAAGCTCTTGAACAAGACAACCGATGCCGGTAATCTCAATGGTGTTCCGAGGGGAATGACTCCGGAAATTGTAGACTATTTCAAAAGTAACGGAATCCGCGTGATGCTCTCCATCGGCGGCATTACCTACACTGACGATTGGAACGAAGCGCTTGCAACCAATCCAACACAGTTTGGATTGAACGCCGCCGAAGTTGCGCAGCAGTTGGGTGTCGGAATTGAAATCGACTATGAAGAGAACACTGATCCAAACCTTCCTGCGCTCGAGGCATTCATCGCCGCGTATCGATCCCAGTTGCCGTACGATGCCACCGGCGCAAATCACGCCGCCCGGTTAACCATTGATCTTGCTGCTGGCGACAGGTGGTTGATAGCGCTTTGCCGTTACGCTACCGAACATTGGTTGAACACTGCGAGTCCCGTGCTTGATTATGCTAACGCGATGGTTACATCCAAACAGCTTAATCCATCGAAAGCGATCGAAAACTGGCAGGAACACGTCGATGGCAAATCCAACTTCTCGCCACCGATCCTGCCGCTGGCGCCCTCGAAATTCACCGGAGGTATTTACCTCGTCACCGGAAAGAATATTGCGCCGGAGTGCAACAACTTTGAAGAATCGCTTCAGAATGCAACAGGGAATTATGTACAAACGGTGATGCCCAACGGCGCCGGCGTAACCTCCGGCATGCTCGGCTTCATGTTCTGGGCCGCCGAAAAGCCGTCGACACGACGCATCACAACAGCACCTCCCAATAGTTGCGAGGGGGGAATGGGCGACGGTGCAACTTTCTTCAACATTCCCATACCCATGCCGCCCCTACGACAGCAGTAAAAATCAAGGTTCATCAAACAATTGGAATGACCATCCCCCGGGGTGGTCGTTTCAGTTTCGCGTGTAAAGGTTTCTTTGATTACTTACCTTGGCTCCATGAAATCCGAGGGAAGTTCAATCTGCGCGCCCGCGCTGATCGTCGTTTTGGCCATGGCGAGTTTACCTTTGGGGTGTCGTCCCTCACAGCGTTCGCCCGAAACGGAAACTGAAACGAACTCGTCCTTTGGATCGGATGTCGCATTTCTGCGGAGTTTCACCGAAATCATAGTACTGGAAGACTCGACTGGCAACGCAAAGGCAGCGATTTCACCTGCTCTCCAGGGTCGGATCATGACCAGCACGGCGTCGGGGAACGATGGACCCGCGTTTGGATGGATCAACCGCGAAGCATTCAATTCCGGCGACACATCCGCGCACATGAACGCCTTTGGCGGCGAGGACCGCTTTTGGCTGGGGCCCGAGGGCGGTCAGTTCTCGGTTTACTTTGAGAAAGGAGCCCCTTTTGATCTCGAGCACTGGCATGTTCCACCGATCATAGACATTGAACCATTTGAAACCGTGAGCGTCGAGCGGTCACGAGCGTTATTTGCCCGCACCGGACAACTGACTAACTACTCGGGCACATTATTTCAGTTCGCGATCGATCGCGAGATCCGCCTTTTTGAAAGAGCGCGTGCTGTTTCCGGATTAAACGTTGACCCAACGAGCCAACTTGAGATAGTAGCCATCGAAAGTGTCAATACCCTTCGCAACACCGGGACCGACTCCTGGAAAAGCGAGCATGGTCTGCTGTCGATCTGGATACTCGGTATGTACAACCCTTCTGAAAATACCGTAGTGATAATTCCATATCGTGGAAAAAGCAACACGATTTCCGGCGTAGTCAACGATAATTACTTCGGTCGCATTCCGGCCGACAGATTAATTGTTAGTGATGGAGTAATTTATTTTAAGGGGGATGGACGGTTTCGGAGCAAGATCGGGTTATCGGCTTCGCGCGCTACAGACTGGCTCGGAAGCTACAATCCCGGAGAGGGAGCGCTGACGCTGGTCCATTACAACAAGCCCGAAACGGAATCGCCATACGTCAACTCCGCCTGGGAGATTCAGCAAAAGCCATATGATGGCGACGTCGTCAATGCGTACAACGATGGAGAACCGTCTCCGGGAGCTAAGCCATTGGGGCCGTTTTATGAACTGGAAACGTCGTCTCCGGCCATCGAACTCGCTCCCGGTCAGTCAGTCACGCACGTTCATACGACTTACCATTTGAAGGGAACGCCATCCGAGCTCGATCCCGTGATGATGAGATTTCTGGGAGTAACCACGGCCGAGGTGGCCGATGCGTTCAAGTAGTCTTTGTCTTCGTTGCGAATTGCCAGCAGGATCCAGCACAGCCGCTTCGGCAACCTGTTATTACCGCTGGTGGCATGTGTTTTTTTTCAACGCTTGCAATTAAGACCTCGGATATGGTTGTCCTCAATGTCGATGATGATAGTGATAATCTGGAGATGTTTTGCGAAGCGGTGAAAGAGATCAACCCTTCGATTGACTGCCTCCAGGCGATGAGTGCGGAAGAAGCATTACAACTGTTAAACAAAACGGAAAGGCTTCCTGACTTCATCTTCCTGGACATGAACATGCCGTTGATCGATGGAAAATCGTGCCTCAAACTTATTCGTCGGAATTTTCGATTATCAGACCTTACAGTTTTCATGTTATCGTCATCATGCGACAATAACGAAATACAAGAGTGCTCAAGTCTTGGCGCTCGTTTCCTCCGAAAGGAAAAAAGCCATCGTCGGCTGGTGGAGGCACTGAGGAAAGTAATTGAAAAGGATTAAGCAGTTGGTTACGGCGCAGGCACCTTGATGTCGCTTACATATTTTTCAAGGTCTGCTGTTTTGGCATCACCAATCCAGGCAATCCTCCCGCAACTTTTGTCGTAAACGACTTCATAGAATTCTCCATGAAGACAATATAACATCAAATGATAGTTGCATTGCCTGACCGACGCGATGAGGCGGCCATTGATCCAAATCTCGTTCAAGTGGTCGCGCAAAAGCGGATTGAAATCGTCCCTGGGCACCAGCATCAGGTTCCGTCTCTGCAAAATCATGCCCATAAATGAAGAAGAGGCTCCCTGGGGAAGCCTCGTCTTGCATATCTATAGTTTGCTCTAATCTGAGATTCATCCGACCGGCCAGCTTTGGCATCGGCCGTTCGGTTGGTGAAGGGTGCCGACCAGAATGACTCATCGACGTGATGTTCCAGATAATTGGGGACAGATGTCCCTTTCAGGCCGGAATCAGGCCTTTTGAAAGGCTACTTGGCAGCGACCTTCTTCTTGCCGCCCTTCATTTCGCCAAGGTATTGGACATCATAAGCATTTTGATACTGCTTGATGGCGAACTGAATTTCATTGTAGGTATCGCGTCTGATTTTGACACCTTTCGGCGCGCCCTTACTTCTAACTTCGATGTAAAAGCCGTCTTTTAGTTTGATTTCTCGTGTGGCTGGTCTTCCCATATTATTAATGAATTACTTTTACTATTCGACTGAGATGCGGACTTTCCAAATGAGCCGGAAAACTGGCCCGAGCGGGCCAAAAACCCAAAAAATGGTCTGAAAACGACTTCTCCGGATATCCAAAAAATGGCTGAAAATCTCTTTTTTCCGCGAAAATACGCAATTTTACTCACTCTTACTAAAAAGCCGAACAAACACCTTGCCGAATTGGTTCAAATGGACCTGCAGCGGCGCATAAATTGTAGTTACTCTAAAGCAAACCGATGGCGAAAGGCAAACCTGTGAAGAAAGATCTGCTCGATGACATCGAGGAAAAGATTCAGGCGCTCAACCTGCTCCGCAGTGCTATTCAAACAGACCGTTCGCGACGACCCGAAGTCCTGGAAGAGTATCGAAAAAAATACATCGAGCTCTTGAGCGTCAAGAAATGATGAGCCAGCGACCAGCCAGGTCATCATCATCCTGATCATCTCTAATTTCTTCTTAATCGTATTGCGAACTTACATAGCGTCATGGCGTGATGCTTAACAGCCGCTGTGGATATTATGCCCCAGGCCGGATAACAGGCGAAAACAGGTTCCGATGAATAAGCATTTTTGTCCGTGGAATGAAGTTTACTCCAATACCTGTTCAATGATTAAAAGCATACGAAATCGTGATGAAAAGTACGTTGAACATCTTGATCCTGGAAGACATCGAGGAAGACGTGGAACTGATCCGTCATGTCTTGAAAAAAGCAGGGCTGGAATTTGAGATCAAGCAGGTTGATAACCGTGAAAGTTTTATCCAGGCCCTTGGTGACTACAACGCCGACGTAATCTTGTCGGATCATTCCCTTCCACAATTCAATTCAGTTGACGCTCTCGCGATTTGTAAACAGCGGGGTTCCCAGGTTCCGTTCATACTCGTGACAGGCGCCGTCTCGGAGGAGTTTGCAGTAAGCTGTCTCAAGCAGGGCGCTGATGACTACGTGCTCAAATCGAATCTGGCACGTCTGCCAAATGCCATTACCAACTCGCTACGGCAAAAGGAAGCGGAACAGGCCAAGATCAGGTCGGCGCAGGCTCTGCAAAAACAAAACGCCGAACTAAAGAAAATCAATAAGGAACTCGACAGTTTCGTCTATAGCGTTTCGCACAACCTTCGTGCGCCGCTCATGTCTGTGTTAGGCCTGCTAGACCTTGCCCGTCATGAGAACCATCAAGAGGGAGAACTTGACCAGTACTTTGAAATGATGGAAAGCAGTATTCATAAACTGGACGAGACCGTGAAGGAGATACTCGACTATTCGCGCAATGCGAGACAAAATCTCACGATCGAAAAAATCGATCTGGCCAGCATGATCAATGACCAGTTTCAGAAAATGCAGTTCATGAGCGGGTCAGACACGATCGCGCGTGAAATCAATATCCAGGAAAATGTGCCGTTCTACGCCGATAGCTACCGCCTTTCCGTCATACTCAACAACTTGATATCAAACTCAATCAAATACTTCGACCCGAACAAGAAAGATCCGTTCATCCGCATCGCCGCAGAAATCAATAACGACTCAGCAACAATTGAATTCAGTGACAACGGCATAGGCATTGAGGAGCGCTACCTGGCAAAAGTTTTCGACATGTTCTTTCGCGCAACGGAAAAGAACAGGGGCGCTGGCCTTGGTCTTTATATCGTCAAAGAGGCGGTCGAAAAATTGCACGGCTCAATTTTCGTCGAGTCCACCGTGGGGGCAGGAACCGTGTTCCGGTTACAGATTCCGAACTTTATCTCGGATGCCTCGCCACGGCAAAGCAATGAGTTGGAAGTCCATCATTAGCCGTCCCTGTAATTCCGTTTAAACGAGCACTTTGCTATCTTTCACAGCAATAGTGTCAATATCATCCTACAAAATATTTCCCGTCGGCGACCAGGCCACCACGCTATCGCTGGGCAAACTCACGGACGATAACTACAGGAAGATCCTGGCCATCCAAACATGGCTCCAGGCCCAATCCATTCCGGGAATCGTTGACGTTGTGGTTGCGTACACTTCGATTACGGTGATTTATGACGTCTTCCGGATGCTGCAGTCAATCACTGGCCCCTGCCATGAGTTTGTCACGTCCAGGTTGGTCGCTGCCGTTGAGAACGCAACCGCGAACATGCCTTTCCCCACCAGGCGCTTGCGCATTCCGGTTTGTTATGATCCGACCGTCGCGGCGGATTTCGAACACGTATGCGTTCTGAAAAATATTTCGCCTGATGAGTTAGTGGCCATTCACAGCGGCAAGACGTATCAAGTTTATGCCATCGGATTCCTGCCGGGATTTGCTTACATGGCCGAAGTCGACGACCGGATTCAAGTACCACGAAAACGCAGACCGACGTCGAAGGTGGCGGCGGGCAGCGTGGGCATTGCCGGTATTCAAACTGGGATTTATCCGATACAATCGCCAGGGGGATGGCATATCATAGGACGCACACCGCTCACCTTGTTTGACGCACAAAGAAACCCGCCCGTTCTATTTGAGGCGGGTGACGAAGTTCGCTTCGAACCCATCTCGAAAACGGAGTTTGATAATTTCAACATACCATCATGAGCGTACGTATCGTCAGGGCGGGTATGCTGGATACCATTCAGGATTTGGGGCGCCGTGGATTTGCGAAATGGGGTGTGAACATGAATGGTGCAATGGATCGTTTTGCCGCATCTGTTGCGAATGCCCTGATCGGCAACGATGTTAACGCACCCGTGTTGGAGCTGCATTATCCCGCAGCCGAGATCATAATTGAGGAGTCCACCCTGATCAGTATCACTGGAGCGGACTTCTCCCCGCGTTTGAACGGCAAGCCCACTCCACTCTGGCGCACGATCGCAGTTCCATCAGGCGCGGTATTGACCTTCGCCAAAAAGGAATCGGGAGCCCGTTGTTATCTCGCTGTAAGCGGTGGCTTCCGAGTGGCTGGCTGGCTCGGAAGCGCCAGTACAAATACGAAGGTCGGAGCGGGAGGTTTTGCAGGCCGCAGTTTGAAAAAAGGCGACCATATCCCACTGGGAAATAGTGCGCGATCCTTTAACTGGCCGAGTGAGCCATCAATTTTCCCGTGGTCGGTTAATTTTTCAGGAGTGTATTCTTCAGGCGATCAAATTGGATTCATCAAGGGTCGCGATTGGCATACCCTGGATATTTCAAGCACCGCAATCTTCGATATCCGATTCTCTGTTTCATCCTCATCCGACCGGATGGCCCTGGTGTTGGACCACGAACCTCTGCACGTTCGCGAAACGGAACCCATGCTTTCATCCGGAGTAGCCTTTGGCACCGTGCAACTTCTTCCTGACGGAAAGTTGATCGTATTAATGGCGGACGGTCAGACGATCGGAGGCTACCCGCAGATTGGCGCTGTGATTACGGCTCATCTTCCCCGACTCGCGCAGCTCAGCGCTAACCAGTCCTTCAGCCTGTATGAAGTGACTGTCGGAGATGCCGAAAAAATGGTATTTTCACTTGAACAAGATATCCGAAAGATACAGCGAGACTGTCGCGATAAGCTCCAACAAATCTATGCTCAGCGTTGACCTTAACTGTGATATGGGCGAAAGCTTCGGAGCCTGGTCCATGGGAAACGATCTCGCATTGATGGATCTGGTATCTTCGGTGAACATCGCCTGCGGATTCCACGCCGGTGATCCTTCGGTCATGCGAAAAACAGTCGATGCTGCAGTCACCAGGGGTCTTGCAATAGGTGCTCATCCCGGGTACCCCGACCTTCAAGGGTTTGGCAGACGCGAGATGGCTCTTTCGCGGCGAGAGATTTACGACGTGGTCGTCTACCAGGTGGGAGCACTGATGGGCGTTGCGAACGCCGCCGGAGCACCACTTAGCCACGTCAAGCCTCACGGAGCGCTTTATAACCGTGCCTCGGCCGATCCAGAGGCCGCGTCGGCCATAGCCGAAGCTGTTCGCGACGTCAATCCCGACTTGGTACTGGTAGGGTTATCAGGAAGCGTCATGGTTGAACGTGCCGCCAGCGTGGGACTAAAAAGTGTCAGTGAAGTGTTTGCCGACCGGACCTATCAGGACGATGGCCGCCTAACCCCGCGTCGTATCGATGGCGCCCTCATCGACGACCCAGGCGCCGCCGCGGATCAGGTCTTGCACATGCTGCTTGAAAACACAGTCAAATCGGTAAATGGTAGAATGATTGCGATAAAGCCGGAGACGGTTTGCATTCATGGCGACGGCCATCACGCTCTCAACCACGCGCGGGCGATCGTGAAACTCCTGAAAGCTAATGGCATCGCCATCAAAAGCTTCTGACGGCGTCGACTCGATCCTGCTGGGCTCGGCTTTCCTCATGGCCACCTCCGCGATCGGGCCCGGATTTATAACACAGACCACTGTATTCACCGAAAAACTCCAGACCAGCTTTGGCTTCATCATCCTGTGCTCAATGGTGCTGGATGTTGTCGTACAGGTAACCATCTGGCGCGTCATCGCTGTATCGGGACTTCGGGCGCAGGACCTTGCGAACAAACTCTACCACGGCATGGGGCATTTGCTTGCCAGTCTGATCGTGTTAGGTGGTTTGGCGTTCAACATTGGCAATCTCGCCGGCGCAGGGCTCGGAATGGAAGTCGTATTCGGACTTAACGTTTGGCACGGCGTCGCAATCAGCGCAGTGTTTTCATTAATAATCTTCTGGAGCCGCGAAATTGGAAAAGCAATTGATGGTTTTGCGAAGATACTTGGAGTGGTGATGATTGCGTTGACTGGCTATGTGGCTTTTAGGTCCCACCCCCCCATTGGGGAGGCAATCGAACACACCTTTCTTCCAGAAATCATTGACACAGGCGCCATTATTGTGCTCGTTGGCGGCACGGTGGGAGGTTATATCAGCTTCGCAGGGGCGCACCGTTTGCTTGATGGCGGCGTCACCGGCATTGGACGCATACGCCAGGTGACGGCTGGCAGTGTGCGAGCGATCCTGCTTGCATCGCTGATGAGGATATTACTTTTCCTGGCGGTACTCGGGGTCGTCAGCGCCGGCAGCGTCCTTGACCCATCGAATCCCCCGGCATCTGTTTTTCGGATTGCCTCTGGAGAGATCGGATACCGAATCTTTGGGGTTGTGCTCTGGTGTGCTTCTATTACATCCGTCGTTGGATCCGCCTATACATCCGTGTCGTTCCTTCGCACCTTGAACCCAGTCCTCGACCGCAATGTCCGTGTCTTGACGACGTGCTTTATTCTCTTTTCCGCGATTGTATTCCTGGCTGTGGGCAGGCCCATATCGGTGCTGATTGTCGTTGGGGCCATTAATGGCTTCATTCTGCCTTTCGCCCTGGCTCTCATACTCCTTGCCGCGCGAAAACCGCGGTTAGTCGGTCACTACAAACATCCAGGCTGGATGCAAATTTCGGGGTGGGTTGTAATCATCCTATTGACCTGGATAACAGTCAAGACCATTCTTGGTGATTCAGACTGGTATTGATTCGAATTGTTAAACGATCGGATGAGCATCACCCTCCAGATGTAATAACCATGTAAGATTTCATGTCGAATTCTCCCGTTATTGGGATTGATTTGAAGTAATTTTATTGAGCCCATCGTGTTCTTTCCAGAGCTTTGATTGCAGTTGACCTGGACGCGGTCAAAGAATTTGACCGTATGCAATCTTGTTTGTATACTTAACGTGTAGTTTGGCTTTTATCAGAATCTTACCCCACCATATTTTCCAGTCTCGCTGCACTGGGAGCAAGGATTCGCTTTTCCTGAGGCTGCGTTTTCACATAGCCTTAACGTTGGCAGCGTTATTGCTCCCGGTTTATCCGTCCATAATCCGGCGTATGATTTATCACTTTATAGCATCTTATCGTATATACAATAGGCTTCAATGCGCCATTCTTAAAAACAACTCATGGACCCGTTAGAAAACAACAACGCAATTGAGATCTTACTCGTTGAAGATAATCTCGACGATGCAGGTCTGACGATCAGGGCGCTGAAGAAGCACCACCTGGCGAATAACCTCCTTCACCTCCAGGATGGTGAAGAGGCCCTGAATTATCTCTTCTCGGAACGTCTCAATGCCATTCCGAAAGTAATTCTGTTGGATCTCAAAATGCCCAAGGTTGATGGGATCGAAGTATTGCGCCGGCTGAAGGCAGATGAACGAAGGAAGACAATCCCCGTGGTGGTGTTAACCTCGTCGAAAGAGGAACGCGATATCGTGGAGTCATATAAACTTGGCGTGAACGCCTACATAGTTAAGCCTGTGGATTTCGACAAATTCGTCAAGGCTATATCGGAAATTGGATTTTTTTGGCTGTTACTCAACCAATCACCGCAGCAATAAGATAACGATTACTTTTCTATGGAAGACCCCCTGAAAATTCTGATGCTCGAAGACTTGCAGGACGATGTCGGACTGATAGAGCGAATCCTGCGAAAGCAGGGTCTGTCATTCGTCACCTCGCGGGTTGACACGCAGGAGCAATTCGTTGACGCCCTCAAGGAATTTCGACCGGACGTGATATTGTCCGACCATGCCCTACCGCAATTCAATTCCCTTGAGGCGCTGAAGATCTGCCAGGGCATGGGACTCGATGTCCCCTTCATACTCGTCACCGGGACTGTATCTGAGGAGTTTGCCGTAAGCTGCCTCAAACAGGGAGCTGACGATTATGTGCTGAAATCAAATCTCGTCAGGCTTCCATCAGCCATCCAGAACGCCCTTCGCCAGCGTCACCATGAGACCCGCCGGCGCAACGCGGAACTTACCTTGCGCGAGCAGAATGAGGAGCTGGTGAAAATCAATAAGGAACTCGACAGCTTCGTGTACAGCGTATCTCATAACCTGCGCGCCCCGCTTATGTCGGTGCTCGGACTCGTTAACCTGGTACAAATTGAAAACCAAAAAAACGGGTACAAGCTCGACGATTACTTTGCGATGATGCAGCAAAGCATTCATAAATTGGATGAGACGCTCAAGGAAATCCTTGATTACTCCAGAAATGCCCGAAGCGAACTTCATATCGAACACCTCGACCTCCGCAAGATGATCGACGAATGCTTTGAACGAATGAAGTACATCGATGGCTCACAAAAGATTCACAAATCGATAACGGTCGAAGGCGCTTCCTTGTATAGCGATGCTTATCGTCTTTCGCTTATCCTGAATAATCTGGTCTCGAACGCAATCAAGTATCACGATCAGAAGAAAAAAACTCCTGAAATTCACATCCATGCTGTGATCGACAAGGCTCAGCTCCAAATGGAGTTCCGCGATAATGGCATCGGGATCGCGGAGGAGTTGGTGAAGAAGATATTCGATATGTTCTTTCGGGCAACCGACAAGAGCGAGGGAGCAGGATTGGGACTCTACATCGTCAAGGAAACAATTGAAAAGCTCCGCGGCACCATCCAGGTAGAATCGATGCTCCATCAGGGCACAACCTTTAAAATCCGAATTCCCAATCACGTCTGACCGTCAGGCGTCCTTCGGGGACCAGGGCGTGATTGTTCTGGCTTTGATCGAGCATTCCTTGCCAATTCACCCGTGAGGAAAGACACTCATCAAGGCTTGGGGCTATTACCACTTTTTTTATGGTTTGATACCCGGCTTTTTGTGAAATTACCTGCAAATGCCCGGAATCATGAAACGCTTCCACCTATTTCTCCTGATCGTATTGTCGTTGGCTGTTCAATCGCATACTGACGAAGAAGATTCGCAACTGGAGTTGAGCCATGACGCGCTGAAAGACAAAATCCGCGGCGGTTGGGCAGGACAAACTATTGGAGTGACCTTCGGTGGCCCGACTGAATTTCGTTTCAATGGTACCATGATACAGGACTATCAAAAAATCGCATGGTACGATGGATACTTAAAAAAATCATTTGAAGAAAAACCCGGCCTGTACGACGATCTGTACATGGACCTAACGTTCGTCCAGGTGTTCGAGGAACACGGATTTGACGCGCCAGCCGACACGTTTGCTCAAGCCTATGCTCGTGCGGGATACATGTTGTGGCATGCCAATCAAGCTGGTCGCTACAATATTCTTCACGGCATCCGGCCTCCGCAGTCTGGTCATTGGCTCAACAATCCCCACGCTGACGATATCGACTTTCAGATCGAGGCGGACTTTGCCGGACTGATGTCGCCGGGAATGCCGCACACGGCATCCGCTATTGCAGATAAGGTCGGCCATATCATGAACTACGGCGATGGTTATTACGGTGGTCTATACATCGCAAACCTGTATGCCCTTGCTTTTACCGACCACCACCCTGGGTATATCATCCCGGAGGCGCTGCAAAGTATACCGTCGCGCAGCGAATTCTATCAATGCATCCAGGATGTTGTAAACTGGCACAAGCAATATCCCGACGACTGGAAAAGAACATGGTTTGAGCTTCAGAAAAAATGGGCTGAGGACATAGGATGCCCGGACGGCGTATTCAGCGTCTTTGATATTGATGCAAAACTGAACGCGGCATACGTTACGCTGGGTCTCCTGTACGGTGACGGCGACTTTACAAAAACCATGGAAATTACCACACGTGCAGGCCAGGACTCCGACTGCAATCCATCCTCGGCTGGGGGGATCCTGGGTGTTATCCTTGGCTACAGCAAAATCCCGGACCATTGGAAACAGGGACTAAAGGACGTTGAAGATCTTGATTTCAAGTATACGACCATGTCGCTGAACGACGCTTATGAGGCGAGCTATCGACACGCGTTGAAACTCATCGAACAAAACGGAGGAAAGGTCCGTGCCGATGGTGTGACTATCCCCGTACAGAAACCTGTACCTGCGCCATTCGAGAAAAGCTTTGAGAATCACTATCCCGTAGAGAAACGATCGATGGGCAATGTAATTATCGAAGACGAGCTCACGTTCGATTTTGAGGGGATAGGATTCGTTGTACGTGGCCAGAGCGCGCGTTGGAACAGCGACGACGACCATGTCTTCCTCGCCGAGCTATACGTTGATAACAAGTTCATCGAAAAGGCCGAATTGCCTGCCAGTTTCACGGCACGCCGGCCGGAGTTATTCTGGAAGTACCAACTCAATTACGGAAAGCACCAGGTTCGTATTAAACTGTTAAACCCGATGCCGGATAAGAAGCTGATCGCAACGGACCTTATTGTCTATGACGTACGTCAAAATTGAACTGGCCAGATTTGAAACAGTTAATACTCGCGGTAGTCGGGCATCAAGCTTTTTTTAAAACCCGGTCCGACCAGCACACGCCCGGGCATCTTGTTGGTATGTTCCCCGTTGAGGAGTACGGCAACGCCATTCACAAAGACATGTTTTACCCCTTCGGCGTACTGAGCGGGATTTTCAAATGTCGCGGTCTCGCGAACGCTGCGAGGATCAAAAACGACGATGTCAGCGAAATAACCCGTTTCAATGCGGCCGCGTCTATTCAGCCGGAGGTTGGTAGCCGGCAGAGACGTCATACGACGTATCGCCTCTTCCAGGCCAAGGACATGCTCATCCCTGACATATTTTCCAAGAATGCGGGCAAATGTGCCATACGCCCTGGGATGTAAACTCCATCGTTCAAACGGCCTGTCGATGGAAAACGAACCGGCATCCGAACCAAAGCTCACATACGGCTTTTGCATGATCCTTCGAATATTGTTCTCCGATTGAAGGAAATAAATGCATTCGATCCTGGACTTGTCGCAGACGATCAGGTCGAGGGTAGTTTCATCGACGCTTCTGCCGTGCAACCGGGCAACCTCGTCCAGTCTTTTCCCGCCATACAATTCTTGAAGCGAGTCAAGCCGGAATCCCATCAGGCATACGTTGGAGGGCTCTGAGTTCTTGTACGGGATGCCCTCTTGCATATCCCAAAGAACGCGTCGGCGTATCGCAGGGTTCTTAAGGCGCCTCCGCATAGCTATGGCTCCCCCATCCTGTATCCATGCAGGCAATCGCGACGTCAACCCGGTAGCACTGGCTGTATACGGATACATGTTTGCCGTCAGTCGAACACCTGCTCTTCGGGCGCTGTCAATCCGGGCCAGGACCGCATCGATCTTTCTCCAGTTCCGCTGAATGTTGACCTTCAAATGGTAGATCTCGACGGGTATATCGGCTTCGACAGAAATGCGGATGGCTTCATCGAGCGCTTCGAGAATGTAGTCGCCTTCGCTTCGCAAGTGAGTGATGTAAATACCACCGTACTGCGATGCGATCCGTGCCAGGGCGATCAGCTCTTCGGTCGTGGCATACGTAGCAGGGGGATAGATGAGTGAACTGCCCAGTCCGAGCGCGCCTTCTTCCATAGACTGGCGTACAAGATCCTTCATCCGTTCGAGCTCTTGTGACGATGGCGGACGGTTCGCAAAGTCGAGCTCGTGGATGCGCACGCTCGTCGCTCCGACAAAAGATGCAATGTTGGGGCTCACACCTTTCTTCATCGCCCAGGTGAAATATCCACCAAGAGTGGTCCATAGGCTATCAATGGGCTTGCTGGTCCTCCGGCGTTCCGGGCCAGGTGAAATTCCCTCGCCAAAGACTTCAAGGGTAACGCCTTGTTTGATGTTGCTCATGGACCGCCCATCGGCAAGCAGACTTCGATCTGCCCACGACAGCATGTTGATGAATCCGGGAGAGACAGCGAGCCCGCTCGCGTTGACTACGACCCGCGCACTGGCGTTTCGCAAGTCGCCAATTTCCGCGATCGTATCACGCAAAATCCCGACATCGGCGACATAGGAAGTATTTCCCGACCCATCATAGATCCGGCCGTTTAGAATAACGACGTCGTAGCTCGGCGGTGATTCCGTTCCCGAAAACACAATGAAACTTGCCAGCACAACAGCCAGGAGGGAAGAATGCTGCCTCATAATCGCCGTTATGATGTTACTCAACTTTGCTGACAAAATGAAATTGGCGTAAGAATATCGCCAAAGCAGCGCGGAGTGGACTATTTTACTCTACCGACTTTGATGAAAATAGGAAAGACAACCGGCTTGATTTGTCCCTCCGGCCAAAGGGCACGCAACGATGCCATAAATGGAACTACGGGATCGGTTCCTTTCTCGCGTATGAATTTCTGCGTTGCCGACCAGGATGTGAAGTACCCCGCAAGGTGATCAAAAGTCCACTCGGCTCGTATGGCAAATGCCGGTGTGGCGATTTGCTCAAACGGAAAAGCAATGTCGCTGTAACTGTTGTCCACAAACTTTCTCGAAACGTCCCAGTATGGACCGATCGTCTCGCGGTAAAATTTTCCAACCAATTTGTCAATACCCGGATCGATTTTCAGCAGGCCGTAACCCCAAACCGCGAGAAGGCACCCTGGTCTGGAGGTTCGCACCACCTCACGATAAAAATCAGTTGTATTGATCCAATGCATGGCCTGGGCAACTGTGATCAAATAGAAGGTGTTGTCTGCAAGGGTCGTGGACTCTGCTGCAGCAACAGAATAGAAAATATTTGCTTCACGCGGGGCAAGAGCGATCTGTTGTGGACTGATATCAGTTGCGTCAACCCGTTCAAAATGCGGCGCCAGTTGACGCGCCACCTGTCCGTTGCCTGTCGCGCAATCCCAGGCGGCAGTTCTTCCCATCGTATGCCCCAAAAGAAAGTCGATCAGCGCCTGTGGATACGTCGGCCGGAATTCTGCATAAATTTTTGCATGGCCGGAAAATAGGTCCTTGGTACCCACAACAACTTTTTTACTTGATCACCAGGCCGAGTTCATTCAATTGTTCCTTCGAGATCGAAGACGGCGAATCAATCATGACGTCGCGGCCGGAATTGTTCTTTGGAAATGCAATGAAGTCCCTGATAGAATCTGCACCACCAAAAATAGAGCAAAGCCTATCAAATCCAAATGCGATCCCTCCGTGGGGTGGAGCTCCATATTCAAATGCCTCCATCAGAAAGCCGAATTGCTTGACGGCTTCTTCTGGCGTGAATCCCAGGTGACCAAACATCATCTGTTGAGTAGGACGGTCGTGGATACGGATTGAGCCCCCGCCGACTTCGGTGCCATTGATTACCATGTCATAGGCATTCGCCCTGACCCTTCCAGGATCCGAATCCAACAGGTGGATGTCTTCGGGCTTGGGCGATGTAAAGGGATGGTGCATCGCGTGAAACCTTCCCGTTTCCTCATCGCGCTCCAGCAGCGGAAAGTCGACAACCCAGAGCGCAGAAAACGTGTTCTTGTCGCGTAATCCAAGCTTCTCCCCGATCAGGAGGCGCAATTCATTTAATTGTTTGCGGGTGGCTTCGGTTGGGCCCGCCAGTATAAGCAAAAGGTCGCCGGGCGCCGCGGAAAACTTCTCCGACCAACGCTTCAAGTCATCGGCACTGTAGAATTTGTCGACGGAAGATTTAATGGTGCCATCCGTTTTGTATTGAACGTATATCAGACCTTTCGCTCCGATCTGCGGTTTTTTTACGTACTCGGTCAACTCATCGATCTGCCGGCGGGTGTAATCCGCGCAACCCTTCGCATTAATCCCAACGACAATCTCGGCACTCTCAAACACCTGAAAATTTTTCCCCCGCGCAAGTTCCGTGATTTCCGTGAATCGCATTTCAAAACGTGTGTCTGGCTTGTCGGTGCCATATAGACGCATGGCCTCGTCATATGTCATTCTGGGAAGACTGGGTACCTCAATGCCCTTCACCTGGCGAAATAAATGCCGGATCAGGCCCTCGAACATTTGGAGGATATCCTCTTGCGTGACAAAGGCCATCTCACAGTCGATCTGGGTAAATTCCGGCTGGCGATCCGCCCGCAAGTCCTCATCGCGAAAGCATTTAACGATCTGGTAGTACCGGTCGAATCCTGAGACCATCAGGAGTTGCTTGAACGTCTGTGGCGATTGTGGCAAAGCATAGAATTCCCCGTGATGAATCCGGGAGGGCACGACATAGTCGCGTGCACCTTCCGGTGTCGACTTGATCAAGACCGGAGTTTCAACTTCGATGAAGTTCTGGCTGTCGAGGTAAGCTCGCGTCTGCTGGGCCATTTTATGACGCAACTGCAGGTTCTCGCGAACCGGATTCCGGCGCAGGTCCAGGTACCGGTATTTCATGCGCAGTTCCTCGCCACCATCCGTTTGCTCTTCAATTGTAAACGGAGGGACTTTTGCGGGATTCAGCACAGTCAAACTTGTTACCTTCAATTCAATATCCCCGGTAGGAATTTTGTCATTCCGCGAAAAGCGTTCCGCCACCGTGCCTTCAACGCGGATGACATATTCACGGCCGATGCTACGGGCCAGGTCCATGAGTGCCTGATCGGTTTTCCCGTCCTCGAATATCAACTGAGTAATACCATAGCGATCGCGAAGGTCGATCCAGAGCACGCTTCCCTTATCGCGGGATCGTTGAACCCATCCTGTCAGGGTCGCGCGCTTGTTAACGTCCTGTAACCTCAGTTCTCCGCAAGTATGCGTTCGTAGCATAGTAAAATTGTTAATTTTGTGGCTCCCACGTGGCGGGTAACCGTCTGCCAAATGACAGCGCGAAGTTAATAATACTTGACTTTACCCGTTATATAAAAAATCAAAGTCCTATGCCTCCACGGTATTTATTACTGATTCCTATGGTTCTGCTGGCATTTGATCAGACCCGGTTGGTGAAGACGAAGGCGGCGGAAGGCATAACGATTTACATCCCCAGGGGATGGCGCCCCATGGATGAGCTGGATTTCACCGAGCGATATCCATCTGTGAGGGCTCCGCTCGCGGCCTACACCAACGACGAACGCACCGTCGATTTCAGTGTCAACATCTCAGCGACCCAATGGCGGCCCGGCGACGAAGAGCTGGCTCAGGAGTTCTTTAAGGCGAGCATTCGCAACCTTTTCGACCGGGTCGACATTTTACAGGAAGGTATCCGTGAAATCAAGGGAAAGCGTTATATCTATGTCGAATTCGAATCACGCGTCAATGGAAGCCGTGATGACGACGCTCTTCGATCACCGGTCGTCAAATATAGCTACGTTCAATATCACATCATGCCCGGACGCACCCTTGTCTTCTCATTCAACTGCCCCGCACGGGAACGCGAAAACTGGCAGTCAACAGCCGACTCCATGATGAAGTCGGTGCGACTAAAATAAATATGGAGCTTTATACCGACGAGTACTTCATGCGCGAAGCTCTTAAGGAGGCGCGTAAGGCGTTTGATGCCGGGGAAGTTCCGGTAGGTGCGATAGTCGTGAGCAAAAAAAAGATTATTGCACGGGCTCACAATCAAACTGAAAAGCTGACTGATGCAACAGCTCATGCGGAGATGCTGGCCGTAACCGCTGCCGCAAACTACCTGGGCTCAAAATACCTCGA
The DNA here is from genome assembly GCA_964563295.1 of uncultured Roseivirgaceae bacterium. GTDB lineage: Bacteria > Bacteroidota > Bacteroidia > Cytophagales > Cyclobacteriaceae > Chryseosolibacter. The sequence goes on along the minus strand of CAZLWX010000022.1, from coordinate 15,177 downwards.
TGAATGCACCTTGTATGTGACCCTGGAACCTTGTGCGATGTGCGCCGGCGCCCTCCACTGGGTGCAATTGCACAAGCTGGTATACGGCGCTTCCGATATCCAGCGCGGCTACACGCTGGTCAAGACGCCACTACTGCATCCGCGCACGGAGGTTGTGAAAGGTATAAAAGCCGCTGAAGCCGGAAATATCATAGACACATTCTTCAGGAAGATCAGGCAGTAGCCGCTTTTTGGCCAGTCCGCTTCAAAAACTTGCCGCTAAATTGAATTTTCTACAATCACTTGAGGTTGTATATTTGACCCTCCTTAAAAGAATGTTCAACCATAAATAAATCTATTATGGCATTTACACTTCCTGCCCTGCCCTATGCTACCAACGCCCTTGAACCCCATATCGATGCTCGCACTATGGAGATCCATCACGGCAAGCATCACAACGCTTATGTCACCAACCTCAACAATGCGATCGCAGGTACTGATGCTGAAAACCTCAGCATCGAGGATATTTGCCGGAATGCGTCCAAATATCCTGCCGCTGTTCGCAACAACGGAGGAGGCCACTACAATCACAGCCTGTTCTGGACAATTATGGGCCCGAATGCGGGAGGTAAACCATCCGGTGCGCTGGCCGACGCCATCAACTCTGCGTTTACCAGCTTTGATGAATTCAAAACCAAGTTTGCCGCAGCGGCTGCGGGCAGGTTCGGGTCTGGATGGGCCTGGCTTATTAAGGACAGTAGCGGCAAACTGCAAGTTACGTCGACTCCTAACCAGGATAATCCATTGATGGATGTCGCAGAAACGAAAGGAACTCCTATTCTCGGCATTGATGTCTGGGAACACGCCTATTACCTCAACTACCAGAACAGAAGGCCAGATTATGTCGCCGCCTTCTGGAATGTGATCAACTGGAATGAGGTGGCCAAACGCTTTAGCGCGAAATAATCTCACGACAGTCAACTTTGCAATGGTGTTATGTTCAGTCATGACACCATTTTTTTTGCGCAAATGCGATATATTAGGGAAAATCATTCCGTTATGTCTCGTACCATGGTGGTTTTAGCCTGCATTCTGACAGCCTGCAATCCTTCTGATTCGCTGGTTGAAAAGATCGAAGATGAATGGCAGTCACAAGAAGGAATCTTTGCCATGGCGTTTAAAGATCTCACGTCGGGTGAAACGGTATTGATCAATGAGCGGGTGGTCTTTCACGCCGCAAGCACCATGAAAACACCTGTAATGGTTGAGGTATTCAATCAGGCCGAGCAGGGCCTTTTCTCCCTTGAGGATTCCATCCTGGTAAGGAATGAATTCAAGAGCATAGTCGATAGCAGCTTATTTTCGCTCAGCCCGGATGACGACAGCGAACAGGACTTGTACACGCAGGTCGGAAAGAAAAAGCCGTTGTCGTCGCTGGTGTATAAGATGATTATTTCAAGCAGTAACCTGGCCACGAACATCATTATCGACCTCGTGAAGGCGACGAAGGTAACAGCTTCGATGCGCGAGATGGGAGCACATGACATCCAGATACGGCGCGGTGTTGAAGACACAAAGGCGTTTGAAAAGGGTTTAAACAACACGACCACCGCTTACGACCTGATGCTGATCTTTGAAAAAATAGCCCGCCGGGAAATGGTGAGCCCGGCGGCGTCGGACGCCATGATCGACATACTCCTCGACCAGCATTTCAACGACATTATTCCGGCCAAACTCCCGGGTGATGTTAAGGTGGCACACAAGACCGGAAGCATCACGGGTGTGCAACACGATTCAGGAATTGTCATCTTGCCGGACGGCAGAAAATACGTCGTGGTGTTGTTATCGAAAGATTTGAAAGACACAGAGGCGGCTGTCAATAGTATGGCTATCGTTTCGCGAATGCTGTATGACCACGTGCAACAGGTCAGTTCGCCTTCCGGCGAATAACGTGGGAGAATCCTGCCCGGATCGCGATATTTCCGCCTGAATATACGTCGCCAATGGCCTCAAACTTCCAACTTTCATTCAGGGGTTTGGCCCAGCCACCTCCGACGGAAATTACATTCGCGCCGATCAGGCCGCGAAGACGGACGAAGGCCTCGTCTATCGGGTACCATCGAACACCCGTCACCAGGCTGAGGGTTTCGTTCTGCGTCCAGAATTCGCCGCCAGCCGTAACGGTGAACTTGCGCGAGACAAAGAAATGCACTTCAATTCCCGATTGGATTTTCTCAAAAAAGCCATCGTTATCTGACTTGATCAAATCGGCATGACCGGCGATCATGAAATCGCGAGCAATCTGGCCCAAGGCCGGTGCGGCGAGGAAAGTGGCAATCACAATCAAGAGGGTGCTCTTCATTTCCCGAAAATACGGAAATGCTATGAATCAGGACTTTTCGGCAATCAACTTTTGGATGGCGGTGTATTCATCGCGTAGTTTCGCGGCCTCCATAAACTCGAGCTCGCGTGCTGCCTTCTCCATGGCCTTTCGGGTGCGATCAGCCATCTTCTCAAGTTCGTCCTTCGATAGGTACCCGACAACGGGGTCGGCAGCCAAGTCAGGTTCTTCGCTTTCAACATAATAACGCTTACCCGACTTTCGCGCGTCGGCTACCTTGGTCTGACCGAGGATCGATTGATTGGAACGGATAATTGTCTTTGGAACGATGCCGTGCTCCTTATTATAGTCCATCTGGATCTTTCGACGACGGTTGGTTTCTTCAATAGCCACCTGCATCGATTCGGTAATTTCATCGGCGTACATGATGACTTTTCCGTTCTCGTTGCGCGCAGCACGCCCAATGGTTTGGACCAGCGACCGTTGGTTCCTGAGAAATCCTTCTTTGTCCGCGTCGAGTACCGCCACCAGCGAGACTTCAGGCAGATCGAGTCCTTCCCGGAGCAGGTTTACCCCCACAAGAACATCGTACACGCCAAGGCGAAGCTCGCGCAACAACTCCACGCGCTCGAGGGTGGGTACTTCAGAATGGATATAACGGCACTTCACCCCGGCGCGGTCCATGAACTTGGTGAGCTCTTCGGCCATGCGCTTGGTTAGCGTTGTCACCAGCACCCTCTCCTTCTTTTTCACGCGTTCATCAATCTCCTCAAGTAAATCGTCTATCTGGTTCTTGCTTGGGCGAACGTCGATTTCTGGATCGAGCAGGCCCGTTGGACGGATCAGTTGTTCGACGACGATCCCTTCCGACTTGCGTAGCTCGTACTCGCCAGGCGTAGCGCTAACGTAGATCACCTGGTTGAGCAATGACTCAAATTCATTAAAGGTCAGCGGACGGTTATCCAGGGCGGAGGGAAGACGGAAACCAAAGTCGACCAGGTTGACTTTTCTTGATCGGTCGCCACCCCACATGGCCCGCACCTGCGGCACGGTAACGTGGCTTTCGTCAATGATCAACAAGAAATCATCGGGGAAGTAATCGATCAGACAGAAAGGTCGCGCTCCAGGTTGTCGACGGTCGAAATAGCGGGAATAATTTTCAATTCCCGAACAGTAACCCAGCTCTTTCATCATCTCCATGTCGAACTCGGTCCGCTCTTTGAGTCGTTTCGCTTCGAGGTGCCTCAGCTCCCCTTCAAACATAGTTACCTGCGAAACCAGGTCGTCCTGAATCTCGCGTATGGCCAGGTGCAACGACTCCTTTCCGGTCACAAAGAGATTAGCCGGGTAGATAGTCACGACCGACTCGTCCGAAATCTTTTTTCCCGACTGCGGGTCGATTCGCTGAATAGATTCAATTTCATCCCCAAAAAAATAAATACGAAGGGCATAATCGGCGTAGGCCAGAAAGATGTCGACCGTGTCGCCTTTCACTCTGAAGGTACCGCGCTTGAATTCAACCTCGGTTCGATTGTAGAGGATATCGACCAGCGCGAAGAGCAGCCGGTTTCTGGCGACTAGTTCGCCGACCTTGAGCCTGATCACGTTCTTGCCGAACTCGTCCGGGTTGCCTATTCCGTAGATGCATGAAACCGACGCCACCACGACCACATCTCTCCTGCCGGTCAAAAGGGCTGAAGTGGCACTGAGCCTGAGCTTTTCGATCTCCTCATTGATCGAAAGATCCTTTTCGATATAGAGGTTCGATGAAGGAATGTAAGCTTCGGGCTGATAATAGTCATAGTATGAGATGAAGTACTCAACCGCGTTTTCAGGGAAGAACTGCTTGAATTCCCCGTATAGCTGGGCGGCAAGAGTCTTGTTGTGGCTGAGGATGAGTGTTGGCCGGTTGCATTGTGCGATCACATTGGCCATCGTAAAGGTCTTGCCGGAACCGGTGACGCCAAGTAGGGTCTGAAACCGTTCGCCTGACTCGATGCCTGAAACGAGCTGTCTGATGGCCAGGGGCTGGTCACCCGTCGGTTCGAAATCGCTATGCAGTTTGAATTCCATGGCACTCCAAAAATCGTCCGCAAATCAAACACCACAAACTGACAACGGTATGTCAGGATAGAAAGCCAGCCGTTAATTATTCCAGATCCGCCACGACTTTTCGGCCTGCACGTGAAGCATCTCCAGGCCGTTCTTGATTGTAGCCCCGCGGATTTCAGCTCGTTGCAGAAACAAGGTCCGGGCAGGATTGTAAATCAGGTCGTATACGTAGTGACCGTCACCGATCTGCTCGTAGTCGATTGGAGGCATGGTGTCCGTGTTGGGATGCATACCCAGCGGCGTAGTGTTAATGAGGAGCTTCGAATCGGTCAGCAGGCGTGGTTTCTTCTTAAGGTCTTCGTATGTGAGATCGCCTTTTGATTTCTCACGAGAAACGATTTTGTATTCGATATCCAGTTTTGCCAGCGCCTCCTGTACAGCTTTCGATGAACCGCCTGTACCCAGGATAACGGCTTTCAATTTCTTATTCTGGGGAAGCCACTTGGCAATCGTTTCATAAAATGCATCCGCATCGGTGTTGAAGCCTTTCCGTTTGCCGGCCTCAAACTTTATAACGTTTACCGCCCCGATCTTTTTTGCTTCAGGATCAACTTCGTCGAGATACTTGATAACCTGCTCTTTGTAAGGCAGTGTAACATTGAGTCCCGAGAGACCTTGCGTCTCGCGGATAAGCGTTTCGATGTCCTTAATATTCTCCAGACGGAACAGTTCGTAGTGATGATCCCGAAGTCCTTCCCGAAAGAATTTTTCGTCGAAGTAACTTTTCGAGTAGGAGTGACTAACGGTTTGCCCGATTAGTCCGAAGACTTTTTGCATGTTAGATTTTAGAGTTAAGCGTTACAGCAACTTTCAATAATACCACCATATTTCCAAATACGCTCCTGATCCGCCGCGCGATTATCCGGCAAAACAGGCCGCAAAGCTACGGTAACCCTTTGATAATGAGCAAATATCTTTGGTAATTTTATCATTCTGGCGTCAAAAAGCGCCTGAAACCACGGGCCGAAGCAACCGCGCAGCATTAATCCACCTCAAATGGCGGAGCCGTGTTCGTATTCTTCTTCTCGATCCCGAGAAAATGCAGGAAGGTGTCACCCCGCAACCCGAGCCGGATCGTTTCCAGCGGAATTACTTCTTCGGGGGCAATGTTTCCGAGGTTCACGTTAGCTCCAAGCAACTTGATGAACCAAACCTGTTGGGCTTTTTGAGGCGCCTCCCAGATAATTTTTTCGAATGGGATTTTTGTAAGGATCTCCTGCACTAACCCGGACCGCACTTCACCTGTTGACCGGAAGAGACCGACATTACCGCCTTCCCTTGCTTCGCCGATTACTTTCCAGGCGCCGGCATCGAGTTCTTTCTGCATCAGGTCAATCCACATATAAGGCGGTATGATCTTGTCAGCATCTTTCGAACCAACCTCCGATAACACAGTCACCTGTTCCGACAACTTGGCGATATAGTCGCATTTCTTGTCGTGATCCAGGTCGATCGATCCATCAGAAACTTCGGCGAAAGCCATGTCGAACTTGTCGAGCAATTTGCGATAGTCATCGAATTGATCGCGGATGACGAAGGCTTCAAACAGCGTTCCACCAAAATATACAGGTAGGCCCGCCGCCTTATAGACGCCTAATTTTTCCTTTAGTTTCGGCGTGACAAATGAAGTCGCCCATCCAAGTTTGACAATGTCGACGTGATCAGCGCAGGTGCTGGCAAAATCTTCGGCTCCACGAACGCTCAGACCCTTGTCCATAGCCATAGTAAAGCCGTATTGCCTGGGCTTGACGGTCCGCTCAGGCAGATTTTTGAGATCGTAGTTCATTAAAGATTTTCTTTTCTAAACTGCTCGATGATCTTGTGCAAAGCCTTTTGGGTCTCAATTTTTGGAAAGAAGTCAAATAATGCAGTGTGACCATCAAAGTCCAAAATTAATGCATTTTCCAAATAATTAAAGGCTTCCTTGAATCGTCCGCCCTCAATGAGATATACCGTCATTCGATAGAAGAGTTCGGGATCGTCGGGAATGTTGTCGAATGCCTCGGCTAGCACGTCGGTAGCCTTCGTATAGTCGCCCTGTTCATAGTAAATAAAGGACCAGTTCAGCCATATTTCCTTGTCGTCAGGATCGAGTTTGCTGGCCTCATCGTACGCATCCGTGCTCGAGATGGTGTTGCCAATCTTGAATTCGGCATGGGCAACGGCCTTCCAATATTCCGCGTTCTCAGTATGAATTTTCAATGCCTTGTTGTAGAAGTGCAAGGCCTGATGCCATTTCTCCATTTTCTCCAGGCACGCGCCCGCACCATACCATGCTTCGTCGTATAAGGTGTCAAGCTTGGTCGCCTTCTGGAAATATTTCAGTCCAAGCTCGTATTGCTCCAGGCTTTCGTAGGCGGCGCCAATACAGCAATACACCTCCGGGCTGGGCCCCTCCAACTCCACCGTCTTCTTGAATGCATCCAGCGCTTTCGTGTACTGCTGGAGATTCATGTGAGTGTTACCCATATTAAAAAACGCCGATGCGAAACCATCATCGATCGTTATGGCGTAATCATAAGCCTGAAGCGCTTCCTGGTATTTTTCGAGCTTATTATAGACAATTCCCAGGTTGTACCACGCTGCCGCAGAATACGGATCTTCATCAATGAACTTCTGATAATAGTCAACGCTGCTCTCCAATTGGCCTGTTATGTCCAGGCAGTACGCCAGCTCATAAAGGGCGCCGTCGTGGCTGATGTTGACCTCGATTGCATTCTTGTAGGCCGTGATCGCACTGTTATAATCCTCCATGCCTTGATGGGCAAGCCCGATGTTGTAGTACACTTCGTCCTTGTCCTCGGCGAGCGCAAGCGCGCGCTCGTAGTTGGCAATTGCCTCCTTGTGTTTACCCTGCATCGAACAGATTGACCCTTTCGTGATAAAAATTTCGGGGTCATTTGGCTGAAGGGAATGAGCGTGGTCAAGGAGCTCCAGCGCCTGCTCGTAATCTTCCAGATTGGTCAGGATTTGAGCCTTAACGACAATAAGTTCAGTGGAGAAAGGATACTGGTTGATCGCCTGATTGACTGCCTGCAAAGCGCGCGGATGCTTGCCCCGCATCATATAAAAATCAATGATTTCTTCGTAGGCTTCCAGGTCAAAAAATTCGATGTTCTTTTTTCGAAGATGGTCTTCAAATCGCTTAATCAACTCGTTTTCCTCTTCTCTTTTGCGGTATTCTCTCGCCATCGACTAATAAGGTTTTCCTAAAATAGAGAAATCTGCGTAAAGGTACAGGTATTTTATTTCATTTTTTTGAGCGACGTGCGGGCAAGGTAATATTTACAGCACCATTCCAGTGTTTCGTCAATCGGTTGAAAATCGAACTGCAGGCTGTTTTTGATCTTTTCATTTATATACAGATACTGTGTCCCCGCACTCCTGGCAGTCTCCCGGGTGATCAGAGGCTCGGCACCGATCAGGCGGGCCCGGACAGTTTCCGCGAAGGCGATCAACTTTAGGAAGAAGTGGTTCACCCGGATTGATGGCGATTTTTTGTTGAATCGAATAGCTGTCCTTCGGAGAAAATCATTGAACGACATCACCCCGGCATTCAAAATAAATCGCTCGCCCGGAAAGTCTGCTCGCAGCAGCTGGTACACCGCCTCGGCCACATCCCGGACGTCAACGAAGTTAATGTGCGAGTCCGCATAAAAAGGTCGCTCATCCCAGACGTACTTAAATAGCTTGGCGCTACTTCGCGTCCAGTCGGCAGGAGCCAGTATCACCGAAGGGTTGATGATGGTGGTGTTCAGTCCTTCTTCATGCCCGCGGAAGACCTCAAGTTCGGCGAGATATTTTGTTTCACCGTATGTACTATTTAGGGTGCTTTCAGTCCATTTTTGATGCTCGTCAATCTGCTTCATTCCTTTCAGGCGACCTAACGCGGCAACCGAGCTGATGTGGACCAGTTTCATCACGCCGTGGTTCAAACACGCGTCGACGACATTTCGGGTCCCGAGCACATTGATACGATAAAGCGATTTCGAGGCACGTGGATTAAACGAGACCATTGCCGCTGCATGGATAACATGCGTCGCGCCCTGCAACGCCTCGTCGAGAGCAACGGTATCCAGGATGTCAGCGTCACGCCATTCGATCTGGCCATTCACATCATCGAGCAGGGAAGTGTCGCTGTTGCTTCGCTTGATCGCAACAAAGCGCTCATTCCGCTTGAGCAGCTTGCGGACGATAAAGCTCCCCAGGAGACCATTTGCGCCGGTGACCGCGATCATTGAAGGGTGTTGTTCAGAAGAGGCAAATTTAATGCTTTCTTCATGTATTTCGAGGACAGTGTCTTCTCCAATAATTGCAGGTGTTGAATCTGGTGGCAATCGCTGCCCAGCCAATGCACCCAGCCGCGATCGACGAGTCGAAAGGCTACCTGCTGAACAGATTTGGAATAATATCCCGAAAGGGAGCCGATGTTCACCTGGAAGAGCACACCCCTATCAAGGAGGTCTTCTGCCTTTGCCAGATTTTGTTGTAAGTACATGTACCGCTCCGGATGGGCGAGTATCAGCTTATAACCGCGCGTGGCCGCCTGGAACACAAACTCCTTCAGCTGAAGGGGCTCCGAGAGAAAGTTCGTTTCAAAAAGGAGGTATTTGTCGCCGAAGGTCAGAAGGCGGTCATTGCTTTGCAATGCCTGCATCAACGACTCGTCGAGGTAGTATTCGGCCGCCGCGTGAATCTCGACATCGATCTGTTTAGCTCTCAAATGCGCCCGCAACTCGTCAAGTTTCGATGTAATAATTTCCGGCGTGTTGCGGTAGACGTCACTCATGGCATGAGGTGTCGTGATCAGCTTTCGGTAGCCCAGCTTTTCGAAATACCGGATCATCGCCTCCGATTCATCGAGGCTTTTCGAACCATCGTCAATGCCGGCCAACAAGTGAGAATGCATGTCTACCCGCAGCGGTTGCTCAGGAGCCGATCTTTTTTTGAACCAGTTTAACACTTAAGCGTTGAAGAATGACTTCAATTTACGCGGAGCGGATTTTTCTTCATAGTACCCGTACCCATAAGTTTTTCCCGATGCAGGCACCGCGTTAAGGATTGTGGCGATGTTGGAAAAACGGTTGATCGTAACGATTCGCCGGAGATTCGACAGAAAATCGCGCTTTGAATAATTGGCACGAAAAACATAGATGGAAATATCAGCCTTCTTCATGGCCATGATGCCATCGGTGACGAGCCCTACAGGTGGCGTGTCCATCAGCACGTAATCGTAGTGTTTCTTCAGGTCCTCAATGAGCTCATTAAACTCACCGTTTAAGAGCAATTCGGAAGGATTAGGGGGGTGTGGACCGGCGGGGATGAAGTCAAAGTTCTCTACCGGGGTGCTCACCAGGCAATCGCTCCATTCATTTCTGCGTATTAATATGGTACTTATGCCTTTCGTCGTCCCCGCGTTGCTCAAGGCGTCATTCACCTTTCCCTTGCGCATGTCGAGATCCAATAAGACTACTTTCTTTTTTGACAGCGCAATCACGCCTCCGAGGTTCATCGCAATGAAGGATTTGCCTTCACCCGACACCGTTGATGAAATGGCGATGACCTTCTTTTGCCCATTGACATTCAGGAAATCGAGATTGGTCCTCAAGGTTCGGATCGCTTCACTCACCATCGAACGCGGGTGGTCCAGAATATGGAGTCCTCCGTTGAGATAACGCGACAACGGCACTGTTCCCAACAACGGGGCGGTGGTGATCCTGTCGAGCTCGTAAAGGCCGGTGATCTTGTTGTTGGCCAGGTACAAAATCCCGATAAGGAAGAAGCTCAGCACGATGCTGGCAACCACTCCGATGCCGGCAACCGTGAGCTTGTGTGGCGAGATGGGCTCAAGCGAAAATGTGGCAGGAGAAAGGATCTTGAAGTCAGGGGTGCTTCCCGCCTGCGCAATCTCGAATTCCGACTTTGACTGCATGAGTGTCAGGTAGAATTCCTCATACAACTTGTAGAATCGCTGGTTCTTCGTGAACTCCGTATTCTTGTCGGGCAGGGAAGCGAAATCACTTTCGAGCCTTGTCTTGCTCCTGTCAAGGTCAGCCAGACGTTTCGTCCAGTCAGCGCGTAAATCCTGAAGTTGTTTCAAAATCTTTTCGCGCAAAGTGCTGATCTCGTTCTCCTTCTGGCGATACGCGAATGTAATTTCCTGGTAAGAAAGTTTCAGCCGATCCATCGCCAACTGCAGTTGCTGCAACTCCTCGAGATTGTCAACGACGGCATCCGGCAGACTGCGCCGGAGCGAAATTGAAAACGCCAGTGAGTTGCTCTCGATTGCGGTGACAAGGCGGCCAAGATCATTTATTCTTCGGCTGAGTTCGAAGCGTTGGGAGTCGACCGCATTCAGGGCCTGAATCGTTTGGCGCAAATCCAGATCCAGGTCATTCGTTTTATTCTCTAGCGTAAAATCTTCGAAATAGTCTTCGTAATCCTCCATTCGCCGTTCAATGACATCCAGCTCTTTCGTCAACCAGTCGATCTTCTGTTTGTTGGCGAGGTTCTTCTGTTCATTGCTGTACTGAAGATAAAGGGTATCGATGTTGTTGAGGACGTGCTGCGCTTTGAATGGGTTGTTATCCTTGAACGACAAGCGAATAGTGTTCGCGTTGAAATTAAGGGGCTCAGCGGTAAGGTTGCTGCTCAGGTAATCGAGCAGCGCTTCCCGGCTGTTGACGATGAAGAAATACCCAATCTCCTGCCCCCTCTCGAAGTCAGCGTTTCTTTTAAGAATGAGTTCGAGGTCACCTACCCGCACCTTCTCGCCGTACCGCCCATGAACTTCCGTCCCCTCTCCTGGTTGTAATTCAAAATGCTCGGAGTCAGTCTCCTTGAATCCGATGCGCGTATTATATAAGCCGTGATTCCGATTCAGGATCGTGATGGTAGCGGGGCTTCGCGAGAACAGTTCGTCATCAAGAACGTGGCCGACACTGAAAAAACTGATCGCGAGGTCAGCCGAATCGACAACCCGATTCAGAAACAGCTTGGACTGAATGATCTCGATCTCACCCGAGACGATATTCATGTTCTGGTCTTCGAGGCTTGTCTTTATCCCAAGTTCGGTTGCATCGGTCTTGATGTCGAGCTTGAGTTCAGACTCCGACTCATACATGTTTTTGGTGTACCGAATGAACAGGTAGGCCGTTGCGTTGACGGCAATGATTACCAGAGCCACCCATACCCAGTTATTGCGAATGACAATCGACAGTTTGTTGAGATCGATGTGATCCTGCGAATTCAGTATGGTCTGGTTAGGCTCCAAGCATCAGGGATTTGTCTGCAAAATTACGATTATCAGCGTACCGATGCTTGTGATCAAACTCAGAATAGGACCGTAGTCCCTGAGCCCCTCTGAAAACGGCCGTCGCACGGGCTCCACGTAAATAATGTCGCCCGGTTGAATGATCATATCGCCGTTGCGATAGCCGTCGACCGTGCTTAAGTTGGCGACGAATACGTCCTTTCCCCTCAGCACGCGAATGTTATCTGCACGAGCATTGTCATCCAGGCCTTCGGCGAGGGCTAATACTTCCGTTAGCCGAACGTTCTCGTATGGAAGGGGTACCACTCTTCCCCCTGGCGCGCCCAAAACAACAACACGTTTATTGGCGAACTTCAGCGCAACAAATGGTTCCTTGTAATAGTGCGTGTATTCCTGTTGCAAAACTTGCTCCGCCTGATCAAGCGTGATTCCTTCCAGTTTCACGTCGCCGACCAGGGGAAAACGAACCTGTCCATTGGGATTTACAGTGTAGACACGCGCAGGCTGCGGTCCTGATCCAACGCTACCTGTACCCTCCACTTTTGCAAAATCAGGATCCAATATGCGCTCGCCTTTGTTGGTGTAAACCTCCAACTCGAGCTGATCGTGGGCGCGAATCAGGTACCGTGCCTCAGCTTCAGCGGTCTGTCGCGAAATCGCATCCGCATCGGTCACGGAGAACATGATGTTCTGCTTGTAGCTTGCACACGAGGTACCCAACAACAGCAGCAAGCATGGAAATAGATGGTGAGGATTTTTCAACGTTGGTAAAAAAATGTCCTGTCAAGGTGAAATTAATGATTTTCTCACTAATTCCGCGAAGGTAGGTAACGCGCTATCTTTCTCGGATACGATAGGTTTGTCGAATGGCCACTGGATATTCAGCTCCGGGTCATTCCACACAATTCCGGACTCCGCCGGTTTGTTGTAAAAGTTGGTACACTTATAATAAAATACAGTGTCTTCCAAGGCTGCAAATCCGTGGGCAAATCCTTCCGGAACCATCAGCATATTGCGTTGCTCTTCATCGAGCGTGCAGTAATAGATTTTTCCAAACGTCTTCGAGCCCTGGCGTAGATCAACGGCAACATCCAGCGCCTTTCCTCTGAGTACGGTTACGAGCTTTCCCTGCGCATGAGGCACCAGTTGAAAATGCATTCCGCGGATCACGCCTTTCTTTGAGAATGAAGCGTTTTCCTGCACGAAATTAGTGGGGATGCCTGCATTGTTGAACGCGCTCTGATTATAGAACTCGTAGAACCAACCACGGCTGTCCTTGAAGATCGACGGAAAGATTTCAACCAGTCCTTCAATACCGGTCTCTTTCACTTGCATGAATTGTTATTAAGATGCCCTTCGAATTTTTTTCAGGGCTTGAAGATACTTGTTTATGACGAAAGATTCATCGTATTCAGCCTGCATTTTCAACCTTCCATTCCTACCTAACGTCTCCAGCCGGGCATCATCATACGAGGCCATCTGTCTCATCTTGTCAGCCAGGTCTTCCGCGTCTTTGATCTTGCACAGGAGACCATTGTGATTGTGAACGACGACATGATTGCATCCAGGCACGTCTGTCGCTATAATCGGCTTAGCCGAGCTGGCAGCCTCAAGCAAGGTGCGGGGAGTACCCTCGCGGTACGACGGCAACACAACGCAGTCCGCCTGTTCAATGAACTTCCGGACGTCGCCCGTGACGCCGAGGTATTGAACGGTGTCTGTGTTTATCCATTCGTCAATAACGTGTGACTTTATACCGCGCTTGTGCTTGGGGTCGCGGGGACCGAGCATTTGGAAGCGGGCGTCCACACCATTCTTTTTCAAAGCTTTCACCGCCTCGACATACTCCATCACACCCTTGTCAGTGATCAGCCTGGAAATCATCAGGAACGTGAATTTTTCGTTCCGCTTGTATTTCGCGGGCGTAAAGTGCGAAAGATCAATACCCGAGCCGGGCAACAGGTCAGCAACATCCGTAGCGACTAACTTCCTGCTCGTAAAAAGCTTCAAATCCTCAGGATTTTGGAAAAATACCTTGCTGGCAAATCGAAAGCTCACACGGTATAATAAAATAGCGATGGCCGAAACGAGGTCTTTCTTGAGAAAAGCGGTACCAAGACCGCAGACGTTGTTGATCACGGGGATCTTCAACATTGACGCCGCAAGCGTTCCATAGACATTCGGCTTGATAGTGTAATGAAGGATCACATCGGGGCGCACCTTCCGGTAAATCCACCACAACTCAAGGATAAGCGCCGAATCCTTGATCGGGTTCGCGCCTCGGCTATCCATCTTAACACGATGGTGAATACAGCCGGCCTCCTGGAGGAAGTGAGTGTGATCATCGATGGGGGCGATAGTGTGGACTTCATGACCCTGGCGAATCAACTCCAGTATGAAGTTCCTCCTGAAATTATAGATATTCCAGGACGTGTTGACAACAACAGCAATTTTCATTGGGCTCGGTTTCAATCACACTTCCAATAATCTCGCCGCCCTTCGACAAACGGACAAAACTTAGGATAACGTGCAATTTGCAGGGGTTTATGACGGTAAAGGTATCGAAAGTAACCAGAAATTGGAAACCTTGTCCCAATTTTGTACGTTATCCAAGGCCCTGGAGAAGGGATTTTGATGCAGGAACAGAACCCGAATAACACAGCAGTACTGATCGCCATCGGAGACAACCGCAGTGCCGGCCAGACACAGGAACACCTTGATGAGTTGTCGTTCCTGGCCGAGACGGCGGGAATACGGACCAGTCGTCAATACATTCAGAATCTACCCAAACCCGACCCGACCTTCTTCGTGGGGAAGGGCAAGTTAGAGGAGATCAAGGAGTATGTGCATGCGAACGGGGTGTCGAACATCATCTTTGATGATGATCTGAGCCCGTCACAGCTGCGAAACCTTGAACGAGCCTTCAACCCCAAGGACCGCGAAAACGGGAGTGTGCGTGTTTATGACCGCAGCCTCCTCATCCTGGACATTTTCCTCTGGCGTGCCAGAACGGCCCAGTCGCGCACGCAGGTCGAGCTTGCCCGCAATCAATATCTCCTTCCGAGGCTCACCCGGATGTGGACTCACCTTGAACGACAGCGAGGAGGAACGGGTACCCGCGGTGGCGCCGGTGAACGAGAAATTGAAACCGACCGTCGGAACATCCGCAACCAGATCACGGTGCTCAAAGACCGGCTGGAGAAGATCGAGAAACAGCGTGCCACCCAGCGGAAGTCGCGCGCCAACCTGGTCAGAGTAGCCCTTGTCGGTTACACCAATGTTGGCAAGTCGACCTTGATGAATCTTTTGTCGAAGTCGGAGGTGTTGGCGGAAAACAAGTTGTTCGCAACTGTTGACTCAACAGTTCGAAAAGTGTCGCTTGGTGATATTCCTTTTTTGTTATCTGACACCGTCGGATTCATTCGCAAGCTTCCGCATCACCTGATCGAGTCATTCAAGTCGACACTCGACG
>CAZLWX010000021.1:31901-43359 GCA_964563295.1 uncultured Roseivirgaceae bacterium | reverse complement strand
TTGCCTACCGGGATAGCAAGATCTATGGGATGGACTTCATGGATTTTGGAAAGTATGTCGCTGACCTGGGGATGAAGGTCACCAGCGGCCATTATGGTCTCGACCTTGCAAAAGGCGACAGCTGGGAGAAAGCCATAGCCGATGCAAAGGCTATAGGACAGGACTACATGGTGGTTCCTTATATTCAGGACACAGAGCGTACCTCGATCGATGATTTTAAACGCATCTGCGAAAGCTTGAACAAGGCTGGCGAAGTGTGCAACGCTAACGGCATCCGGTTCGGTTATCATAACCACGCTTTCGAATTCACAGAGATGGAAGGCCAACTTCCTTTTGATGTGATGTTGGCGGAACTTGATCCCAAGCTTGTCCATTTTGAAATGGACATCTTCTGGGTTGTTAATGCCAACCAGGATCCCCTGGCGTACATCGAAAAACATCCCGGCCGATTTGAACAATGGCACGTGAAGGATATGGACAAGAACGATCGTATGCGCAACGCCGACATTGGTACGGGGAGTATCGATTGGAAGCCGATCTTTGCGAAGGCTTCAGAGTCGGGGTTGAAGCATTTTTATGTTGAGCAGGAGACCTATCCTGGAGAACCCATCGATAGTGTTGGCGCAAGCATCAAAAATCTCCGGGAAATAATCTAAAAGCGTTGAACCATTTACAACAATGTCGGGTGAAATGACCCGACATTGTTATTTTTGGGCAACGAAACAATGTGAAGGCGGTTCTGCTTACGATAATGGTCGCATGTGTCGCTCTGGCGACACGGGGCCAGGAACTTGCTCAAACGGTGAGTGGAAAAATTTCAGACGCTATCACGTCGTTGCCACTGCCAGGAGCATCGGTATCGTTCACGCGGGGAGATGAATCGATTGCACTGACTCGCACCGATGAGGCCGGAAAATTTGCAGTGAAGCTTGCTGTTGGCCGGTATCGTTTGACCGTCACGTATACTGGCTATAAAACACGGACCACAGAATTGGCTGTCATCGGCGGCAAAGAAACAGTTGTCGATCTCGCCCTGTCAACCTCGGCCCAGGAATTGGAGACTATTGAGATTGCCAGCACCCCATTGTCTGCCGAACTGCCCGGGCTCCACAGCCTGTCAATTGAAAAAACACTCAGAGTTCCTGCCAACTTTTTTGATCCGGTGCGCGTAGCGACAGCTTACCCGGGCGTTATCGCTACCAACGATCAGAATAATTCAATCATCGTCAGGGGGAATTCTCCCAACGGACTTTTGTGGCGCTTGAATGGTCTTGATGTCATTAACCCGAATCATCAGGCCAATGCCGGAACACTGAGCGACAAACCTGCTGCCAATGGGGGAGGTGTCAATATCCTGTCTTCCCAAATGCTCGAGAATACCGATTTTTATACGGGTGCGTTTCCCGTCGCGTATGGAAATGCCCTTTCGGGTGTGATCGACATGAGATTGCGAAACGGGAGCAAGAATAACTTTGAATATACGGCCAAGGCCAGCTTGATCGGGTTGGATTTTGCCGCTGAGGGACCCCTAGGTCATGGACGTCGGACTTCCTTCCTGACCAACTACAGGTATTCGACCGTGGGCCTCCTGTCGGCGGTGGGAATAGATTTCGGCGGTGAATCGATCAATTTCCAGGATCTGGCATTTCACCTAAACAGCGAGTTTGACGACGGCGGTGGACTATCAATGTTTGCTGTCTGGGGAAATGGAACAAATGACTTTAACGGAAAGGACTCCGCTGACTGGAAGGAAGACAAGGACCGCTACGACATCAACTATTCATCAGCTAATTTTGCCGGGGGCGCCACCTACACCCGCCATGTTGGTCCCGGGAAGGCCTTTGCTGGGGTTGTCTATTCTTACGCGTCGCAGGACAGGACGGCGCTGATTTCTGACGAGGTTGCCCCGATGGAAGTCCAACTCCTGGACGACCAGTTCGCACAAAGCAATCATCTGCTGTCAGCGAGAGTGAACTACCTGGTCCCAGTCGGTCGGAGTGGGGCCTGGCAGGCAGGTGTAATGGCGAATATGAACGATCACGGTGTGTCTTCCCGAACTGTAATCGGAGGGCTCACCGGCCCCACTGCACTCAGATTCTATGGGGGCGATGTGCAAGGTTTTCTTTTGCAACCGTACATGTCGCTTGAAGGCCAGGTCACATCCGGAATCCGGTTGAGTGCGGGCGCACGGTACATGCATTTCACGTTCAACAATTCCGGCGTCTTTGAACCCCGGGTCAGCTTCGACGTTCGGACGAGTGATCGGTCATCACTTGAAGTCGCCTACGGGCTGACGAGTCAACTTCAGTTGCCGCAAGTGTATGGAGCTGAAGGTAATCGCGGACTTGGCTTTACGAAGTCGCACCACGGCGATCTTTCGTACTCGTTCGCGTTACCCTCAGGCCTTAGGCTGGCGACTTCCGTCTTCTACCAATACCTTTTCGATGTTCCTATCGAGTCAGCAGAAACCAACCCGCAATCTTCCTTTTCAACACTAAACCTCAATGAGGAGCCGGCGCCACCCAACCTGGTGAATAAAGGGACCGGCGAGAATTATGGGATCGATGTAACAATTGAAAAATCATTCTTTGTGAAGGACTACTTCCTGGTTGCAGGTAGCTATTACGAATCGAAATACGTCGGCGCCGACCGGATATTGCGCGACACGCGGTACAACGGGAAATTTACGTTGTCATCCGTTTACGGCACGGAATGGAGAAACGAGTCAAGGAATCGGGTGATAGGGCTAAATACCCGCGTGCTTTATCTGGGTGGACTTCTACTGCGCAGTGTTGACGCGGCCAGCTCCGCAACTGAGGGTGAAACGATTTATCAGGATGTGTTCTCTCGGCGGATGCAGGACTATTTCAGGATTGACCTGAGAATAAGCTTTCGAAAAGACAAGCCCGGTTACACGAGAACATTCGCCGTTGATATTCAAAACCTCACCAACAATCTGAATGACGCTTATCAATACTATGATCTTACACAAGGGCAGATTGTAATGCGGCATCAACTTGGAATAATCCCAGTCCTTGTTTATCGAATTGACTTCTGAAAAATGGAATGGATATGAAAATCGTAAACCTTTTGCTTGCCGTCATGTTCCTTTTGTTTGCCTTCGTCCAGATCAACGACCCAGACCCACTGGTTTGGATCGCGATCTATGGCGTTACGGCCGTGCTATGCGTGCTGGCTGCTTTCAGGATCTTCAAGAAATGGTTGTCACTCGCGTTGATTGTGATCTTTGCGATCTACGCCATTTTTCTTTTTCCCAGCATTCAAGAGTGGGTGGCGCAGGACGACATGACGATCCTTTTCGACGACCTCGCCAAGATGCAACACCTTTTTGTCGAAGAGTCGCGGGAATTTCTCGGCTTGTTGATCTGTATCGGCGCATTGGCGATGCACCTGTTTCAGTCGCGGTCCTTAAAAGCGAAGGCCTAAACTGATTGCGCAATCGATTTTGTTAAATCGCAGTTTTACGCTGGCTTTTCTTTTTATAAATTAAGGCACCATGAAAAAGATTTTATTCTACCTTGTTGGCTGTTGCCTATTCATGGCGTGTGAAGGCCCGAAGGAAAGGATTCCATCCAGCGAGACCATGCAACGATCGAATGCCAAGATCATTATCTATCAAATGATGACGCGGCTCTTTGGTAACAAAACATCCGCGAATAAACCATTCGGAACCATTGAGGAAAACGGGGTCGGAAAATTCAACGACATAACAGATCGTGCCCTGACTCAGCTGAAGGAAATGGGCATTACGCACGTGTGGTACACGGGTGTCATCGAACATGCGCTTGTCACTGATTATACGGAGTTCGGCATTCCCGCTGACGATCCAGACGTAGTAAAAGGCAGGGCGGGTTCGCCATATTCGATAAAGGATTATTACGACGTCAACCCCGACCTGGCGGCAAGTGTTCCAGACAGGATGAAGGAATTCGAAGCCCTTATCGATCGCACGCACAAGCAGGGTCTGAAAGCAATCATCGACTTTGTTCCCAATCACGTCGCGCGCGGCTACAGGTCTGACGCAAAACCTGAGAATGTCCGCGATCTGGGTGAGGATGACGACAAGTCCCTTGCCTTTAGCCCGAACAACAATTTCTATTACCTGCCTGGACAGTCATTCACACCTCCTCGCACTGCACAGCCTTTTCCCGCAAAGGACGGAAAATACGAAGAGACGCCCGCGAAGGCGACTGGCAACGACCGGTTTGTTGCAAATCCATCCGTAGATGACTGGTATGAATGCGTGAAGCTCAACTACGGCGTTGACATTGAGAACAACAGGCAGACACATTTCGATCCGGTACCCGACACGTGGAATAAGATGCGGGACATACTCCTTTTCTGGACAAGTAAAAAGGTGGATGGTTTTCGATGCGACATGGCTGAAATGGTCCCGATCGAGTTTTGGAATTGGGTCATTCCGCAAGTCAAAGAGGCCAACCCGGAGATCGTGTTCATTGCAGAAGTCTACAACCCCGACCGTTACCGGGAGCATATCCAAACAGGACATTTTGACTACTTGTATGACAAGGTTTTATTGTACGACACCCTTCGCCTTCTGGTCAATGGCCAACGCAAGGCCACCGATATCGCTGAAATCCAGGAAAGGTTGAACGGCATCAATCAACATATGCTCCATTTTCTTGAAAATCACGACGAGCAGCGCGTGGCATCACGGCAGTTCGCCGGTGGTCCATGGAAAGCCGTGCCAGCGATGGTAATCAGTGCAACAATTGATCGCGGCCCGGTTATGATCTACTTCGGGCAGGAAGTTGGCGAACCGGGCGCGGGTGCGGAAGGATTCTCTGGTGATGATGGCAGAACGACGCACTTCGATTATTGGGGCGTTCCTGAGCATCAAAAATGGATGAACGATGGAAAGTTCGATGGCGGCGGACTCAGTGCTGAACAACGACAGTTGCGACAGTTCTATTCCGATGTGCTTAACATGGCTGGAAAGAATGCAGCACTGACCGACGGTGAGTACTTCGATATCACCGCTCATAACCGGTCAGCCGGAAACATCGGCGACAACGTTCATGTTTTCCTCAGATTTCTGGAGGATGAACGTCTTCTTATCGTAAACAGCTTTAATGAAAAGGAAATCGACATAAAAATCCAGATTCCGTCTGATGCGGTCAACGCCATGGCACTCGATGATGGCCAGGTTTATATCGCCCGGGATATGATTTGGAGAGAGATTGAGGTTGGATTTGATGAGAACTATGCCTTTGAACTGCATTTGAAACCGTACAGTAGCTTTATCTTCAAGATTAAATAAACGCTTTCCCTATGCGCCTGAGGTCTGCCTCGCTCATTGTTGGTCTCTTTCTATTCTTCGGATGTCAAACGGGTGAACGATCGTCTCAGGTTCGGTGGCCTTATGGCGTGAAATATGAAGTATTTGTAATGTCGTTTGCCGATGGTGATGGCGATGGAAAAGGGGACTTTAAGGGATTAACCGAACGACTCGACCATTTCTCCGACCTTGGCATAAATGGTATATGGCTCATGCCCATCATGCCATCCGACACCTATCATAAATATCACGTAACGGATTACAAGAATATTGATCCGGACTATGGATCGCTGGAAGACTTTAGGAAATTCATTAAGGAAGCTCATAAGCGAGATATTAGGGTCATCACGGATTTTGTGATCAATCACACGGGCAACATGCACCCATGGTTCCAGGAGGCATCGAAGGGACCCGATAACCCGTTTCGCGATTACTATGTCTGGGGAAAACTTGATTCGTTAAAAGCTGCTGCTGCAGGGTCGGAGAGAATCGATGATTCCGACCGGTTGTTCAGATGGCATCCGGTTAACGGCGACACCACAGCCGAACTCTATTACGGCTACTTCAACGAGTTGTGTCCAGATCTCAACCTCGACAACCCGGAAGTCCGGAAAGAAATTGTGGACATTGCCAGGTTCTGGCTTGAGGATGTCAAAGTCGATGGTTTTAGGATGGATGCGGCCCGCCACATTTTTCGCGATAGTCGGGCCGGGGATAATCACAATTTTTGGGTCTGGTTTCGCGGTGAAATTGAAAAGATCAAACCGGATGTATATCTCGTCGGAGAAGTTTGGTCATCTTCTGACGTAGTTGCCCCCTATCTAAAAGGTCTGCCGTCGCTGTTTAATTTCGATCTGGGCTATGCGATAACCAATGTCGCTGCCGCAGGCAAAGACACCATCAACCTGGTGAAAAAGTACCGCGATATCCGTGATTACTATAAATCCATTACGAACGAATATCTCGATGCGACTTTTGTGAAGAATCACGATCAGACACGCATTCTTACTGAACTGAAAGGTGATGTTAACAAGGCCAGGATGACAACCGCGATCCTGATGACTATGCCGGGCACCCCATACGTCTACTACGGGGAAGAAATTGGAATGGTTGGCGACAAGCAGGCGACGTTTGAAGTTCAGCTGGGGCCAGATGTCTTTGTTCGGGAGCCATTCGTTTGGGATGAGGCCGGCAAGGATCCAATGGAAACCGCCTGGCAACACCCGCGTTATAGCACAGCCGCGACGGTCGTTCCGCTAAGCCGGCAGCGCAATGATCAATCGTCATTATACAATTTCTACAAACACCTCATTCATTTTCGCAATAGCAGTCCGGCGCTGACGTATGGCGATATTGAGGAGTCCGGGATATCGACCACCGAGCTCATAGCTTTTGTTCGCAGGCATGAAAATGATGAAGTCCTGGTGATACATAATGTGTCGGACGTAGAGGTTACAGCTTCCCTTGCCGGGGAAAACAGCAGGTTCACACGTCTCTTATATGCTTCCCGCGAGGGAGATTTCTCCACAGACAATGAAGAAATCAGGGTGCCTGCCTGGACAACAGTGGTGCTCGGACTGGACTGATTAACCGCATCACTGTATGAAGAATCAAAAAGGGCAATCCAGGGTACTGATCGAAAATGTTCAGCCGCAGGTAGATGGTGGACGGTATCCAGCAAAGCGCACTGTTGGTGAACGGGTCCTGGTCACAGCCGATATTTTTGGCGACGGCCACGATCATATCCGCGCATCATTGCTCTACCGGAAGGACAACGGAAAGTCCTGGACAACGACGGAGCTGAGACCAACCTTCAACGATGGTTGGTTTGGCACATTCCAGGTTAACGAAACGGGAAAGTACCTGTTTACCATTCGGGCATGGATCGACCATCTCGACACCTGGCACGACGGATTCCGGAAAAAAGCTGCAGCGAAACTCGATCTTCACGTTGAGCTGATGGAGGGTGCATTGATGCTTCGGAAAGTGGAGGATCCAAAGCTAGCCAAAGCGATCAGTCTGCTGGAGACGAAAACTCGTTATGCCGACGCTGTTGCCTTCGTGTTGAGTGACGAATTCCAAAAAATCGTTGAAGACCATCCGCTTGTTGAGTTTGAAACAGTCCTGGACGATGAGTTGTCCGTTTATGTCGAGCACAAGAAAGCGAACTTCAGCACGTGGTATGAGCTCTTTCCCCGGTCAGCGTCGCTGGAGGGAAAGCATGGAACGTTCAATGATGTCGTCAAACTGCTACCGCGAATTGCGTCGATGGGGTTTGACGTGCTGTATCTGCCACCGATCCATCCTATCGGCGCAATAAACCGAAAAGGGAAAAATAATGCGGTGCGTGCCGCAGATGGAGAGCCAGGGTCGCCGTGGGCAATCGGTAGTGAGCTGGGTGGACATAAGTCCATACATCCGGCCCTGGGAACGCTTGACGACTTTAAACGGCTGATTGCTGAAGCCAGGAAATTCGGGATTGACATGGCCATGGACATAGCCTTTCAATGTGCTCCAGACCACCCTTACGTGAAGGATCATCCACAATGGTTTCGCCAGCGACCGGACGGTTCTATACAATACGCAGAGAATCCTCCGAAAAAATATCAGGATATTTTTCCCTTTAATTTTGAGACCGATGATTGGGAGGCGCTCTGGCAGGAGCTGAAGTCGGTGTTCGTCTACTGGATTGAACAAGGTGTTAAGATTTTCCGGGTTGATAACCCACACACCAAACCAATCCGCTTTTGGCAGTGGGTGATCGCCGAGGTGAACAAAGAGCACAAGGACGTCATATTCCTTTCGGAAGCTTTCACACGGCCGAAGGTAATGGCGGCCCTGGCCAAGGTTGGGTTCACGCAATCCTACACGTATTTCACCTGGCGCACCAGTAAGCACGAACTGGTCGAGTACATGAACGAGCTGGCCTTCGGTCAGTCACGGAATTATTTTCGCCCGAATTTCTGGCCGAACACGCCCGACATTCTACCTTTTCACTTACAGGGTCAGGGAGAGAATATCTTTATCATCCGGCTTGCCCTCGCTGCGACGTTAGCCTCAAATTATGGAATCTATGGGCCACCCTATGAGATGTGCGAAAATATCCCAATGGAAGGAAAGGAAGAGTACTTCAATTCGGAGAAATATGAAGTGAAGAAATACGACTGGAAGCGCACGAATCGCCTTACGGATATCATCACGATTGTTAATAAGGCGCGTAAAGAGCACCCTGCGCTGCAGTCAACCTGGAACATTCAATTTTGTTTCGTGGAAAACCCGCAGTTGTTGGCGTATGTCAAGGCAACCGATGATCTGCGCGATATTTTTCTCATTGTCGTAAATCTCGATTCACATAACAGGCAATGGGGTTATGTTCAGCTGCCCAGGGAACGACTCGGACTGGGAGATCGAATCAATGTCAAACTTCATGACTTGATGACCGACGAACATTACACGTGGACCCAGGAATGGAATTATATTGAAATCGATCCTTATAAGATGCCTTTTCACTTGTTCAGGCTTGAAGTGCATGAATCCAATATGTAATGATTCCGGCGAGCAAGAACACCGATCCGCTTTGGTTTAAGGATGCTGTCATCTACGAGCTGCATGTTCGCTCTTTCTACGACAGCAACGACGACGGCATCGGCGACTTCCAGGGGCTAATTCAAAAGCTCGACTACCTCGAAGACCTTGGGGTCAACACGATCTGGCTGCTTCCATTTTATCCGTCGCCGTTAAAGGACGATGGTTATGATGTCACCGATTACTACGGTGTGCATCCCGATTACGGCACGCTTGCCGACTTTAAGCAGTTCCTCAAAGAAGCCCACCGCCGCGGCATTAGAGTGATAACGGAACTGATTCTTAATCACACATCCGATCAGCATTCCTGGTTCCGGAAAGCGAGAAAAAGCAAGCCCGGCTCTCGCACGCGCGATTTCTACGTCTGGAGCGATACACCCGAGAGATACAAAGAGGCGAGGGTGCTGTTCGCTGAAGACAGTTCCGGCAACTGGACGTACGATGCCGAGGCGAAAGCCTATTATTGGCACCGCTACTATCAACATCAGCCTGAACTGAATTATGACAACGCCGAGGTGCAACTGGAGATGATCAAGGTCGTCGACTTCTGGATGAAACTTGGCGTCGATGGTTTTCGCCTGCCCTCAGTCACTTTTCTCTTTGAAGAAGAAGGAACGAGCTGTGAAAATCTTCCTCAAACTCATGCCTTCCTGCGAAAACTGCGGGCTCATGTCGACAAATATTACAAGAACCGCATCCTCATTGCTGAAGCGAACCTTTGGCCTGAAGATGCTGCGACATACTTCGGCGATGGACGGGAATGCCACATGAGCTTCCACTATCCCTTGATGCCGCGGTTGTTTCTTGCCTTGCGGACCGAGGATAGCTTCCCGATTGTGGACATTATGGACCAGACTCCGGCAACACCTCACAACAGTCAATGGGCCCTCTTTCTCCGGAACCACGACGAGCTAGGCCTCGAAATGGTCACGGAGGAGGAAAAGGACTATCTGTTCAAAGCCTATGCAAATGACCCCCACACAAAATTTAACATAGGCATTCGGAGGAGGCTGGCGCCACTGCTGAATAACGACCGGCGCAAGATAGAACTGCTGTACACCATCCTGCTATCGTTGCCCGGAACGCCGGTGCTGTACTATGGCGACGAGATTGGGATGGGGGATAATGTCTACCTCGGAGATCGTTTCGGAGTCCGCACACCGATGCAGTGGAACATGAACCTCAATGCAGGTTTTTCGAGGACCAACCCTCAACGTCTCCACCTTCCGGTAATCACCGACCCGGTTTATCGCTATGAGTCGGTGAATGTGGCGGCGCAGGATGAAAATCCGTCGTCGTTGTTGTGGTGGCTTAAACATGTTCTGGCCATGCGGAGGCGGCTCAATATTTTTGGCCGTGGCGAAATGAGATTTATCGAAAGCTCCAACGCCAAAATACTTGCGTTTGTAAGGACGTACGACGCTCAACGCGTAATTGTCGTGGCCAACTTGTCGCAGTTTTCGCAGGCTACCACCCTCGATCTGTCGGAGTACCGTGATTCAGATATCACGGAGGTATTCAGTCAGAACCGCTTCATGAGCGTGGGAGATGGCGACTATAACATTACTATTGGTCCTTATGGGTACTTCTGGTTCCAGGTCGACACAGCCGAGAAGCGTGAGAAGGGCGAGGCAAGCGGTGAACTACCACTAATCAAGAGCGATCTTTCATGGGAACGACTGCTCGATAATTATAATCAGGCGCGACTGTTTGAAAGGAAAATATTGCCGCCCTTCATGAAGAAGTGCCGGTGGTTTGGGGGGAAAGCGAAAGTAATCAGTAAGATGGGAATACACCTCTCCATCCCATTGAAAATCGAAGGCGATATGCATTTCCTGATGGTGATCGAGGTGCATTACGTGCAGCGTCTTCCTGAATATTACTTTCTGCCATTGACATTTGTACCCTCTGACAGTATCCTTGAACGTGTTGAGTATACCGCTCAAAGTGTCGTGTGCCGGGGAGAATTACAGGGAAAAGCAGGCTTCATCATGGACAGCAGCTACGACAAGAAGTTCCGTGACTTCTTGTTCTCCGCGATGGAGAAAAAGGCGCGCATAAAAAATGAATCGGCCATCCTTGAATTCAATTCAGGCGTCTTTGCCAAACCGGAGTCCGATGCGATCGATTCCAGGATTCTCAAAGCAGATCAGAGCAACACCGCCATCATTTATAACGACCGGTATTTCTTTAAATTCTACCGGAAGATCGAAAAGGAAATCAATCCAGACCTGGAGCTGGTGAGGTTTCTCACCGAACATACCACATTCAGGAATTGCCCGCGATATGCCGGAAGCGTCGAGTATAAAGATGCCGACGGGAAGACCATTGTATTCGGTCTGTTGCAGGAAAAGGTCGACAACCAGGGTGAAGCCTGGTCAATGACGGTTGATTCCGTGGGCCGTTACTTTGAGCGCGTAATCACCAGGGCAAGGAACATCAAGCTTCCCAGGCTCGTGAATGCTCCTGCGATCCGTTTCGAAGAAGCGCCCGATCTCATCCAGGAATTTATTGGGAGAGGTTTCTACGAACGCGTCGTGCGGCTGGGCCAGC
>CAZLWX010000021.1:18714-31891 GCA_964563295.1 uncultured Roseivirgaceae bacterium | reverse complement strand
GCGGAGCGCTCGTGTATTCGACGTGTACTTTTGCGGCGGAAGAGAACGAGGGGGTCGTGGAACGATTCCTCGAGGGGCATCGTGACTTCGAGGTGGGTGGGGTGTCGGAGGTGCCAGGGGGCGAACCCGTGCGGCTGGGCCAGCGCACTGCGGAAATGCACCTGGCGCTGGCGTCGGATTCGACCAATGCCGCATTCGCCCCGGAACCCTTTACGCCGAACTATCAACGGTCGCTTTATTCGTCGCTACGGAAGCTGCTTCGAGACCGGTTTGGATTACTGGAGGCATCATTGAAGAAACTTGATCCGTCCGTACAAGAGTTCGCGCGCGAGGTGTTGGCCCTTGAAGACACAATTCTTGAATCATTCAGTGAAATCTACCAGGTTAAGATGAACGCCGTCAAGATCCGTATACACGGTGACTATCACCTTGGACAGGTTCTGTTTACTGGAAAGGATTTTGTCATCATCGACTTTGAGGGTGAGCCCGGATTTTCATTCAGTGAACGACGGTTGAAGAAGAATGCCTTCAAGGACGTCGCAGGCATGATGAGGTCATTTCATTATGCAGCCTTTGGCAAATTGTTATTGAACGAGAATTACCGGGAAAAAGACCTGGAACTCCTCGAACAGGCGGCCGAGCAATGGCAACATTACGTGTCAAGGTTTTACCTGGGAGCGTACATGGAGGGAATGGGTATGGGCACAGATCTTTCGGAGCAGGATGATACACTGATCCGGACATTTCTCATTGAGAAGGCGATTTATGAACTTGGATATGAGCTGAACGGGCGTCCAGACTGGACTATAGTCCCGCTGCGCGGCATCCATTACCTGGTGAACCGCTATATCCGTGAGAAGGAAGAGAAGAGGAAGAAAAAGCCGGCCCAGGCTTGATTCCATATTTCTAAACAGGGAGATACATGGCGAAAAAAAGCAAGAAGGATACAGCGGTAGCGGCGCACTTCAGCCTGCTGACCGACTACGATATTCATTTGTTTAAGAGCGGAAAGCACTTCAAGCTTTATGAAAAGCTCGGCGCGCGGATCGTGGAACATGGCGATCAGCGGGGCGCTTATTTTGCGGTGTGGGCTCCTAATGCCCGATCTGTTTCTGTTATCGGTTACTTCAACGATTGGCAGGCCGGTGTTCATAAGTTGAATCCGCGATGGGACCAGTCCGGCATCTGGGAGGGATTCTTTCCAGATGTGACGCACGGTGACGCCTATAAGTATTCGATTCATTCGAACACGGGAGAGGTGCTGGAAAAAGCCGATCCGTTTGCGTCGTATGCCGAACTACCACCGCGAACAGCGTCGATTCTCTGGGAACCCCGATACGAATGGAAGGATCAGAAGTGGCTGGAGACAAGAAAAGAACGGGCCGGGAAACCGCAGCCCTTTTCTGTTTATGAAGTGCATATCGGTTCCTGGCGGAAAAAGATCGAGGAAGGTGGACGTTCACTGACATATCCGGAACTCGCTCAGGAACTCGTAAGGTATGTCCGGGACCTGGGATTCACCCACGTCGAATTTCTGCCCTTGATGGAACACCCATTTTACGGTTCATGGGGATATCAAATCACCTCATATTTTGCTCCCACAAGTCGTTACGGAAGTCCCTCGGACTTGATGTACATGATCGATTGTTTTCATCAGGCAGGTATTGGCGTGATCCTGGACTGGGTGCCTTCTCATTTTCCGGGAGATGTTCATGGACTATACAAGTTCGACGGAACTTTTCTGTACGAGCATGAGGACCCGAGAAAAGGCTTTCATCCGGACTGGAAGAGTTATATTTTCAATTATGGACGCAATGAGGTGCGCAGTTTCCTGATCAGTAACGCATTGTTCTGGCTTGATCGATATCATGTCGACGGCCTGCGTGTTGACGCCGTTGCATCAATGTTGTATCTCGACTATTCGCGCAAGGCAGGGGAGTGGATTCCCAATCAATACGGCGGCAACGAGAATATCGAAGCGATCACGTTCCTGAAGGAAATGAATGAGGTTGTTTATGGCCATTTCCCTGATGCGACTACCATCGCAGAAGAATCGACATCGTGGACGGGCGTTTCAAAACCGACATACCTGGGAGGACTGGGGTTCGGCCAGAAATGGATGATGGGCTGGATGCACGATACACTTCACTACTTCAAACTTGATCCGGTGCACCGCAAGTATCATCAGAATGAGATCACATTCAGTATCATGTATGCGTTCACGGAGAATTTCATGCTGCCCCTGTCGCATGATGAGGTTGTACACGGGAAAGGTTCGCTGATCGGCCGAATGCCGGGCGACGAATGGCGCCGGTTCGCTAACCTTCGATTGCTCTTCAGTTATATGTTCATGCATCCCGGCAGCAAACTGATCTTCATGGGGGGCGAGTTCGGGCAGAGTGCGGAGTGGAATCACGATCGAAGCCTCGACTGGCACTTGCTTGAATATCCTGTGCACCAGGGTATAAGCCATACCCTCCGAGACCTCAATAACCTGTACCGGTCAGAGCCGGCCTTGTATCAATATCAGTTCGATCATCGCGGCTTCCAGTGGATAGACTATGCCGACCGGGAGAGCAGCGTTATAGCCTTTCAGCGGCAAGGGGACGCCCGTGAGGATGTGCTGATCGTCGTTTGCAATTTCACTCCCGAAGTGCGGCAACATTACCGGATCGGTGTGCCCTCCCGTGGACGATGGAAAGAGATCTTTAACTCAGACGCCCTGCGCTACGGCGGGAGTGGAGTATTGAATGGTGGCCTGTTGGTCACCTCGCCTGTAAAATTTCATGGCAGGGATTATTCCGTTTCTTTAACTTTACCCCCACTCGGTGTAACCGTGCTCAAACTCGAACAGGAAATAGTCGAGTTCGAGCTTGATGACATAGGAACATAGGGTCGCCGCGTGCTTGCTACCGCCATCGAAACGAAGTCTTATCGCATAATCCCGCTGATTTTTGAAAAAATATATTTGTATCCACGGGCATTTTTATCAACCTCCACGTGAAAATGCCTGGCTGGAAGTGATAGAGGTTCAGGATTCGGCACACCCTTACCACGACTGGAACGAGCGCATCACCGCGGAATGTTACGGGCCGAATACCGCCTCGCGTATCCTCGACAGCAAGGGAGTGATCAAGAAGATCACGAACAACTATTCCCGGATGAGCTTCAATTTTGGCCCGACGCTGCTATCGTGGATGGAGCACTACGACACTGAAACCTACGAGGCTATCCTGCAGGCCGACCGCGACAGCATGGTCAACTTCGGCGGTCATGGATCGGCCCTCGCCCAGGTGTACAATCATGTCATCATGCCCCTGGCTACGCGCAGGGACAAGGAGACGCAGATCATTTGGGGTATACGCGATTTTGAATATCGATTCAGTCGCAAGCCTGAAGGTATGTGGCTCGCGGAGACTGCTGTCGACATTGAAACGCTGGAGCTGCTGGCATCGCACCAAATACGATTCACCATTCTGGCTCCAAGCCAGGCGCGTTCGTTCAGGCGGATTGGAGACGGGGCCTGGGTCAACACCGGACAGAAACCCATTGATCCGAGAAGGCCTTATGTCCTTAATCTTCCTTCCGGGAAATCCATAATCCTGTTTTTCTATAATGGTGAAATTTCCCAGTCGGTAGCCTTCAGTGGCTTGCTCAACGATGGCAGGAAATTCGCCGAGAGCCTTGTTGCCAGCCTGGATTCGGCGAGTCCTGAGCCACAACTGGCACACATCGCCACTGATGGTGAGACTTACGGACACCATCATAAGCACGGTGATATGGCCCTGGCGTTCTGCCTGGATTTCATCGAGCGCAGCAAATCGTATGACCTTACCAACTATTCGCAGTTCCTGTCGCTACATGCTCCCGAGTATGAGGCGCTCATACATGAGAATACATCCTGGAGTTGCGCCCATGGGGTCGAACGGTGGAGGAATGACTGTGGCTGCAACACGGGTGGTAAACCCAACTGGCATCAGCGTTGGCGCAAACCTCTACGGGAGACTCTGGACTGGCTGCGCTTTGAATTAGAAAAGATATTTGAACGTGAGGCGTCGGAATTTCTTCGCGACCCGTGGGAAGCTCGAAATGATTACATTAATGTGATTCTGAAGCGCAATGACGAGAACATCCGGAAATTCCTGCGTGACCATTGCACCCGGAACGTCGAACCCAGTCATGCCCTTCGGTTGATGGAAGTACAGCGCAACGCCATGCTCATGTACACCAGTTGCGGGTGGTTCTTTGATGAAGTTTCCGGCATTGAAACAACGCAGATCATGCAATATGCCTGCCGCGCGATGCAACTCGTGAGCCAGATCAATGATGACAACCTTGAAATGGAATTCAGGAGGAGGCTGGAGGATGTGCCGAGCAACGTACCAGGCCTTCAGAACGCTTCTATCATCTATAATAAGTTTGTCCTTCCGTCAAAAATCAACTTACAACGCGTGGGCATGCACTACGCCGTGTCGAGCATCTTTGAGGACGACCCCGATGCTTTCCCTGTGTACAACTACACAACGGCAAATGAGGTCTTTGTCAGAAAAGAAGCCGGCGAACAGAAGTTGGTTCTCGGGATTACACGGGTGAAATCGAACGTCACCAGGTCGGAGAAGCGGTTTGCATTCGCCGTGATCTACATGGGAAAACACAATATCATCGGCAACATTTCGCTCGAGATGGAGGAGGAAAAATTCGCCAGCATGCAGGTCCGCATGATTAATGCCTTTGAAGAGGGCAGACTGGGTGATATCATCGGACTGATGCAAACATACTTCGGTCCCGAAAAATACACGATCTGGCAGCTGTTCCAGGATGAAAAACGTAAAGTGTTCAACTTCATCACCCAGCAGAGCATGCTTGACCTGGAGGAATCGCTTCGGCGAATTTACAACCGCGACTACCCTTTGGTCGTAGCGCTGCACCACAACGGCATTCCCATCCCCAATGCTTATAAGACTTCGTTCGAGTACATACTGAATGCCGACCTGGTCAAATGCTTTCAGACAGACAAGATCAACATTCGTCAAGTCGAGCGTATCATGAGCGAGCTGGTGAAATGGGATCTCCGGATTGAAGATCCCGGCAAGGTCGAGCGTTTCGCTGGCGACAGCATCTTTAAGGAACTTAAGCGCATTGCGGCCGAAGGTGATAGCTACAAACGTATTGAGCGCTTAAACCGGCTCTTCCCCCTGATGGTTAAATTCAATCTCAGGCCGAACTTGTATCGCAGTCAGAATCTCTTCTTTGAGATTTCGCGCCAGATCGCCGATGACAATGGCCGCACGCCCGAATGGAAAAAGCAGTTCTGGCTGCTGGGCGACAACCTCGGAGTGAAAGTTGAATAGGGGGGACTCAGCGCAAAATAGTAACCACACCCTTAAACGTTTTCCTGGTTGCCGGGCTCCGGAAATCGATGGTATAAAAGTAGGTGTCTGATGGCAGGAGTTGACCATTAACGCGCCCATCCCATTCGCGTTCGAAGCCCGAGGACTCAAAGAGCAAATAACCTAACCTGTTGTAGACGCGCACGATTGGATCGTTCAACTCACCATAAGTTTCCAGTGGCGTAATCTTCCACGTGTCGTTTGTCAAATCACCGTTTGGTGTAAAAGCGGTCGGTATGTCAAGATCAATCATGACCTCCGGGCCGCCGATAATCCGCCGCGCGGGCTGACTTACAGCTTCGCCATCCGAGGCTGTGAAAATGATGATCTTGTTTTGAAAAGCTATTCCAGCTTCGTCCCGGAAACTGTACCGCACCGAGCGAAGGACCTGCTGATACTCATCGCAGCTCGCAACTCCACTAAGTAATAAGATGCCCTGTGCGACGTCGAATGTTGCCGTGATTCCCGGTACCGGAGGAACGCATTCCAGCCCATCGACTCCCGGCAGATATCGATCAGCCTGAAACGCGACAGTGGCGCCGATCAAGGTCTCATTGTCGGAGTCTGAAAGGCGGATTTCTTCAGTAATGATCAATGTACCTTGCTGCTCGTATTCCAGGGCTGCGTCCTCAAGATTCGAGATTACCGGAGGGTCATTCACCGGAGCAACATCGATCCTGAACGGAAATACCTCGCTATCGCTTGTGCCGTCATTCGCCACGACATTGACCGCCAGGACGCCAAAGAAGTCCTTTTGAGGAGTTATGTCGTTTTCCGAGCTTGAATAGTTTTCGCCCGGCAATACACGGATCGCAAAATCGGACGGATAATCGTTGTCGGGATCCTGAACGGTGATGTCTTCGAAGCCGATCTGGTAATGGTCGTCTTCATTAATCCCGACATCCACTTGTCCAACGATGACGGGTGGACGATTGGCGGGCAACACGTTTACGATAAGCTCAAAAGGTAATGAGTTGTCCAATCCATCGTTGACATGGATCATCACACCGAGTTGGCCTGTAGTTCCGAAGTTCGGCGTAACAGTAGTGCCTGATACCGTGTAGCGTCCATCGGTTGATGGGTGAATGATGAGTAGAAAGTCGCCAGGATAGTCACTGTCCGGGTCTGTGACTGAAAGATGTTCGAGGCGGATGGTCACGGGTTGTCCTTCCTGGGTGATGATGTCGGACTGTCCTGTAATAACGGGCAGGTCGTTTATAGGCTCCACGTCGACTTTGAGGTCAAATTTTTTGCTGTCGTCTTCACCATCGTTCACGGTGACTGGCACGGTAAGGATTCCGTTAAAGTTTTGATCCGGAATCACGGTGTTGCCGTCGAGCGTATAGTTCTTCCCTTCGTACAGCTGCATGGTGAATCCAAAAGGAAACCACCAGTCGTCGGGGTCTTTCACGTAGAGGTCGGTGATCTGGATTTCAACCGGTTCATCCTCGTCAGTCTGAATTTCTCGCTGGCCGGTGATTTCAGGTTTGCGGTTGCGCTCGTTGTCCTGCGAAGCGGCAGTAATGGCAGAGCAAAGGAATATGATCAGGAACCAGCGCATGATGGCCGTTAAATACAACGGCTGTACTAATTGCATGCCTGCCCGCAAGGGTGGGGCGGCTGATCAGCCATCAGTGAGGTGAGCCGGTGGTCGCGGGCTGGGGCGTTGCGGATTGGAGGCGGGCGACATTCTCGAGGTGGTTCCAAACCAGGCTGCTGGCACCAAGTATGGGTGCCGCCTGATTCTGCAGTCCAGACGGGAGCACTTTTACTTTCCCGCGGAACAGCGGCATCAGGTTAGCCTCCATGTGCCTGATCGTGGGTTTGAAGATGAGATCGCCGGCCAGGGAAAGGCCGCCGAAAAGAAATATAGCTTCGGGATCCGTGTGAACGACGGTTTCTGCGAGCTTCATGCCCAGAATCCTTCCGGTATATTCGAAGGCGGCGAGTGCTACAATATCGCCCCGAATGGCCGCCTCCGTTATCATCTTCGTGTTAAGATTGTCAAAGCTGATTCCCCTGAGTTCGCTGGGTTCGAGATGGTCGGCCAGGAGTTTGTACACGGTTCGCTTAATACCGGTGGCGGAGACATAGGTTTCGAGACAGCCGCGTTTGCCGCAATTGCAGAATCGCCCTGCCGGATTCACCGACGTGTGCCCTACTTCGCCAGCGATTCCGTGTTTGCCATTCAGTAGCATGCCGTTAGCGACAAAGCCCGAGCCCAGACCCGTGCCGAGTGTGATCACAATAAAATCTTTCATGCCCTTGGCTGCTCCGTACACCATCTCACCAACCGCGGCTGCGTTCGCGTCGTTGGTGACGATCGCCGGCATATCGAACTCCTCCTTCAACATGTCGGCTAGGGGAATGATGCCCTTCCATTTCAGATTGGTTGCGCGTTCAATCGTGCCCTTATAATAGTTCCCGTTAGCGGCGCCTACGCCAATGCCAAGTAATTTGTATTCGCCCTGGATTGATTCTATGCCTTTCCTTACTGCGGCAGCCAATGCTTTAAAGTAGTCTCTGAATTCGACGTGCTCGGCGGTGGAGATACGGCCCTGGAAAACTACATGTCCCGTCTTATCGACAATGCCGAATTTGGTATTTGTTCCTCCGATGTCGATGCCAATGGTAAGCTCTTTCATTTCTTGGTCTCTAGATTAAATTGACAGGATCTTCGCAATGCGAAGCGATTCTTCATCAATGTCGCGCGCCCTCGACATGATGGATGTAAAATCATTATAAACGATCTTGCCATTGATGATTCCAACCATCGCGTCCTTCTTGCCATCAATGAGGCCCTCTACAGCCGCTATTCCCATACGGCTGGCCAAAACGCGGTCGAAATAGGTAGGTGCACCGCCGCGTTGAAGATGCCCCAGGATGGTTACTTTGATATCAAAGTAAGAAGATCGTTCCGCAACCTTGCGGGCAAGAGTATTGGCATCGCCCAATCGTGATCCCTCAGCGACGACTACGAGATTTGATTTCTTGCTGGTGTCTTTTTCCGCGCCGAGGAGACTGTAGAACTGGTCGAAGGTCTGGTCTTCTTCCGGTATAATAATGGCTGTTGCTCCACCGGCAATTCCGCTGTTGATTGCAATATAGCCTGAATTGCGTCCCATCACCTCGATAAAGAAAAGTCGGTTGTGCGACAATGCGGTATCGCGGATGCGATCAATGGCTTCAACGGCGAAGTTCGTTGCCGTATCGTATCCAACGGTGTAATCTGTTCCCGGAAGATCGTTGTCAATGGTTCCGGGAATGCAGATGGCAGGAACGTTATACTCTTCGTAGAATTTATGAAGTCCCGTGAACGTGCCATCCCCTCCGATAGCAACCAGCGCATCGATTCCTTGTGCTTGAATCTTTTCAAAAGCTTTTTTGCGCCCTTCCGGAGTTCGGAACTCCTTGCTTCGCGCTGACTTGAGAATGGTTCCACCGCGCTGGATGATATTGCCCACCGACCGCGCGCCCAATTTCACAAAGTCACCTTCAATCATCCCTTCGTAGCCACGCATAATGCCGAATGTCTCCTTCTTGTAGTAGGTGCATGCACGAACCACGGCCCGGATCGCGGCATTCATTCCCGGAGCATCGCCACCTGAAGTGAACAGCCCGATCTTCCGAATATTATTCTCCATTAAGTCGTAGAATCCCCAAAAATAACGGATGACCCCTACTTTACAATGACCAAATTAATCAACTGAATTTCAAACGTTTGAAATAATTGATCAACCCGTTGGTAGAGCCGTCGTGGGCGGTTGTCTCTTCAGCGTTCGCGAGCTCCGGAAGAATTTTCTTTGCCAGCACCTTGCCAAGTTCCACTCCCCATTGATCGAAGCTGTAAATATTCCAGATCACACCCTGAACGAAAATCTTGTGCTCATACATCGCGATAAGCGAACCGAGTGTACGTGGTGTAAGTTGACGGAACAGGATGCTGTTACTCGGTCGATTTCCGTCGAAGACCCGATAGGGCGCTTGAAAGTCGATGTCGTCGGCGCTCATGCCGGCCGCCTGCAACTCACGCACTACATCTTCGCGTGATTTGCCGTTCATTAATGCTTCGGTTTGCGCAAAGAAGTTAGACAACAATTTCTCGTGGTGGTCGCCAATCGGATTATGACTGAAAACAGGAGCGATAAAATCGCAGGGAATCAATTTTGTTCCCTGGTGAATGAGTTGATAGAAAGCGTGCTGGCCGTTGGTGCCGGGCTCGCCCCAGATGATTGGACCCGTCTGATAAATAACAGGTGCGCCATCTCGGTCAACCGACTTTCCGTTGCTTTCCATGTTGCCTTGCTGGAAGTACGCAGCAAAACGGTGCAGGTATTGATCATAGGGGAGGATCGCTTCTGATGAGGCGCCGAAGAAATTGTTGTACCAGATTCCCAGGAGCCCAAGAATGACGGGAATGTTTTTCTCGAAGGGCTGAGTCCTGAAGTGCTGATCCATCGCATGAGCTCCTTCGAGCATCTTCACGAAATTGTCGAACCCGATCGTACAGCAGATTGAAAGTCCGATCGATGACCAAAGGGAATATCGGCCTCCGACCCAATCCCAAAATACAAACATGTTCTCGGGAGCAATCCCGAACGCAGTCACTTCTTTCGAGTTCGTGGATACAGCGACGAAATGTTTGGCCACAACGCCCTCTCCATTGGTCTTGTCGAGAAACCATTGTCTGGCAGATGCTGCATTGGTCATCGTTTCCTGCGTCGTGAACGTCTTGGACGCAATGATGAACAAGGTCGTCTCCGGATCGAGTGTCTTGACCGTTTCCACCAGGTGCGTGCCGTCAACGTTGGAAACAAAGTGCGGCGTCACGGTGGTCCAATAGGGTTTCAGGGCCTCGGTCACCATGTAGGGCCCAAGATCGGACCCTCCGATACCGATGTTAACGATGTCGGTGATCGCTTTTCCGGAATAGCCTTTCCATGTTCCCGTGAGGATGGCTGTAGAGAATTCCTTCATCTGGTCAAGCACGCGATTGATTTCAGGCATTACGTCTTCCCCGTTGCACAAGACCGGGTCGCCGGAACGATTGCGCAGGGCAGTGTGAAGTACCGCGCGGTCTTCCGTTCGGTTGATCCTTTCCCCGCTGAACATGGCATGGATGGCCTCACCAAGCTCTATTTCGTTGGCTAGTTCCACCAGCAACTTGACCCCTTCATCATTGATGATGTTTTTTGAGAAGTCGACCAGGATATCTTCAAATTGCAGGCTGTACTTTTTGAATCGATCCGGGTCCTCCTCAAATAGTTCGTGCAGGCGTGTAGCCTGAAGCGTGAGGAAGAGCATCTCCAGCTTTCGCCAGCTGGCGGTCTCGGTCGGGTTGTGTACAGGTAGCATATTATTGATAGTAAATCCTGCTTGTTATTTCTTGTATTTGTTCAATAGCATGTTGAGCTTCTCTTCCATGCTAATGGTCTTTTCCTGTTTGGTATGCTTTCGGCGAGGTGGTTTTTCCGACAGGGCCTGCGCGAACGGATCACGCTTCATCGATAGTCCGATCCTTTTCCGTGCCACATCGACCTCAACAACCGTGGCGGTAACCTTGTCCTGAACCTTTACGACCTGGTGCGGGTCTTTGACAAATTGGTCAGACAACTGGCTGATGTGAACCAACCCGTCCTGGTGAACGCCGATGTCCACAAAAGCGCCGAAGTTTGTGATGTTGGTGACGATTCCAGGCAATTTCATACCCACCTTCAGATCGGCAATCGTGTTGACGCCTTCCGTGAAGCTAAAAACTTCAAATGTTTCTCGTGGGTCGCGTCCGGGTTTCTCGAGCTCGCGAAGAATGTCGGTCAAGGTTGGCAAGCCAACCGTATCTGTAACATAACGGTTGAGATCCAGCTTCTTTCTCAAGTCGGCACTGGTCATGAGTTCAACGACACTACAACCGGCATCCGCAGCCATGGCGTTGACAATATTGTACGTCTCGGGATGGACAGCGCTGGAATCAAGAGGATTGGATGAATCCCGTATTCGCAAGAACCCTGCGGCTTGCTCAAACGCTTTCTCGCCCAGCCTCGGCACCTTGAGAAGCGACTCGCGATCGCGAAACGGTCCATTGGCGTTCCGATAGTCGACGATGTTCCTTGCCAGGGATTGATTTAGACCCGACACATAAGAGAGCAATTCTTTGCTCGCCGTATTCACTTCAACGCCAACAGAGTTAACACAGCTCAGGACGACATCATCGAGCCCCTGCTTCAACCGGCCCTGGTCAACATCGTGCTGATATTGTCCTACACCAATCGACTTCGGGTCAATTTTCACGAGCTCAGCCAGCGGGTCCATCAACCGCCGGCCGATAGACACGGCTCCTCGTACGGTGAGGTCCTGGTCGGGGAACTCTTCGCGCGCAACCTCTGACGCCGAATACACCGATGCACCACTCTCATTGACCATCACCAAAACGATGCTATGACTCAGGCCGAGGGATTTCACGAATAGCTCTGTTTCACGCCCAGCGGTGCCATTGCCAACAGCAATAGCCTCGATAGAGAACTGTTCGACCAGCTTCCGGATGGAAACAGCGGCATTCGAAGGACTCTTTTGAGGAAAAATTGTTTCATAGTGCAGCAACTTGCCCTGACGGTCCAGGCACGCGACTTTACAGCCCGTCCTGAATCCCGGGTCAATGCCCATCACCGTTCTTTGACCCAGGGCCGGGCTCAATAGTAACTCTTTGAGGTTCGATGAGAATACACGGATGGCTTCCTCGTCAGCCTTCATCTTGCTCTCCATCCGGATCTCGGTTTCGATGGAAGGTCTGAGCAGGCGCTTATAGGAGTCTGACAAGGCCACCTTCAACTGAGTTGCCGTCCCGCCCGACGTTGATACAAACTGACGCTCGAGCATCAACATGGCCTCTTCCTCAGGGGGAGCGATGTCAAGGGAAAGTATCCCTTCTTTCTCACCTCGCCGAAGCGCAAGAAGTCTGTGTGATGGCGTTTTCAATATCGGCTCATTCCAATTGAAGTAGTCCTTGAATTTCTGACCTTCGGTCTCCTTGCCTTTCAGCACTTTGGACTCGATGATGCCTTTCTGCCAAAACAGAGCGCGGATGTTTTTTCGGGTCGTAGGATTTTCGCTCACCCATTCCGCGATGATGTCACGGGCGCCGTCCAGCGCTTCCGAAGAGTTCGTCACGCCTTTCTCGTTATCGACAAATGTCGTCGCGGAGGCTTCCACATCGAAGTCTTCCTGATTAAATATCCGCTGGGCGAGAGGCTCCAGACCTTTTTCGCGGGCGGCCGTGGCTCGAGTCTTGCGTTTTGGTTTGTAAGGCAGGTAAATGTCCTCGAGTTCGGCCATGGTTGCCGCGGCTACCACCGATTGCATTAGACCGGGAGTGAGCAGACCTTGCTTCTCGATCGAAACGATAATAGCCTCGCGCCGCTTGTCGAGTTCACGCAGCTGTTCTAGTCGATCGCGGATTCCGGCAATCATGACTTCATCCAGACTTCCCGTACGCTCCTTACGGTAGCGAGCCAAAAATGGAATGGTTGCGCCTTCGCCGAGCATTTCGGCTACGGCGGCGACATGCTTTTTCTGTAACGAGAATTCCCGGGAGATTTGATCGATCCAACGCTCAAGCATAAAGTAATTAGGGCAGGCAAAAATAAAACTTGCGCAAGAACAAGCAACAATGAATTTCTATTTTGCTAAGTGGAAGGGAGATTGTAGGGCGGGGGGAGTTGAACCCCCGTCCGCCCTCAAGGGCGGATATGACTCCTGCGCTCTCACCACACCCAATTGAAGGCGTGTTGTGT